>CAILVI010000125.1 GCA_903837595.1 uncultured Thiodictyon sp.
CCAAGATGGGTACACCCATCTTGGCCTGTGCGGACAGGCCCACGCCGACCGGCGAGGGTCGCCAAAGAAAATCACTCACCATCAAACCTATCAAGGACCCCGCGCTTAACCCGGTTTTACGTTCCACTGCGCCTCAACCCCCTACTTGTAGCGGCCCACAAATATCCGCGCCCCGACCCACAAACATCGCGATTTTCGGCCCACATTAACTGCAAATAAGGGTGGTCCAGGACCCAGATTATTTGCAAATGAGCCCACATTAGCTGCAAACAGCGCGCAAACATCCGCCCCGGCCCAGATTATCTGCAAACGACGCTGGAGCCCCGTGGAGTCGGCCGCCGACAGCGGATCGGTGTTCGCACCAGCGGCCGATGTCCATCCGCTGCTCTGGACGCCCGCGGTTCGACGGACCCATCGGGGTTGAGGAAAAGTGAACTCTGATTTCCGCAACCGGTTCTTCGGACCGGAAAACCGGGCCTTTGGTTGGCGTTGGAGGGCAGGACGGGTGGTCTCCTGATGGTCCGGAAAAACCTCCGTTTCGCCGAACCGACGGTGGCCGGTCGGTGCGGTACGCTGGGGATCGCAGTCAGGCCCAGGGATAGCGACAGGACCGCGTCGAGGGCGCCTTGCCCGGGTCCAGGAGGTCGTGCGGCGCCTTCTGATCCCCCCTGCCGCGGGGGCCGCTCAGGACTAACCCTTTGGTCAATGAAGGTGCCAGCCCCATTTGCAGATAATCTGGGCTGGCGCAGATGTTTGCGCGCTGTTTGCAGTTAATGTGGGCTCATTTGCAAATAATCTGCGTTCGAGACTCCCGTTATTTGCAGTTACTCTGGGCCAGAAATCGCGGTGTTTGTGGGTCGGAGCGCGGATGTTTGTGGGCCGCCACAGCTAGCCACCAAACCCCCGGGCGGCCTCAATGGCCTTGCGCAGTTCTTCGTAATTGCTGTCGTCGGGCGGGAGGAAGCCGTTGCGGTCGATATAGTCCAAGGCGGGTCCCGTCATCGACAGTAGCGTGCTGCGCAGCGCCTCTGCGACTTTGGCATCCAGCCCACTGCGTGCCACCCAGGCTTGAGTGGGACTGGGGAAACGGGCCAGTTCGCGTAGACCATGCTCAACCGCGTATTTTTCAAAGGTCCTCTCGTTAGTGTCGCCGGCATGATAGGCGCCGCTGGCGACGGCAAAGACCACCTTGTCATGGCGGCCCAGGTATTCGTAGCTGGCCAAGTCCTTGGCTTTTCGATTGGACTCTGAGCCAGGGCGTACACATCGTCAGCGCCGCGGCGGTCCACGAGAGCGGACTGCGGACCGCAGGCCGTCGCCGCTCAGGTGCACGCGGTCCTGGGGGCCGGCCCGGCCTATCTCTCGTTCGACATCGATGCCATCGATCCCGGCCAGGCGCCCGGCACCGGCACCCCCGAGGTCGGGGGACTGTTCACCTGGCAGGTCATGGCGATTCTCAGACGGTTGGCGGGGATCGATTTGCGGGGCATGGACCTGGTCGAGGTCGCCCCCGCCTACGACCTGGCCGAAATTACCGCGTTGGCCGGGGCCGCAGTCATCTGGCAGTATCGCTGTCTGCACCCTGAGCCGCTGCCGCACCGACCACCGTAACGCCCAGCGCGGGCCCGGGAGCTGGGCCACCAGCGGGTCGGGTATAGCCCACATACGTGCAAAAATAGGACTTAAACCCCGCCTAGCATGGGATGCGTAGTTTTTCCTCTTCCGGATCGAGGCTCGTCCTGGTCCCAAGCCGGTCGGCGATCGCAAACGGATCGAGGTTGATCGTCTGCGCAAACTCGCGCACGCGCGTGATCAGTTCCTCGGCGCTGGCGTGACAGTGATGATAGGTGACATCCTCGCGCAACCAGCGCCACAGGGCTTCGACCGGCATGAAATCAGGGCTATAACTGGGTAGCGGCAGCAGCGTGATGGCCAGTTCGGCGGCCAGCGCCACCACGGCGTTGGCGCGGTGATAAGGCGCCCCATCCCAGATCAGGACGATCTTGCGGGTCGGCTCACGCTCACGCAGTCGGCGCAAGACCGTCAGTGTGTGCTCGGTGTTGCCGCGTGGAAAGTCCCAGATCGCCACCTGGCCGTGGTTGTAGAAATACAGGAAAACCCGAGGCGCTTGAGCGCCTGGCGGAGCGTTTCCCGACTGACCTGATGCCCAAACTGCGTCTCGATCCATGTCACCAGCCGCTTGAGGGTCCAGCGCAGCGGCGCCGTGTGTTGCTCAAGCGCGCGGCGGGGTACCAACCGCCCGGTCTCCAGGTCCTTTTCCACCGCGGGTGCGGCGGCGGCGGCGAGTCCCGCCCGCCGCAACGCATCGAGCGCCTGCTCTTTCACCTGGCAAAAAAGGGGGTGAGACCACCCGTTTGTTGAAAGACCACCCCGTCGGGACCGGCTTCGTTGTACCAGTGCACCCAACGCATCAGCGTTTGTGCATGGCGCGTCGTTCCCCGCGCAATCGCCGTGACGCCATGTCCCTGCTGGGTCAGCTCGTACAAGGCCAGGAACCGTTCACGGGTGCGCTCATGGGCCGCCGTCAACGCTTCATCCCGCAGATCCTCAGCGGTTTGATTCCACTTGGCAAGATCCAATTTCAGCATACACTCAACGCTTTGCTTTCCGGGTGGCTGCGCCTCCGGACCACGTTCCGTGCGCGGGCTCAACCTTAGCACAAAAACTACACATCTCACTCTGGACGCGGTTTAGCTCGGGTATGCCATGTCCGCTATCTCCGTTGGTCGTCAGACCCCGGTTTCACGCTGGCTGGCGTGACAGTCCGCTACCCAAGGCGGAAGGGAGAAGGACTGATCCTGTTCGGTTTCCCATTCACTGGGTCCGGTCCTCCCAGTCCAGCCATTCCACCGGATAGGTGCTGAGATAGCGGCTGACGGCGGCACCAACGGTCGGATAGAAGGCCGCTTCGCCAAGCTGCGCGAACACCCCGAATCGCTTCAGCTTATCCTTGACGGGGTCCTTCATCTCGGCAAAGCACAGCGTGATGCCCGCCACGTGCAAGGTTTCGTCCAATGCGGTCAGTACGTCGGCGGCGGTGACGTCCACGCTGGTGATCGGTTCCGCTGCAACGATCAGCCAGCGTACCGGCGTGGGTGACGTTGCCACCGCTTCCAGCACCCGTTCATGGAACCACTCGGCGTTGGCGAAGAACAGGGGCGCATCCCAGCGAAACAAGACCAGACCGGGGATGCGGCGCGCGTCGGGATGGCGCGTGATGTCGTGGTAGCCCTTGAGGCCGTCGGCGCGTCCCAGGACCGCGGAGTAGGGGCGCCAGCCATCCCACAGAAACTCGATGACGGCGACGACGATCGCCAGGCCGATGCCTGGAATCGCACCCAGGATGACCACCCCGGCGAGGCAGCCGATGGAGAGCCAGCACTCCCAACGCTGGATGCGGTAGAGGCGACGCAGGCCGGCGATCTCGATCAGGCCGATGGCCG
>CAILVI010000126.1 GCA_903837595.1 uncultured Thiodictyon sp.
CAGACGCTTTGGCTGGCGGCCATGGACAAGCCCCCGATTAGGCGACCTCGATCCCATTGAAAAACTCGACCACCCCGGTGTCCAGCGAATACTCGGCACCGACCACGACCAGCCCCTGGTGCTCGCTCAATTCCTCCAGCAGCTCCGAGCCGTGCCGCAGATGGCTGACCGACACCCCGACATTGGCCCGCACGGCGTGCCGCACCAGAACGTCCATGTCGTGCCGCAGCTCGGTGCGCAGCAGGCCCTCGACGGACGGCCGGATGCGGTCGACGATGGAGCGCAGGTTACGCGACTGGCTCGCCGTCGGGCGCTGCAGCTCCTCCAGGGTGGCGAGCACCGCCCCGCACTGCGAATGTCCGAGCACCACGACCAACCGGGTGCCGTAACGCTCCGCCGCAAACTCCACGCTGCCCACCTGCGAGGGAGAGACGACGTTGCCGGCCACCCGGATGACGAACAGATCGCCGAACCCCTGGTCGAAGACGAGCTCCGCCGGCACCCGCGAGTCGGAACAGCCTAGCACGATGGCAAAGGGCGCCTGCCCCTGCGCCAACTGCGCACGCCGCGCATGACTCAGGAGCGGCTCGCGGCGCTGCGTGCCCGCGACAAACCGTTGGTTTCCCTCGCGCAGACGTGCGAGTGCTTCAAGTGCAGAAATCATTCAACCTCATGTGTCCCAAGACGCTGTAGGGTCCGCGGTGCGGACCGACACCCGCGCCGCGCGCACGGTGGCCGGGACGCCGATCAAGCCCAGGATGGCGGTGCGGACACTGCCTGCACGCCCGCCGGGGCGCCCAAAGTCCAGCAGAGCGGCCCCCTGAAGTCAACCGCAGCCACGGCGGCTTGCAACTGCGCACGTTCGAAATCCGCCCCCGCCGCCCCCAAATTCGCAGCTTCAGCCCGCGCGGAGAACCCCATGCCCGAGTCCACTGCCCCGATGACACTGCGCGAGTCGCTCGCCTTTCTCGACTGGGTCTACAACCCCTTCCAGTCACGCGACGTGATCCGCGTCTATGACCTGCTGTCCACCCGCACCCCGAGCGCGCGTGGACTCTGGCTGAACCTGGGCTACTGGCGCGACGCCCGCACCCTGGACGACGCCTGCGCGGCCATGGCCGGGCTCCTGGCGGAGCGCGCCGAGATGGGGCCGGCGGATCGGGTGCTGGATGTCGGATTCGGGTTCGCCGACCAGGACATCTACTGGACCAAACACTACCGGCCGCAGTCCATTGTGGGGCTCAACATCACCGCCAGCCAGGTGGCCGCCGCCCGCACCCGGGTCGCCAAGCTGGGGCTGGCGGACCGTATCGACCTGCGCGAGGGCTCGGCGACCGCCATGCCGATCCCGGACGCCAGTGTCGATATCGTCACCGCGCTGGAGTGCGCCTTCCATTTCAACACCCGCGAGGCCTTCTTCGCCGAGGCCCTGCGCGTCCTGCGCCCCGGCGGGCGCCTGGTGGTGGCCGACATCCTGCCCATGCCCGTCGCCCAATGCTGGGTCGAACGGCAGCAACAACGGCTGTCCTGGTGGGCGGTGGCCGCCAAGTTCCCCATCCCGGAGGCCAACCGCTACACCCGCGCCGAATACGGCCCCCGGCTCGCCGCCCAGGGCTTCACCGACATCCAGGTCGAGTCCATCCGCGCCGATGTCTATGCCCCGCTGCACCGCCACCTGGCCGCGGACCCCGCCGTGGCGCAGCGGCTACACCCCCTGGCCCGGCCGCCGCTGCGACTGGCGCTCAAAGTCTCCGCGCAGAGCATCTACAGCGGGCTCGACTATGTGCTGGCGAGCGCGCGCAAGCCGGGGTGAACCACGGCCCGAACGCCTCGCGGCACCGCACGGGCTGGCCTTAGGATTCAATCGCGCTAACAGCCAGGTGGCGGGGTCTGATCGCATGGCAGTCGCACCGCGGTCGCGGCCCCGCCGGCTACCTCGAAATGCCGTGCCAGGAACTCACTTAAGGCACCGATCATTTGCTCGTAGCAAGGGTTTGCCTGCCCGTTGTAACAATTCGTCCGACGGATCAGGCAGGAATGACGCAGTGGAGCGTTGCCGAGCGAACGAAACTCCCCATCTTGGCCCAGGCTCGGGGCAGTCCCGGAACCGAAAGTCGCAACCATCACCGGTGCTGGAATGTGCGCCCCCAACTCGAGGGCGGCAGCTGGAGCGATGCGCTCGTCGGCATAAGAAAATGCAATGAAGGTTGGCACCCGGATACGCTCGGCCAATGCCCGCAGCTTCTCGCGCGTCGTCACCGGAGCATCCTCCACATCGGAGACCGGGCGAAGATTGGCTGCCAGCACGCGTGTCAGTTGACACAGGGCATTCAGATACCGGGACTTGTATTTAACCGGGTTGTCATGCAATGGGGTGTCCGTCACCACGGAGCGCAACCCGGGGACGCAGGTCAATGGCAAGACGCTGTCGTAGGACCGCAAGACGATCGCCGGCGCAAATAACAGCAAACCCGCGATGTCCGTTTGGCGCAGCTGCGCGTCGATCGTCAGCGCTGCCCCTAATGAGAACCCGCCCACAATGACCCGTTCGCCGGCCAGCCGGGCCATCTCCAGACCGCGATCGACCTCACTGCGCCACTGCTCGGCGCGCACCGTCAGCATCGCGTGCGAATCCGCACCATGTCCTGGCAGCAACACGGTCACCACATTGAGTCCCAGGCCATACAGAGACTCAGCCACATCGGCCATATAATAGGCGGAATCGGTGACGCCATGAATCAACAGCACGCTATAGCGCGTGCGTCGGTCATGAAAATAGGCGACCGGTTGACTCGGGCGAGTATAGCCGTTGCGGTGACGCATGATTTCAGCCAGCTTCTCGCGGTGGTAGTTGGCAAAGCGCGTACGCGCCATGCCGAGACAATCCATTCCATCGGCAGCGCAGTCGAGCTTGGTAGAAACCGGCGGCAGACGTTCCAGTGGGCCCGCGCACCCACTCAAGCAAAGTACGAGCAGCAACGCGAACCAGCGGGCAGTGTTGCGATTCATGGGGCCTCGCCACTCGCGGCAGACGCAGCGGGCGTTGAGGCGAAAGCATCCGGGACCGGGTACGCGAGCACCAGTGGTTTCAGGCGTTCGCCCTGATAGCGGTCATTGCCGATCAGCAGGGCAGTTTTCTTGGCCGCGGGAGACATGAGGGTCCTGGGGATACGCCGGGGGTAGGCGATTCTAACCCCACGGACGCGGAAAAGGGGAACCGGTGCTGTCAGGGGCCTTCTCTTGCTGCTGCGGTGACATCGCGCGGCCCGCGGTCGCACCGCGAGGCTACTCGGGTTTCCAATCCGGGTTGAGGATGTCCGCAAGCAAGACCGCCATCCGGCTTGCGAGTTCGCGCTGTTCGCTCTTGCCCACGTCTTCGATCTCCTCGGCCAGGTGTTCGATATCGAGCCGATCGAACCGGCCGGCGCGCAATAGCCGCGCCTGTTCGTTGGCCCAAGCGATCACGTCCTGTTGGTAAGCGGCGCTTTGAGTCATGGTATCGCCCCCTTTTTCGTCAGAGTTGTGCTGGTAGGCGGAGCCTCGGCAGCTCCGACCCGTCGCGGCCTGGGGGC
>CAILVI010000127.1 GCA_903837595.1 uncultured Thiodictyon sp.
GATTTTCTCCAGATTGCGTCCAAAGGCGGTCACCTGATGTCCCGCGGCCAGCAGGGTCAGCGCCACCGCGCGCCCGGCCTTGCCGGTCGCGCCGAAAACAACGACTTTCAAAATAAGTATCCTGATGTCTGGCCGATCTGCTGGGCCCAAGACCGCTCCGACCATCGCCGGAGCAACCCCGCACTGGCCCGCGTCGGCGCAAGCGGATCTTCGCGGGGCGCGACTTTAGCACAACGCCCCCGGCAGTCGCCCATTTTTGCTACAGGGGGCGCGCGATCTATCTTGCCACGACAGATATCGTTTCCGGCGTTATGGCACTACTTGTGCGCGCTGTACCTCATTCACGGTAAACCTGCCAGTCATGATTCGTGCGGCAACCTACATGATTGACATGTCGCATTTCTTCGCGCACCGTATCGTTACTTGGCGAATGGTTATGTAACGTATCTCGCGTGAAGTACAAAACATCTATACCGCGTGCATATCCGTCGCTACAATGTTCAGGATGCAGTCCAGTTTTTGGCTAGTTCAGCGTTTCGTGTTCAGGCAGAGGCCAACGACGACGCATGTTTCCGGACAACGTTGCCTGCGTCAGCGCCCTTGGGGGCCGCACCCTTCTGTCTTCTAGACCACACGGTGAACGTCAACCATGTATGCGTTTTTCAAGTCCCTGCATATTCTGGGGGTGATACTGATGGCCGGCAATGTCACGGTCACCGCCCTCTGGAAGGTGTTTGCCGATCGCACGAGCAAGACGCAAATCATGGCGTTCGCCCAGTGGTTGGTCACTGTGACTGACTTTTCATTTACCTTGTCCGGCGGCTTTCTGATGGTTGTCGGCGGCTACGGCGCCGCTTATGTCGGTCACCTGTCGCTGTTTGCAACCCCCTGGCTGGTCCTCGGACAGCTCATGTTGGCGGTGGCGGGGGCCGTTTGGCTAGGCATCCTCGTGCCGATTCAGATCAGGCAGGCGCGTTGGGCGCAGGACTTTGCGATCATCGGTGAGGTGCCGGCAGCGTATCGCAAAGACAGCCGCACATGGCTGATCTGGGGCCTTCTCTCGACGGTACCGCTGCTGGCTGGCCTGTACTGGATGGTGGCCAAGCCGATGAACTACTGGTGACGCCGAGATAACCACCGCCTGGCGCGGTGCTATGGAAAGCGCTGTCAGAACCCCATCTTAAATTCGACGATTGTCGCTGATCGCGACTGCCCGCAGGCGCTACCCTGTGTGTCGGCATTCAGGAGCGCGACGGCACGGGCACCACGCAGTCAGCGGCCACCCAGGCCGGCGGCGCGGCTGCTCTGCCTGGTCAATGCGTTGGCGATCGGCGACCCACGATCCTTTACTGTATCGGAGATGGTGTTATGCGAGGAATAGACTTTGGGTCAACTGGAGCACTGCGGGCCGACGGTGAACCGCCGGCCCGCAGCGCTCAAGCGGATGCGTCCCCGCACGGGGGGCAGCATGCGCCCGCGGCCGGCGAGATCGCGTTGGCTGGCGGCACCGCGCCTGGTTGCGGCCCGCTCTTCGACGCGCCGGTCGCGCCCGGTGGTTATCTTTGGTGGTATGTCGATGCCCTCAGCGACGACGGACGCCACGGGATCACGCTGATCGCGCAGGTCGGCAGCTGCTTTTCCCCTTACTACGCCCGGGCGCGCCGGCTCGGCGACAGTGATCCGCTGAACCATAACTCGCTGAATGTTGCACTTTATGGCGAGGTCAAGGGCTGGAGCATGACCGAGCGGGGCCGCTCTGCGCTGCAGCGCGACGCCTCCCGGCTGGAGATCGGGCCGAGCGCGCTGTCCTGGGACGGCACCTGCCTGACCATCCGGATCGACGAGGTGACGGTGCCGGTGCCCAGGCGCATTCGCGGCACTGTCAGGCTGTATCCGCGCACGGTGGCCGGCCAGCCGTATTTCCTTGATGGTGCCGGGCGCCATTGCTGGGCACCGATCGCTCCGGGTGCGCGTGTCGAGGTGCAGCTCGACCGGCCGGCCTTGCGTTGGTCGGGCCACGGATATCTCGATTCCAACTGGGGCAACGAGCCGCTGGAGAAGGCGTTCCGCTACTGGGAGTGGTCGCGCGCCGAGCTGAAGGATGGCGGTACCGCCGTCCTCTATGACGCGGCGCGGCGCGATGGGCAACGCACAGAGTTGGGCCTGCACTTCGATCCGGCTGGCGGCGTGGAACGGATTGAGGTTCCGCCGCACGCGAAACTGCCGACCACCGCCTGGCGGATGAAGCGCGGGACGCGGGTGGACGCGCAACAGACGGCACGGGTGACTGAGACGTTGGAGAATACGCCATTTTACACGCGCTCCGTGCTGGCGACGCATCTGCTCGGCGAGTCGGTGACCGCCATGCATGAGAGCGTGTGCCTCGACCGGTTCAGTGCGCCCTGGGTGCAACGGCTGCTACCGTTCCGGATACCGCGGGCACTGGGCTGAAGCAAGGACGGGGCTGCGCTGACCGGCTGCCGTTGCGCGTCGACGGCGCAGTACCTCGTGGAGACGTTCCTCGAGCGTGCCCAACACCGGATCCCAGCGGATGCCTTCGGCCGTCCTCCTGGCCGCTTGCCCCATCTGACGCAAGCGCGCGCCGTCGCCAGCGAGCTGGCGACTGGCGGCAATAAACGCGGCACCATCGCCGACCGGCACGGTCACCCCGTTCTGCCACGGCGCGATGTAGGTATGGGCCGCCGCGTCATCAAAGGCGATGACCGGTAAGCCGCTGGCCATGGCCTCGGTTACCACGTTGCCGAAGGTTTCCGTCAGGCTGGGGAAGAGAAAGAGGTCGCCGCAGGCATAGTGGGCGGAGAGCTCCTCCCCAACCTTGGCCCCAGGGCAGATAAATTCGGGGCACTCCCGACGCAGGCGCTCCCGTTCGGGGCCATCGCCCACCAGGACGAAACGCGCCTCGGGCCGCTCCGCCAGAATGGCCCGAAAGGTGGCGCGGGCGAGGGTCAGGTTCTTCTCGGCGGCCAAGCGCCCCACAAAAAGGACGACCAAAGTCTCCTCGTCGCAGCCCCAGGATCGGCGCAATTGCGGATCACGCCAGGCGGGAGAGAAGCGCGCGACGTCCACGCCACGACCGAAGACCTGGACGTTGCGAAACCCCGCCGTGGACAATTGCCCCTGCAACGCGGCGGTGGGTACCAGGGTCACATCCGAACGGTTATGGAAATGGCGCAGTGCGGCGGTGATTGGCCGGGTCAGGAGAGCGAGCCCATAATGCTGGCTATACTGATGGAACTGGGTGTGAAAGCCGGTCACCGTGGGGATGTTCAGGGCGCGCGCGGCGGCGAGTGCGGCATGGCCCAGTGGCCCCTGGGTGGCGATATAGATCAGGGTCGGCGTGACCCGACACCAGAGGCGCCGCAGGCGCCAGTAGACGGGAAGGCCAAAACGCAATCCCCGATAGCCAGGGAGCGGTAGTCCTGGCACGGGAAAATGAACAATGGCGATAGCCTCTGGCTGAGGCGGTTCCGTGCGCTGGCGTGGACGGATCAGTAGGATACGATGTCCGCGTTGCGACAGCCCTTGCGCCAGGTACCGCATGGTATTGGCGACCCCGTTGATCTCGGGTGGATAGGTCTCGGTGACGATGGCGATGTCAAGTCGATCCGGCCGGAGCGAGTCGGTCAGTATCCGGGGCAGTGGTTGCATGTCGTCAGGCCGACAGAACGCTTGAAGCCGTGTTGGGATCGATCAGCCGCATCGTCAGCTGGGATGCCATGAAGAGGGTGTAAAAGCGCACTTTGCTCTGTTGCAGTGCCGCCGCGTTGGCCTTCGCCTTGTGCGCGGTGATGTCGCGGCGGCGATGTTAGCATGGCCTGCTGGTCCCCACCAACCGTGACGACAAAGGCGAACGGCAGGCGCGCGCAGGACCGGATCGATCGCGGTGCGATTGCATCCCGCCCTGGTCCCGGCGGGCAAGGTCGCCGCAAGCAACGGTGGTGCCACCCTTGGTTTACGGCTAGCATGTCGGCGTTTTCGGCCGACGCGGGCCAGCGCGGGCAGGCCACCGCGGACCCGGGCGGCCCCTCAACCAAGGGACGCTCTCTGACCTGAACGACCAGGTTTCAGCCAAGCCCACCCAGATGCGCTGCAACCCGGGGGTGCGATAAATGACCAACTGTGTATCTTCATGGCTGCTGGCCGCGGTCCTGGGGTTTGGCGCGCCCGCTGCGAGCGCTGCGCCATTCAAAGTCCTCGTGGTGATGAGCTACGAGGCGGACAATCCGTGGGTCAAAGAGATCCGCGCCGGCGTGGAATCCGTGCTGGGACCTGTGAGCGAGATCGTCTACTTCCACCTCAATACCAAGGTCGATCGCGACGGCGGGTCCCGGCGCGCGCAAGAGGCCTATGACCTCTACCAGCGCCTTCAACCTCAGGGCGTGATTGCGGCTGACGATGACGCACAGGCCATGTTCGTGGTGCCGTTCCTCCGAGACAAGGTCGGCACGCCGGTCATGTTCAACGGCGTCAATGCCGCGCCCGAACAATACGGGTTCCCGGCGTCCAATGTCTCGGGAATACTGGAACGGGCCCATGTTCGCGAATCCCTGGCCTTCATCAAGCAGTTGTTGCCGGCAGTACAGCGTGCCTGTTTCATCACCAATGACGTCCCCGCGGGCCTCGCCCTGCGTACCCAGGTCGAAGAGGAGCAGGCCAGTTACCCCGCCAAGGTCGTCGCGTTCCATCTGGTGAAGCGCGCCGGCGACATCGTGGCGCTCGGGGACACCTTGCGCGCCGCTTGCGACACCCTCTTTATCGATAGCCTGGAGGGCATCCTGGACGCTGACGCCACGCCGATGAACAATGCCCAGGTCGTCGAGTTGTTGGGCCGGATCTATCCGGGCCCCATTCTGGGCGGTAATCGCTATCAGGTCGACCAGGGGGCCTGGGCGGCGGTGGTCAAGACCGGTCAGGAGCAAGGCGAGACCTCCGCCGAAATGCTCTTGCGGGCGATGCGCGGCACCCCGGTGGCAGAGATCCCGGTGACGCGCAATAGCCGCGGGCAGCGCGTCATCAACGTCACGGCAATCGAGGCCCATGAGATCCCATTGCGGCCGACGGTCTTGCGCGGTGCCGCCCTGGTGCGACAGCAGCCCTAGAGCGGCCGCTGCCTGACATGCCCCCCACCTTCTCCAGCATCGCCGGGAAGCTGCTGTGGCTGGCGGCGCTCAATGCGTGCGCCTTCGTCCTGATCGCGGTCCTGGTCGGCGTCGCCTTCCATCGGATCGGGATTCTGTCCTCCGAGATCGCCGTCCACCAAGTGGCGGCCGTGGTCGAGAATGCGACGACCGGTCGCGCCTTGTTCTCAGCCTTCTCCGACATGGATTTGGTCAGCAGAAGCTGCCGTGGGGACTCGGTCGTGGAGGAGATCGGCCCTCGTTTGTCGGGCACCATGGCGGGATTCGCGCAGCGGGCCACGGACCCGGATCTGGCGGATGCCATTGCCGGGCTCGCCGCGGCGACGACCCGGCTGTTGGACGACTGCATGACCATCAATCGGACCATGGCCGGGATTCGGCAAGTCGATGCGGCCTTGCTGGGCGAGTTGACGGGGCTGGAGAATGTGGTCGGGCGCGCCTTGGTCGACGAGACCCTGGCCGGCAAGGCCACCGATTACCTCGATCAGATCATGTCGATCATCACCGGTATTCGCGAGACCGTCCTGGAAATGGGCCGCCGGATCGCCGGATGGGAAGACGATCTCTCGTCCCGGGTGCAGGGTGATCATTCCGTTGCCGCGCTCGGCGATGACCTGACGTTGCGGCTACAGACCCTCACGGCCTCGCCCCCGCGCATGGCGGAGATGGCCAGGCGGTTGATCGCGCTGGCCGCATCCTATAAGGCGCGGGCCATGGAGCTCGCGGACGCAACCGCTCGCTTGCGCCGCGCACTCGAGTTGAGCCATGCCGCCAAGGACAGAGTCCTCGAGCAGATGAATCGGCTGGACCGGGATGCGGCCAGCCGCAGCGAGCGCGTCGGCAGTGAGATCGGCGTCACCATCGGGGCGGCCGGCCTGCGCGTCCTGGGCTTTTCCATCGCCGTTGCGCTCCTGTCGTCGCTCGCCATCGTCTGGATCATTCGCCGCAGCATTCAACGCCCCCTGGGACAAGTGATCGAGCGGATTCATGCCATCCGCGACGGGACCTTTGTGCCTTCCGCGACGCCGCCCCGCAAGGACGAATGGGGAATCATTGCCTCGGCCTTGTCGGACATGTCGCAGCAAGTGACCGAATCCCGCAACCTGTTGCAGCGGATCATCGACACGGCACCGACCAGGGTCTTCTGGAAGGACCGCGACCTGCGCTATCTGGGCTGCAATCCCGCCTTTGCCCGGGACGCGGGCAAGACCCATCCGAGCGAGATCATCGGCAAGAACGACTATCAGATGGGCTGGGCCGCGCAGGCCGAGCTGTATCGGGCCGATGACCGGGCCGTCATGGCCTCTGGTATTCCCAAGCTGTCCTATGATGAACAGCAGACGACCCCGAGCGGTCAGACGCTGTGGATTCGCACCTCAAAGGTCGCACTCAGGGACCGGGACGACGCGGTATTCGGCTTGCTGGGGATCTATGAGGACGTCACGCTGATCAAGGAACAAGAGCGCGCATTGCAGCACATCGCCCACTACGATGCCCTGACCGGCCTGCCCAATCGCGTCCTGTTGGCCGCCCGCCTGCGTCAGGGCATGATCCAGGCGCGGCGCTATGGGCGCCTGCTGGCGGTCGCCTTTCTCGATCTGGATGGATTTAAGGCCGTCAACGACCAGTATGGGCATGCCGCGGGCGACCAGCTGCTGATCGCCGCGGCGGCCGGCATGCAGCAGGCCCTGCGCGAGGGCGACACCCTCGCCCGCATCGGCGGCGACGAGTTCGTGGCCGTGCTGCTCGACCTGGCCGACCTCCAGGCCAGCGCGCCAATGCTGGTGCGTCTGCTCGGCGCCGCCGCCCGGGGGGTGACGGTTGGTGGGCAGGTGGTGCAAGTCTCCGCCAGCGCCGGGGTCACCTTCTACCCACAGGCCGACGACATCGATCCGGAGCAACTGCTGCGCCAGGCCGACCAGGCCATGTATCAGGCCAAACTGGCAGGCAAGAACCGTTACCACGTCTTTGATGCCGCGGTCGACCGCAGTGTGCGCCGTTATCACGAAAGCCTGGAGCGCATCCGCGGCGCCTTGGCCGCCCGCGAATTCGTGCTGTATTACCAGCCCAAGGTGAACATGCGCACCGGGACCGTGCTGGGTGTCGAGGCCCTGATCCGCTGGCAACACCCCGACAGCGGCCTGCTGCTGCCCGCGGCCTTCCTGCCGGCGATCGAGGATCATCGCCTCGCCGTGGAAGTCGGCGAGTGGGTGATCGAGACCGCCCTGAGCCAGATGGAGCAGTGGCAGACCGCCGGACTGGATCTGCCGGTCAGTGTGAATGTCAGCGCCCGCCAGTTGCAGCAGGCGGGCTTCGTCGAGCGCCTGCGCGTGCTGCTGGCGGTGCATCCGCACGTCAGCCCGGGTCACCTCGAGCTGGAAGTGCTGGAAACCAGCGCGCTGGGAGACCTGGCCCGGGTATCCCAGGTGATCGATGCCTGCCGGGGGATCGGGGTGCTGTGTGCCCTGGACGACTTTGGCACCGGCTATGCGTCGCTGACCTACATGAAACGCCTGCCGGTGACCCAGATCAAGATCGACCAGACCTTCGTGCGTGACATGCTGCACGACCCGGATGACCTGGCCATTCTGGACGGCGTGATCCGCTTGTGCGTCGCCTTCCGCCGCCAGGTCATTGCCGAGGGGGTAGAGACCCTGGAGCAGGGTGAGATGCTGCTGCAACTGGGCTGCGAACTGGCCCAGGGCTATGGCATTGCCAGTCCGATGCCGGCCGCGGATATCCCACGCTGGGTGGCGATCTGGCGGCCCGATCCGCTCTGGGCCAATGCCGCGGCGGTGAGTCGCGACGCGGTGCCACTGCTCTTTGCCGGCGCGGCGCTCCGCGCCTGGATTGCCGCGGTGGAAGGCTACCTCATGGGCGAACGTGACGCCCCGCCACCGCTGGACGACCAACAGTGCGCTTTCGGTCTCTGGTTGGATACCGATGGCCGCAGCCGCCAGGGTGCGCGGCCAGCGTTCCAGGCCATTGATGCGTTGCACCAGCGGGTCCATGCGCTGGCGGTCGCGTTGTGTGACCTGCGGGCACAGTGCCGGAATTCGCAGGCGCTGGCGGGGTTGGCAGAACTCCGTGGTCTACGGGACGCAGTACTCGAACAGTTGAAAACTCGTGAGTTGACCAAATAAGACACGCCAGTCTTCCCGGGCGGGACGGGGTTTGCAACCCCGTCCCGAGCGTTTGGGGACCGGCGGGCGCAGCGGATTCGCGAGCCACTCCACGCTTCAAACGGTTCCGGACGGGGCGAATGCCCCGTCCGGCTCGGACGCCCCGAATGGTCTCGGGATCTGCGCTTCGCTGTGCTAAGGCCGCACCAACGCCAAGGTATGCTGCGCGATCATCAGCTCCTCGTTCGTCGGTATGACCCAGACCGACACGGCGCTGTCGTCGCTGGAGATGCGCGGGCCATTGCCGGCATTGCCGGACTCATCGAGCCTCACGCCGAGCCAGGACAGCGCATGGCAGAGTCCGGCCCGCACGATGGCAGAGCGCTCGCCGATGCCTGCCGTGAAGACGAGTGCATCGATCCCGCCCAGCACCGCCGTATAGGCACCAGCCACCTTGGTCATCGCGTAGACGAAATAGGCGATCGCCGCGGCGGCGCGCGGGTCGGTGCTTGCCTGCAACTCGCGCATGTCGCCGCTGATGCCGGAGAGGCCGAGCAGGCCGGAACGCTCGTACAGCATCGTCTCAAGCGACACGTCGTCGAACTGCTTGGTGCGCAGCAGATAGAAGAGCAGGTCCGGTGGGACATCGCCGGAACGGGTGGCCATCGGCAGGCCGGAGACGCCGGCGAAGCCCATGGTGGTCTCGATGCTCTTACCGTCGAGCATGGCGCACATGCTGGTCCCGCCGCCCAGGTGGGCGGCGATCACCCGCCGGGCGCCGGGGGCGTATTTCGGGACCTGGCGGCTGATGTAGTCGTAGGAGATGCCGTGATAGCCCCAGTGCCGCGCCCCGGCGTCCAGCACGTCCTTGGGCAGTGCATAGATTTGGGCGACCTGCGGCATCGTGCGATGGAAGGAGCTGTCGAACACGGCCACCTGCGGCAAGCCGGGGAAGGCCTGGGCGAGGGCACGCGCCCCAAGGACTTCGTAGGCCTGATGCGAGGGCTCCATGACCACGAGCGACTCCAGATAGTCGAGTACCTCGGTGTCGATCAGTACCGGTGACTCGAAGCGGGTGCCGCCGAGCACCACCCGATGCCCGGCGCCGATCACCTTCATCCCCGCGCTGTGGTGCTCCAGCCAGTCGATGACGAAATGCAACGCGGTGCGGTGATCGATCGCCTGGCCCTTGCCCCAGGCATGCTCATCCAGGGGCTTGCCGGCCGCGTCCTTGACGATGAATTGCGGGGCGGTCTGCATGCCGTCGATCTGGCCGTGACTGATCAGGGTCAAATCGCCGGGGCTGCCGACCGCGTAGGCACTGAACTTCAGGCTGGTGGAGCCCGCGTTAAAGCACACGATGGCGTCGCTCATGACCGGTCACTCCGCGGTTTCGGGGTTCAGGATGGAGGGGTCGTGCTTCAGCGCATCGGCGTAGAGCACGGCGGCGGCGGCCGAGAAGCGGCGCGCCGCGGCGGTGTCGGCACGGCTGGTCAGGATCACCGGCACGCGCGCACCGACCACCAGGCCGGCGGTCTGGGCATCGGCCATGAAGGCGAGGTTCTTGTACACCATGTTGCCGGCCTCGATGTTGGGCACCAGCAGCACGTCCGCGAGGCCCGCCACCGGCGAGTCGATCTTCTTGATCCGCGCCGCGTCCACGTCCACCGCGGCGTCCAGGTCGAGCGGCCCATCGACGATGCCGCCGACGATCTGACGGCGATCGGCCATCTTGGCCAGGATCGCCCCGTCGAGCGAGGCCGGCATCTTGGTGCGCACCATCTCCACGGCCGCCAGCACGGCCACCTTGGGTTGCTCGATGCCCAGTGCACGGGCGAAGCCGATCGCGTTCTGGCAGATGTCGCGCTTCTGGTCGGTGTCCGGGGCGATGTTGAGCGCCACGTCCGTGACCACGAAGCGGCGGGCATAGGTCGGCACTGAGACCATGGCGCAGTGGCTGAGCAGCCGCCCGGTGCGCAGCCCGGCATCCTTCTGCATCACCGCGTGCAGCAGCACGTCGGTGTGCAGGCTGCCCTTCATCAAGGCCGCGACCTCGCCGGCACCGGCCGCGGCCGCCGCCTTCTGGGCCGAGTCCTCGGCGCCGCTGGTGCTGACGATCCGGCACTTGGCGAGATTCAGACGCCCCTGGTCGGCGAGCTGCCGGATCTCGGTCTCCGGGCCGAACAGCACGGGCAGGATCAGACCGGCCTCGGCCGCCTCCACCGCCCCGCTGAGTGCATCCAGGCTGCACGGGTGCACCACACCGGTCAGCATGGGCTTGAGGCCATGGCAGCGCTCGATCAGGCGATCGAGCCGATGTTCGGCCACCTGACGTTCCTGGCGCGTCGTCGGTGCCAGCACCTCCAGCACGGCGGTCGCGACGACCTGGCCCGCCGGGTCGCTGCACTCGCCGTCGAGCACGACGATCCCCTGGTCGCGCCTCTCCCGCACCTTGAGGCGCACCGTCAGGGCGGCGTCGATCGGCAACTCGGCCTTGATCTGCACCGCGGCCGAACGGATTGAGGACCCGGGGCCCGGCAGGGCCGAGCCGACCAGCGCGCTCAGCAATGCCGTGACGATGCCGGCGGCGCCCTGGTCCCCGCCTGGCCTCGCCGGTGTGTCTGGATCGTCGAAGGCGGCGGCCCAGGCCCGCAGGTCGCCGGCCCGCAGGGTGCGCTGCATGGCGGCGGTGTCGCCCGGGGCGATCTCATCGAAGGTCTTGTTCACGAGGGTCTGCATGCTGATGACTCCAGTGCTGATCGGGGCGCGACCTGCTCAGTGCGACGGCTTGCCGTCCTGGCCGGCCACCTTGGCGGCGTGGACACGACGGAAGGTCGCCAGGGACGCCAGTTTTTCGCTCGGCACCGCCAGCACCTGCGTCAGTCGGGCGAGGCGTTCATGCTCGGCCGGGGTCGCGGGGTCACCCGCTTGGATGATCGCGTCCAGTTGCTTGAGCAGCTCGGTGCGCTCGTCGGCCTCCGGCACCAGGGTCGCCAGGGCCTCCACCGCGCGCTCGCGCTCGCTGTGCAGCACGAAGAACTGGTCGCGCACCAGCGACTTGAATGCCTCCAGGGACAAGTGCATGAACTGCTGGCGCGCGGCGTTGAGCGCGTGTGCGCAACGCTCATCGAGCGAGCGCTCGGCGGCGATGACGTAGAGCACCGCCCGCGTCAGGGCCTCGTCGAACCCGCCCGTATTGAGCTTGGCCGCGTAGGCAGCCGCTTGTGCTTGGCGTGCGGCCAGCGTTTCCGGCGAGACGCCGGGGAGCTCCCGCACCTTGGTTCCGTCATTGAGACCGAGCAGCCCCTGCACCAGCGGCGAGCCGTAAAAGCCGAAGAACATCTGCTCGGCGAACTGGTCGCGGGCGGCGCGGTAGGCGTCCAGGTTGCTGATGATCTGGTCGGATACCTGCTTCTGCAGGGCGAGGAAGGGGTTGTCAGGCGCCGCCGGTTTGCGCTCGGCGGACACCGCAGTGGCAAGCTGTTGCACGCCCTTCATCCAGGGGTTGCTGTCCGCGAACAACGTGTAGCTCAGGCGGAGCGGATTCATGGTGCGGGCCAGTTCTGCCATGGGGTGGTTGACGAGTGCCCGCACCAGGGGCTGCGTCAGGGTGCGGTAGATCGAGTGGTTCAGCTCCGACAGCCGGGCGGCGGCGGCGAAGGCGCGGTCGTCCTCCTCGCTGTTGCGCCCGAGTGCCCGCAGATCGTCGAGCGAACGCACCTCGAAGCGGGTGATCCAGTCGCCGGTCACGAAGCCGCCTTGCGGCAGGTCCGCCGGGCGCGGCTCGATGACCATCTCATAGAGTCCGGGCGGCAGGCAGTCGATCAGGTCCATCAACTGGATGAACTCCTCGTCCTCCTTGGCCCCAACCTTGGCCGAGACGAAGATGGCCAGATGTCCGACCTTCTGGTTCAGGCAATAGACGATGGTCCGGCCGGTGGCACGGATCTCGTCCACGTCGCGATACAGATCGAGTATCCAGCCCAGCGTCTGCTGGGGCGGGCTGATGTTGTCGCCCAGCGAGGTGAAAACAATGATCGGTGAGGTGATGTTGCGCAGGTCGAAGGTCTTGCCGTCGCTGGACTGCAACTGGTTGCGCGTCAGCCGATCACCGACGAAGAGGTTGTCCACCAGGAACTGCAACTCGTCGCCGTTCAACTGGATGAAGTCGCCCCACCACTTTTCGAACTCCAGGAAGCGCTTGGCGTCGCTGTCGATGTTGGCATAGACATCGTACTGCTTGCCCCACAACCAATTGGCCGGGTTCAGGTTGTCGAAGTTCAGGATCAGCCAGGTCCCGTCGAACTTACCGTCACCGAGATCGCTCGTGAGCGCGGTTAGCCAACTGCCGCCGAGCAGACCGCCGGAGTAACGCATCGGGTTTTTGCCGTGCACGCCTTGCCAGTAGGAGATCGGCGAACCGGCCACCAGACAGGGGCCGAAGAGGTCCGGCCGCAGCATGGCCACCATCAGCGTCTGATAGCCTGCCTGACAGTTGCCGATGGCGAAGGGGCGCGGGGCGTCCGGGTGGAGTTCGACGATGCGCTCGAAGAACTTGACCTGGCCCTCAACGACGTCCAGGAACTGCTGTCCGGGCTCGGGCGTGGCAGCGAAACCGATGAAATAGACCGGATGGCCGGCGGCCAGGGCATCGCCGATCTCGCTCTGCGCCTTGAAGCCGCCGATGCCCGGACCCTGGCCGGCGCGCGGGTCCACCACCACCACGGGGCGCTTGTGGGGGTCGATGAGGGTGCCGGCGGGCGGGATGATGCGCGACAGTGAATAGTTGATCGGTTTGGGCAGCGAGCGGCCGCTGATCAGGGGTTCGTGGTCGAAGCGCAGCACGGTCGCCTGCGGCTGGGATGTGATCTCGACCTGTTTGTTGCCGCGCTCCCGCAGCAATTCGAGAAAGAGGACGCTACGCTGGAAGGCATCGATCAGATACTCCGGCAAGGTCCCGGTGCAGGCGGCGGACGAGGTTGCCAACGAATTCACGGTGGCGGCCGGCTTTGACGCTAGATCAGTTGCCATCTTGTACTCCAATAGAGAACGCTGCGTTGACTGGGTCACGAACCAGGGCTGCGACGGCGGCAAGAACGTTACCTGCACCCGCGCAGAGTGTCTGCCTTCAGACGTTTTCGGATAACAGCGAAACTATAGCCGCTGCGTAACGCAAGTCAATGCGGCAGATACTCAAAATGGGCCGTATCCTGCGGGGTGCGCGGGCCTTCAACGACCACCGGGAATGTGAAATATTCGTTAACATCGGGCGACGGTCACACCTGGGCGCAGGCATGCGGACACGACGCGCTGATGAGCCTCTGCGCTAGCCCATCTTGGGTACCTGCCGGCTTGCCGGCGCTCGCAAGCGTGCGCTAGATTGACTCACCAGCTTCTTCGGTCGCGGCATTTCCTGGTCGCGAGCCTGGTCTGTCACGCATTGAGTCATTGCCGGTCGGTACCGGTCGCATCCCAGTCAGGGTATGCGCTTGGCGGCGTTGGGCAATGAGGTCAATCATCGAGTCGTCAGTTAACCGAGAGTATTTTTTGGCCGGTTTACCGGCGTTATGGTGATTCAGGGGCTATTGATCAGTGCCACCGCATTAAGCACCGTTGCTTTGGTAATGTATCGTGATCCCGCGCTGTTATCTTCAGCATTACCTGACCTGCTCCTCGACTTTGGCCATTTCAGGGAGTCGAGGCCAGTTGATTCAGAACGCGTTGCCAGTCCTGGCGGGAAATGACGAGGGAGTCCGGGTCTGAGGTTGAGTTGACCAAATTCGCCTCGTCCCAACTGGTGCGGCGCACCAGGGCCAGGCAATCGGAGAAGGTCGCGTGCGGCTTGAGGTACCAAGCGGTAGAACGCGCCAGCAGCGGCCACGGATCGCGCCAGCGATACACCATCAGGCAGACCAGGGAGTAGAGCGCCAGCAGGATGGGCGTGGTACGGGCGATGGCCAGGGCGGACCACTGGCGCTGGGTCACCACGCCGAGGTGACGGCGGGTTTCCTCGAAGGTCACCTCCAGCGACCAGCGCCAGACGAACAGCTCGACCACGCGGGCCGGGGTCATGGTGAGGTCGGTGGTGAAAAAGGCTTGGGTGTCGATGTCCCCGGTAGGATCGACGACCAGGACCCAGCGGATTGGCAGCGGCGGATAACCCGGGGTATGCCAGAGGCAGGTGTCGCTGAGCAGGCGCAGCGTTTTCTCGTGCCCATACCATTGAACAGTGGCTTCGCTGCCCTGCGTCAGGGCCTCGTCCAGGGGTGTGGCCAGTTTGGCCAGGGCCGCCCCCTTCTGTGGTTTGCGCCCGCGCCGCCCCGCGGGCACCGGGCCAGGGAAGGCAAACAGGCGCGCATCCAGGCGCAGGCGGGTGAGCAAGGTCGCCTGCGCGGTGAGACATTTCCATCCCAACGCGACGCACGAATAACTCCCGTCGCCGATCAGCACCCAGCGGCGGCGCCCCAGCCAGCGCGAGACCAGCCGGACCATGACGATCGTCCAGTCCATCACGGTGCGGTGGGGCTTGCCGGCCGCTGCGTTGGCCCGCGCCGAGGGCGCCAGCAGGGTGAGAAACGGCAACGCCCAGGGCCGCGGGCTCCAGGGCAGCTTCACCAACAAGGCCATACAGATCCATTGCAACCCCAGGCACGTGACCACCTTGCTGCGGCTGGAGCGCACCGCATCGCGATACATCCCCTTGGCGGCGATCCGTACCCCCTTGCGCCGCTCCAGCGTCTCGTCCACCGCAAACACCAGGGGCCAGCCGGGCGGCACCAAGACGATCAACAGCCCCAGCAGGATCTGGGCGCCGCGTAGCCCCGACCAGCGAGC
>CAILVI010000128.1 GCA_903837595.1 uncultured Thiodictyon sp.
GGCCTCGCGGGGAACGACCCGAGCTCTTCCCCCGTCTGTCGATGGCTACCTAAACCCGCCTATAGTTGGTGAATGACGCGGGTCATCGCCCACGAGGGTGGGGAAGACCGGTCGGGTCGCTGGGGGCGCGGGGGGGGGTTGGGGGCCGGGGGGAGAGGGGGGTGTATGGCCGCGCGGCTGCGGCTCTGCGCCGGGTCCGTCCCCGGCGGAGCGTAGCAAGTCTGGGGGTCAGGTCTTGCAATCACGCACAGTCTGGCGGTCAGATCTCGCAATCACGCATGCGTCACAAGTCTAAGTCTGGGGGTCAGGTCTTGCAATCACGCACAGTCTGGCGGTCAGATCTCGCAATCACGCATGCGGAATTCCAAGACCTGCACCGCAATCCCATTCCAAGACCTGCCCCCACTCCCCCCGCATACATAGCTGATGCCAGTGTTGCGGTCTTGGGAGTGCCGAGCAGACGCTCTGCGTCCCGTCTGGTCACTGGTAGCCGAGCGTCGTCCGCCCATATTTCCCTACTTGCGCGCGGGAGCCACAGGACAGTGCAACACCATCAGGCAGCTTCGGAAACCACCCGCTCAATCTGCAACGGATAGATCCCGCTCTTCTGGGCATCCAGGATGGTGATTTCGCCAACACCATCGGCGGTATAGCCAAGGTTAATGTTCCATCCCACCGACTCATCCCGCAGGATCTTTCCCTTCGAGATCTCGATGAACAGGATGTCATCTTCTTCGTAGTAGACAATCTTCATGGCATGTCCCGTTGTTTCCAGTCGATCATCACAGTCTTGACGATTGGACTGAAAAATGCCTCACTCATAATCGCATCGCGTCTGGCAGGGGCGGAAGTCCTTCGGCGTCACTCACCTCGGCCACCAGTCCTCACGGAGCGCCGCAATGCGATCCTGCACCTCGCTTGGGTCGCTTACCGGGCGTCGGGCGAAGCGCGGAGACGCAAGCAGGGCCAAGGCGTCGGCGGCTGTTCCCCCGGTGGCGCCAGTCGCGGTAAGGTTGGCAGGCGGATCGGGCAGCAGGGTCAGGTAGGCGCGCCCCTGCAAGGGGAAAGGCAGCGGCTCCAGCGGACGGACCCCTCCGTCTCGGGCGATCTCGACTTCGATCATGGTCAGCACGGATCAGCCTCGTGTCTGCGGTTGCTGCGGGCAGGGCCAAGGGTCGAGCATAAGCCCTTTATCCCCGGCGAGCAAAAACGAACGAAACCGGCTCCAGCGCCCCGCCGGGCATCTTCGTCATCCTTTGGTATCACCCCATTTCCAATCGCGAATCTCCGGCATATCCTGCCCATGCTGGTCGATGTACTGCTTGTGCTCGATCAGCTTGTCCTTGAGCTGCTGCTTCAGATAGACGCCCAGGTCGCCGGTCTGCGGCAGGCGATCGATGGCGTCCATCACCAGGTGGAAGCGGTCCAGATCGTTTAGCACGGTCATGTCGAAGGGGGTGGTGATGGTGCCTTCCTCCTTGTAGCCGCGGACATGGAAGTTGTCGTGGTTGGTGCGGCGGTAGGTCAGCCGATGGATCAACCAGGGGTAGCCATGGCAGGCGAAGATCACCGGTTTATCCTTGGTGAAGGTCTCGTCGAAATCCCTGTCGCTCAAGCCATGCGGGTGCTCGCTTTGCGGTTGCAGCTTCATCAGGTCGACCACGTTGACCACCCGTATCTTCAATTCGGGCAACTGCTCGCGCAGGATGGAGACGGCGGCCAGGGTCTCCAGCGTTGGGACGTCGCCACAGCAGGCCATGACCAGATCGGGGCCACGGCCTGGTCGTTGCTGGCCCACTGCCAGATACCGAGGCCCTGGGTGCAGTGCTTGACGGCCGCGTCCATGGTCAGCCATTGCGGCGCCTGATATTTGCCGGCGATCACGACGTTGACGTCGGCGTGCTGGTTGAACATCGAGTCGATGATATGGATGAACGACTCGTAGCTATTGAACAACCCGTGCCGGCCAGTGAGGAGATAGCCTTCGAGCCAGCCTTCGCATTGATGCTCGCTCAGCATCTCCATGACCCGGCCATCGGGGCGAGGAATTCGTCGTCGGCCTGGGTCCGTGCCTCCCATTGGCGGTTGGTGGTCTCGATCACGGCGTTCAGGCGGTTGGAAAGTGTCTCGTCGGGGCCGAAGATACGGAAATTGCGTTGCGCGCGATTGAGTTGGAATGCCAGGCGGTGGCCAGCGGTCCGGTTTCCGCCTCGCCGTCGCCGACCACACAGGCGACGATCAGCTCGGGATTGTCGAACACCGCCCCGAACGAATGACTGAGCGAATAGCCCAGCTCGCCGCCCTCGTGGATCGAGCCCGGGCACTCCGGCGAGGCGTGGCTGGGAATGCCGCCGGGAAACGAGAACTGCTTGAAGAGCCGCTGCAACCCCGCCGCGTCCTGGCTGATGTTGGGATAGACCTCGCTATAGGTGCCATCGAGATAGGTGCCATCGAGATAGGTGTTGCCCACGACCGCCGGGCCGCCGTGCCCGGGACCGGAGACATAGATCATGTCGATGTCGTATTGCTTGATGACCCGATTCAGGTGCACATAAATGAAATTCTGGCCGGGGGTCGTGCCCCAGTGCCCCAGCAGCATGCGCTTTACGTCTGCCAGCACCAAGGGGCGCTTCAGGAGTGGGTTA
>CAILVI010000129.1 GCA_903837595.1 uncultured Thiodictyon sp.
GGCCAACCAGGCGGACCTGGTGGAGGTGGTGCATACCCTCAAGCAGGTCGTTTGCGTGAAGGGGTAACTGATATCTGGCGATCCGACCAGGTCGGTCGCCGGGTTGCCATCCAGACCGCGCTCCCATGGGGCCGCGAGTCGCATGATCAGTCAGGTCTGTGAGTGGGAGGCATCTGTGGAGGAGTTCGACTCGACTTTGGCCATTTCAGGGTGTCGCCGCCAGTTGATTCAGCACGCGTTGCCAGTCCTGGCGGGAAATGGCGAGGGAGTCCGGGCCTGAGGTTGATGTGACGAAATTCGACGCAGCCCAACTGGTGCGGTGCACCAGCGCGAGACAATCGGAGAACGTCGCCTGCGGCTTGAGGTACCAGGCAGTGGAACGCGCCAGCACCGGCCACTGATCGCGCCAGCGATGCACCATCAGACAGACCAGCGAATAGAGCGCGAGCAGCACCGGCGTGGTGCGGGCGATGGCCAAGGCGGACCACTGGCGCTGAGTCTCTACGCCGAGGTGACGGCGGGTTTCCTCGAAGGTGACCTCCAGCGACCAGCGCCAGACGAACAGTTCGACCACGCGGGCCGAGGCCATGGTCAGGTCGGTGGTGAAAAAGGCTTAGGTGTCGATATCTCCGCTCGGATCGACGACCAGGACCCAGCGGATCGGCAGCGGCGGATAACCCGGGGTATGCCACAGGCAGGTATCGCTGAGCAGGCGCAGCGTTTTCGCGTGCCCATACCATTGAACCGTGGCTTCGCTGCCCTGCGTCAGGGCCTCGTCCAGGCGCGAGGCCAGTTTGGCCAGGGCTGCCCCCTTCTGTGGTTTGCGCCCGCGCCGCCCTGCGGGCACCGGGCCAGGGAAGGCAAACAGGCGCGCATCCAGGCGCAGGCGGGTGATCAAGGTCGCCTGGGCCGTGAGGCACTCCCAGCCCAGGGCGACGCAGGAATAACTCCCGTCGCCAATCAGCACCCAGCGGCGCCGCCCCAGCCACCGCGACACCAGCCGAACCATGACACGCGTCCAGTCCACGACGGTGCGGTGGGGCTTGCCGGCCACTGCGTTGGCCCGCGCCGAAGGGGCCAGCAGGGTGAGAAATGGCAGCGCCCACGGCCGTTGACTCCAGGGCAGCGGCACCAGCAGGGCCATGCAGATCCATTGCAAGCCCAGGCAGGTGACCACCTTGCTGCGGCTGGAGCGCACCGCGTCGCGGTACATCCCCTTGGCGGCAATGCGCTCGCCCTTGCGCCGCTCCAGCGTCTCGTCCACCGCGAACACCAGGGGCCAGTCGGGCGGTATCAGGACGATCAACAATCCGAGCGGGATCTGGGCGCCGCGCAGACCCGACCAGCGGGCGCGATTCAGGACCCGATGGTAACGCCCGAAGCACCGCTCCTGCCCTAACCCCATCGTGCGCAAAGCCGCCGTGACCGTGCGCGGCCCCTGGGTCAGCAACGTCCCGATCAACAGCACCTGCGCGTGGGCCCGGGTCGGCGTCGTAAACAGGGGGGCAAAGGGCAGCAGAATCGCTACAATCGCAGTCGGCAGCGGCGGCAAAGGCGGTCACGTCTGGTGTTTTAGTCGGCTTCAGACGATACTGCCTGCGTCCCGCTGCCGCCAACTCTACGAACGCTGCGGTGACCTTGCGCTCCCGCGCAGCCCGCTTGACCCCGCCGCGCATAGGGCATTCCCTCCGGCTAAAAATGGCCAAAGTCGAGGCCCATGCAGCCCAGGCCGAGCGCGGCGACCCGCAGGCCGCCGTGTACCAGTTCGCGGGTATTCATGCCGGATGGCATCGATCGATCCTCAATGACGCTTTGCGTCTTTCAGCCAGGTCAGCAGACAGGCATACAGTGTTTCCGGCACCATCGGTTTGGAAATGAAATCGTTCATACCAGCACTCAAACAGCGGTTCTTATCCTCAACGAAGGCGGTGGCGGTGAGGGCCAGAATCGGCGTGTCGGCGTAGCCGGGAAGGCCGCGGATCGCGCGCGTGAGCGCCAGTCCATCCATGCGCGGCATCTGGATATCGGTCAGGATCAGGTCATAGCGGTGACGTTTGACCAGTTCCAGCGCCTGCAGGCCGTCTTCGGCCACCTCCACGACCAACCCGGTGTCCTCTAACAAGGACACGGCGACTTCCCGGTTGATGGGCTCATCTTCCGCGAGGAGCACCCGGCAGCCCGCGTAGTCCGAGCGCAAGACCTGTTCTACATCCATCCTTTCGCCCGTCTGCGGAAGGATCGCGGGCGGAATCTCTTGGCGCAGGCGGACCGTGAACCAAAAGGTACTCCCCACCCCGGGCGTGCTCTGCGCGCCGGCTTCACCGCCCATCAAGTCGGCCAAGCGGCGCGTGATGGCCAAGCCCAGGCCGGTGCCACCGTATTGGCGGGTCATGCTCCCGTCGGCCTGCTCGAAGGGGTTGAACAGCCGCGTGAGGGCCTGCTCCGTGATGCCGATGCCGGTATCCTGCACGGCGAAACGCAGCCGGACGTGGTCGGCCGCCGCCTCCAGCCGGGTGACGTGCACGGCCACCGTCCCGGCGGCGGTGAACTTGATGGCGTTGCTGACGTAATTGAGCA
This sequence comes from uncultured Thiodictyon sp., assembly GCA_903837595.1. Lineage (GTDB taxonomy): Bacteria > Pseudomonadota > Gammaproteobacteria > Chromatiales > Chromatiaceae > Thiodictyon. The sequence goes on from CAILVI010000129.1 coordinate 2,578, forward strand.
GAGCCTGCTGCAGACGGGTCGGATCGCCCATCAGATGCGGCGGCAGCGGCTCCACTTGGCAGCTCAGGCGCAGCCCCTTCGCTTGGGCCTGCGGCTGCAGCATCGCCAGTACGTTATCCACCAGGACTGCCGACTGCACGGGCATGTCTTCCAGCGCGAGCTTGCCGGCCTCGATCTTGGAGAGGTCCAGGATGGCATTGATGGTGCTGAGCAGGTGCCGGCCGGCGGCTTCCAGCTTGTCCATCTGGCTGGCCTGGCGAGGCGTCAGACCGCTGCGCCGGATCAAGTAGCCCATCCCGGTGATGGCATTGAGTGGGGTGCGGATCTCGTGGCTCATGTTGGCCAGAAAGGCGCTCTTCGCCCGGTTGGCGGCCTCGGCCCGGTCGCGTGCCAGCGCCAACTCCGCCGTGCGTTCCTCCACCAGTCGCTCCAAGTGGCGCCGATGCATTTCCAGTTCTTGCTCCGCCTGCTTGAGGGCGGTGACGTCCTCCTGGATCAGCACGACTTCCTGCAACTGGCCGTTGGCGTCCTTGGACGGGTACATCAGGGTACGCACCACCAGTTTGCCGTGCCCCCCGGGGACTTCCGGGGTCGCCGCGCGATCGTATTCGATGACTGAAATGGGGGTGGGCAGGCCGGCAAAGGCTTGGCGGATGTCGGGCATCAGTCCGCGGGCCTCCAGTTGCCGGTCTTCCAGGAGATTGTAGTGCGCCAGGGCATCGAAGGGGACGCCCCAAAGGGCTTCCCACGCCCGGTTGACCCGCACGGCCCGACCATCGGGCGCCACCACCTGGATGGCCAGGGGCGCCTGCTCCATCAGGGTCCGGAACCGGGCCTCGGACTCCATGAGCTGCCGTTCCATCTGCCTGCGCTCGGTGATGTCATACCAGATGGCGACGTAGTAACGCCGATCGCGGATGGCGACGAGGTGATTGGCCGCACGCACAAAACGGATTTCGCCGTCCTTGCGGCGATGGGCGACCTCGAACAAACCGCCGCCTTGCTCTCGCAGCAAACGCGCCTGCGTGGCGACCTGCTCAGCCGTCCAGGTGGCCTGAATATCGGCCAGCGTCAGCCGGGCGAACTCCGTGCGGCTGTAGCCTAGCCCCAGACACGCCGCCTCGTTGAACTCGGCGAAGCCGAAGGTCTCGGCATCGATCAGCACGATGCCATCCGTCGCCTGGTTGATGATGGCGCTATAGATCTCCTCGCGCTCGCGCAAGGCCTCCCGCGCGCGCTTCTGCTCAGTGATGTCGCTCCATACGGCGAGGATCTGCACCTGCCCGTGGAGTTCCATCAGCCCGAGGTTCAGGAGACAATCGAGCACCGCGCCGTCGCGGCGGCGGTGCTGGACCTCTAACGTGAGGCGACCCGTCGCGCGCAACTGCGCCAGCTTCTCGGAGAAGATGCGTGCAAACACGTCGGCCGGCAGGGCCTGGATGTCCGGCAGCCGCAATTGGGCAAATTCGGCCTCGCTGTAGCCGAGCAGCGTGTGAGAAGCGCGGTTGAACTGGAGGAAGCGCAGCGTCTCCAGGTCCAGCAGATCGATACCGACACTGGCCTGGTTGAAAATGGCCGCCAGTAAGGCCTCACGCTCCTGCAAGGCCCGCTGCTCGGCCTGGCGTTCACTGATGTCGCGCCGAACGGTCAGAAAATACGCCTTGCCCCGCAGTCGGATGGCTTGGACGTTCACCTGAACGTCGATAATGACACCGTCCTTGCGCCGTTGCCGGCTCTCGAATACCGCGCCTCCCGCTGCCAGGAGGCGTTGCGCGCGCGCCTGCGCGTTTACCGCGTCCGCCTCGGGTACCGTGTCCAGCAACGAGAGTTGGAGCATCTCCTCGCGGGAGTAGCCGAGCAGACGGCAGGCGGTGTCATTGACCTCGACGAAGCGTAGCGTCTCGGCTTCCATCAGTTCGATGGCATCGCCCGCCTGGTTGAACAGGAGGCTGTAGAGTTCTTCCCGCTCGCGCAAGGCCTCCTGCAGCGCGCGCGCGGCCGTGATGTCGCGCCCGATGCCGAGCACGCCGATGAGATTTCCCGCGGCGTCGTGCATGGGGGTCTTGATGGTCTCCAGCCGCTCCTGGTGACCGTCGTCAGCAAAGGTGACGGTTTCTTCATTGAGGGTGGGACGGCCGGCCGCCAAGGCCTGGAGGTCGTGCTCACGGAAGAAGGCAGCCATCTCCTCGGGCATGAAGTCGCGGTCCGTACGCCCCACGATCTCCGCCTCCGAGGCGCCGAAAAAGCGTTCGAAGCGCGGATTGCATGCCAGATAAACGCCAGCGGGATCTTTCAGCCACACCAGATCGGGAATGGTGCGGATCAGGGTAGCGAGGAAACCGCGCTGCTGGGCCAGGGCATCGTGGAGCTGCTTGCTCTGCGTGATGTCCTGAATCGTGCCCCGCAGCTTCACCGGCTGGCCCGCTTCGCCCGTCACCGCTTCTCCCCGCACGGTCAGCCAGCCATGTTGGCCATCCGGACGTACCACCTCGGCTTCGCACTCATAGGAGATTCCCTGTGTCACGGCCTTGTCCACGACAGCGGCCACGCGCTCCCAGCTCTCGGGGGCAAAGGACGGCCTGATCTGCGCGTAATCGGCCGGAGGCAGCGCTGGGTCGCGCCCGAAGAAGCGGAAGATCTCTTCCGACCAGATCGGACGACCGGTAACCAGGTCCCATTCCCAGTAACCCAGGTCCGCGATCCGTTTGGCCTCTCTCACGTAGGCGTCGCTCGCACCCACCGCCTGTTCGGCCCGTTTGAGCTCGGTGATATCGTTGCCGATGGCGAGGATCTCGGCCCCCGTGGCCTGGGGCGTGCGCTGCGCGCGGCAGGTCCAAGCGATCCAGACCCGCCGGCCATCGCGGCAACAGTGCTCGCGCGTGAGGGTCCGGGCCCCGGCGGGAAGGGTCAAAAGTTCCTGGCTGATGCCGGCGAGCGAGGTGGCGCTGGCGTCTGCCCCGGGCGCCAAGTGGTCGAAGGGCCGTCCGAGGGCTTGCGCTTCGGACCAGCCAAACAGTTGCTGCGCGAAGGCGTTGATGAAGGTGAGGGTGCCGTCGGGGCGCCAGCGCAGGATCGCGCTGTTGGCGTTCTGCACCAGTTCGCGATAGCGCCGGCCCTCGTCGGCTCGCTGCTCTTGCGCGTGGAGAAGCAAACCGAACAAAAGACTGATGACGGGGAGTACGGTGAGAAAGGGCAGGGCCACCTGGCTCAGCACCTGCTCGCGCAGCCCGGCGGGGAGGGTCACGGTCCACCCCAACGCCAGGGCTTGCACCAACAGACCAAAGACCGCCAGGGTGAGCGCGTCGAGCTTTACCCTTCCGGTACGACGCAGGGCGTGGAAGGCGATTCCCATGATGGCGGCGGTGAGAATGGTACCGACCCCCATGTAGACCCCGGGGCCGCCCAGCCACGCCCGATAGCCGGTGGCGATCAGCGCCGCGACAGCGCCGGACGGGATACCCCCGAAGACGCCGGCCAGGCTTATTACCACGGTGCGCCCGTCGAAAATCAGTCCGGGGGCCAGGGTCACGGGGTAGAGCATGGCGACCAGGGCGACGGTTCCGAACAGGAGACCGTTGAGGAGCCGCACGGCGGTGCGCTCGCGCGGGAGCCGGGCAATGAACAGGCTGTAAACCACCGCGAGGGTCAACAGCAGGGTGGCATTGTTGAGCAGTTCTCTGAGGAGATGCATACCGTTTCTGAGGCGCCGCAACGGAAATCTAGCCCGGATATCTCACCGAGGGGTTGAAAAAGGGCCGCCAATGCCGGCATAACGGTTGTGCGAACAACAGGTTATTTGCCGGTGAGAGGGCGGCCCTTGGATGACAGAGTGTAAACCCGAACAGCGCGACTTTCACGCGCTCGGCAAGCGTCCGGTGGTGGCCGCGTTCGATGGGGGCATGATCAGTTCCGACGGCGGCGGGCTGCTGCTGCGCGAGGTGGAAGTGCGCACCGGCATCGTCGCCCGACTCGCCGAGCAGTTTACCGACGACCGTGACCTGGACGCCATCGAACACACCGTGCTGAACTTGGTTGGGCAGAGCGTGTATGCGCTGGCCTTGGGTTACGAAGACCTCAACGACCATGATCGGTTACGCCTGGACCCGTTGCTGGCGGCGGTGGTCGGCAAGGCCGACCCCAGCGGCGCGGATCGGTTCAACCCTCGCCATCGGGGCAAGGCGCTGGCCAGTTCCAGCACGCTCAATCGCTTGGAATTGACCCCCGAGGACGCCACGGCGGATGCGCGGTATAAGAAGATCGTCGCCCACCCGGCGGGGATGGATACGCTGCTGGTCGATTGCTTCCTGGATGCCCACCCGTGCCCACCGTCATCGATCTGGATCGACCTGGACGCGACCGATGCCCCCCTGCACGGACATCAGGAAGGGCGTTTCTTCCATGGCTATTACGGCCATTACCACTACCTGCTGTTATACATCTTCAGCGGCGAGCATCTGCTGTGCGCGCGGTTGCGCGCGTCCGACATTGACGGGCAGCCGATAGCGTCGAGGAGTTGACGCGGATCGTGGCCCAGATCCGGGCGCGCTGGGGGCAGGTGGAGATCA
>CAILVI010000130.1 GCA_903837595.1 uncultured Thiodictyon sp.
CGCTCCTACGCCCGTAGGAGCGGCCCCCAGGCCGCGACGGGTTGCCGCGAGGACCGGCGGCCGGGTTGGGATCGCTGTCCTCTTGCCATGCAAACCGAAAGTGATTAGCCTCTGCTGCGTGGGACGACAGCGTGCCACTCAGAATGCTGTGTTCCGCGACAACATCGACTTTCGGGCGTTCACTTTGGCCCCCTAAGGCACCAACGGCCAGCCCTGTGCCGCCCACAGAGCGGACTGCGCGCATGAAGCCACGGACAGACCATGACTGAATCCTTCGCTTTTGACGTGTTCCTGAGCCATAGCTCCAAAGATAAGCCCGTGGTGCTCGAGCTGGCCGAGCGCTTGCGTTCGGATGGACTCAAGGTCTGGCTGGACGATTGGGAAATCAGACCCGGCGACAGTATTCCGGCGCGCATCGAGGACGGGCTGGAGCACTCCCGCGTGCTGGTGCTCTGCATGTCGACAAATGCCTTTGGCTCAGACTGGGCGCAGTTGGAGGCAGGTACCTTCCGCTTTCGCGATCCGCTGAACAAGGAGCGGCGGTTTATTCCACTGGTGCTGGATGATGCGCCTATCCGGGGGGCGCTGGCGCAGTTCTCGTACATCAGCTGGCCCCTCATGGGCCGCGAACAGGCGTATCCGAAGCTATTGGAAGCGTGTCGGTCGACGATGAAAGCGATCTCGACAGGGTTGGCCGCTCCGCGTGAGCAGGATCGAAGACAGACGATCCAGCGGGTTTCCAACGAGGTGGTCTTAGACTATGCGTTCGCCCCGGATGGAACTCGCGTTATCTCTGGAGCTGATGATCATGCTGTGCGACTTTGGGACATGGCGACGGGGCATTGCCTGCGCGTCCTGGAGGGCCACCATGGTGACGTCAATTGTGTGGTTTGGAGTGCTGATCAACTCACGGCTCTCTCATGCTCCGATGACCGTACGGTGCGGCTATGGGATTTGGCGACAGGCCACTGTCTGCGTGTGTATGATGGCCATACAGATATCGTCAGGCGTGTATCATGGAGCCCAGATCAAAGATATGCCATATCGACCTCAAGAGACATGACCGTCCGACTTTGGGATCTAGCGATGGGACATTGCAAGTGCATCCTGAGGGGCCACGCGGACGGCGTCTATGGCGTCGCATGGAGCGCTGATCAACGCAGCGTGATTTCCGGTGCCGGTGATAACACGATGCGACTTTGGGATCTCGAAACCGGGCAATGTGTTCGCGTGTTTGAGGGCCATAAGGCTGCGATTAGCTCGGTCGCCTGGAGTGCTGATCAGAATTATGTCCTTTCTGCGTCCCATGACTCAACTCTGCGGCTATGGAATGTCTACACCGGAGATTGTCTACGCATTTTCGAGGGACATACATCGATTATTCGATCTGTGGCTTGGAGTCCGGATTACCGTCGTGCTCTTTCTGCGTCTTGGGATATGACGGTGAGGCTGTGGGATGTGGATAGTGGATATTGCCTTCGCGTGCTTGAGGGGCACACAAGTTGGGTCAAGAGCGTTGGATGGACTCAGGATCAGCGTTACGCCATTTCAGGCGACCGTGAGGGCGTTATTTTGGCTTGGGATCTGTCCGAAGAATTTATTGATAAAGAAATGGTTCACGCGCCCACGAATGTGCCATGGTCCGTGCCGGACCAAATCCAATACACCAACGCCAAAGTGCTGCTCGTCGGCGACTCTGGTGTTGGTAAGACCGGACTGTCCAATTACCTTGCTCTGGGCATCAATGACGAGGAGAGCAACACTTCTACCGACGGTGTTTGGGCGACCCACTGGCCGCTGAGAAATAGCAATACGAAGGCCGGCGTCGAGCGCGAGATCTGGCTATGGGACTTCGCCGGCCAGGTGGATTACCGCCTGGTTCATCAGCTCTATATGGACGACACGGCAGCGGCGGTGCTGGTCTTCAACCCTCAGAATGAGAATCCATTTGAGGGCCTTGGCCAGTGGGACCGCGACCTCCAGAAGGCAGCCCGGAAGCCATTCGCCAAGCTACTCGTCGCCGGCCGCACCGATCGTGGCGGACTGGTAGTCAGCACCACCGGGATGGAAAAGTTCATGGCCGAACGCGGCTTCTGTCCGTCGTTGCACTTGACCAGTGCCAAGACGGGGGATGGCTGCGATGAACTGCGCGAGGCCATTATTCAGGCGATCGATTGGCAGGGTATCCCGGAGACGACCTCGCCCGCGCTCTATCACCGGTTGAAACAGGAGATCCTGGCACTGCGCGATCAGGGTTTAGTCCTGATCCGTCTGGCCGAGCTGAAGCAGCGCATGGAGATGACGCTGGGTGGTGTGGCATTCGAACTGCCGGAACTGGAGGCGGTGGTCGGCCTGCTGTCCGGGCCGGGTATGATCCAGCGTCTGGATTTTGGTGGATTCATCCTGCTGCGCCCGGAGGTGCTGAGCCGCTATGCCGCCGCGGTGGTGCGCAAGGTGCGCAGACACCCGCAGGAGATGGGCTGTATCCGCGAGGACGAACTGCTGGCCGGCGACCTGGATTATCAGGACTTCAAACGGCTACCGCCCGAAGACGAGTCCGTGGTGCTGCGCACCCTGCTGGACACCTTCGTGAGCCGGGCCTGGTGTCTGCGCCAACCGTGCGACAGCACGGCGATACTGACCTTTCCGAGCTATTTCAGACGCGAGCGCAGGGAGCAGCCGAGTCATCCGAGTGTGCTGGTGAGCTATCGCTTCGACGGTCCGGCGGACGACATCTATGCGACCCTGGTGGTGCGTCTGCATCATACGGTGGCCTTCGACAGCGCGGATCTCTGGCGGTCAGCGGCGGACTTCCGGACTCAGGCCGGGGCGGCCTTGGGGTTCACACTGACCCGTGAGTCCGAGGGGACCTCCCGCCTGGAAGTGTATTTTGAGCCGGCCGTGGTCCCCGATTCGCGGGTGCTTTTTCTTCGTTATGTGCATGAGCACCTTGCGCAGCACGCGCAGAATGTGGTGCGGCTAAGGCATTATGCCTGTAGCGACAAGAAATGCGATTCATTCGGTCAGCCTTTTACCTACCAGGCAAAGATCGACAAGGCCCTGGCGCCCGGCGGCAAGGGGAAGGTGTTCTGCCCCGATTGCGGCAAGCCGATCCCGCTACGCGACCTGATCGAGGAGAAGTTCGACTCGCCGGCGGTCAAGGAGCAGGTGCGCCAATTGCAGCGTGAAGGCCAGGCGGCCATCGACAATGAAAGCCGGGAGCTGCTGGCGGTGCATCACACCGGATTCATCGTCGCCGAGGCTGGGCAGGTCTATCGCGGCTATACCAACAGTGACCACGGGATCGATGGCGAGATCGAATTCAAGGACGACCAGGGTCGCGCCTCTGGCCGGCGGCTCTATGTGCAGCTCAAGTCCGGCGATTCCTATCTCAAGCAGCGGCAGCGCGATGGGGCGGAGGTCTTTCAGATCAAGAATCCCCGCTGGGCGGATTATTGGCAGCAGCAGGCGTATGCCGTGATGCTGGTGATCCGCACCTCGGACGGCGAGATCCGGTGGATGGACGTGAGCGCCTATCTGCAAGCGGCGACTAAGGGCGGAAAAACGGTGAAACAGGTCGTCTTTGACGGCGAGCGCCTCGACGTGATGAGCGTGCGGCGGTGGCGTGACAGGTTGCTGCCCGGCAGGACTTCGTAAGCGCTTTCAATCCTGGCCGGCCCCTCCCGGGCGCCCGGTGGTCGAGGTTCTGGAGGCAGGCGCCGCGTGTTCAGCAGGGCGGCACGGCCCGGCCAGATGAAAAACCCCCGTCGCGTCCCGCGGCGGGGGTGCCGCCATGCTTGGTCTGGGGGTTGGTGTGTGCAACCGTCGGTGGGCGGTCCATCCGTCCGTGGGTTCCCCGGGGCGACACGCCCAGTATCGATCAGCCCGGCGCTGCCGTCTGCGTCAACACGGCTGGCCTGGTGTCGGGGATCTTCGCCGCTTGCTGTAGGCATTTTCCCACGGCCTGGCGCCGGCTGATTGCAGCCGACGGGTCGGGCCCTTATCCTGCTGACTATGAAACACACCCAGCACGACCTCTATCCCCCGCTCACCCCCTATGCTGCCCACGATCTGCCGGTCGGCGATGGACATCGGCTCTATGTGGAGCAGTGTGGGCATGCGGACGGCATCCCCGCGGTCTTCCTGCACGGTGGCCCGGGCGCCGGTTGCGAGGCCGCGCATCGCCGCTTTTTCGACCCCGACCGCTACCGGATCGTCCTGTTCGACCAGCGGGGTTGCGGCCGCTCCACGCCCCATGCCGCGCTGGAAGCCAACACCACCTGGGACCTGGTGGCGGACCTGGAGCGCATCCGTGAGCGGCTGGGGATCGCGCGTTGGCTGGTGTTCGGCGGTTCCTGGGGCTCGACGCTCGCGCTCGCCTATGCGCAGACCCACCCGGAGCGGGTCCTGGCCCTGGTGCTGCGCGGCATCTTCCTGTGCCGCCCCGAGGAGATCCAGTGGTTCTACCAGGAGGGCGCCAATTGGGCCTTCCCCGACTACTGGGCCGACTTCCTCGCGCCGATCCCGGCGGATGAACGGCACGACCTGCTGAGCGCCTACCACCAGCGTCTCACCGGCAGCAACGAGGTCGGGCGCCTGGCCGCCGCCAAGGCCTGGTCGATCTGGGAGGGGCGCACCGCCACCCTGTTCGCCAACCCCGATGTTCGTGCCCACTTTGCCGACGCCCACGTGGCCATGAGCCTGGCACGCATTGAGTGCCATTACTTCATGCACAACGCCTTCCTGCGTCCCAACCAACTGCTGGAGGATGCGACGCGGCTCGCCGGTATCCCGGGGGTCATCGTCCAGGGCCGCTATGACCTGATCTGCCCCATGCGCTCGGCCTGGGAGCTCCAGCGCGCCTGGCCGGCGGCGGATCTCAAGGTGATCCCGGACGCCGGTCATTCCGCCTTCGAGCCCGGCATCCGCTCCGCGCTGGTGGCGGCCACGGACCACTTCGCTCGGCTGCTGGGATGATCGGTCTGTTGCAGCGGGTCACGCAGGCCCAGGTGCGGGTGGGTGGTGACCTCATCGGGTCGATCGACGCCGGGCTCCTGGTCCTGGTCGCCGTTCAACCGGACGATAGTGAGGCGCGCGCCGAGCGTCTGCTGGAGCGACTGCTCGGCTACCGGGTCTTCCCCGACGCCGACGGGCGCATGAACCTGAGCCTGCGCAGCCGCGGCGGCGGTCTGCTCCTGGTGCCCCAATTCACCCTGGCGGCCGATACCCGCAAGGGGACCCGGGCCGGTTTCACGTCCGCCGCGCCGCCCGCGCTGGGTGAGCGGCTGTTCACCCATCTGGTCACGGCAGCCCGTGCCGCCCATGCGGATTTGGCCACCGGGCGCTTCGGCGCGGACATGCAGGTCAGCCTGGTCAATGATGGACCCGTGACCTTCTGGCTGGAGGCCTGAAGCACCGTGGGAGCGGCTTTAGCCGCGACGGGGCCATGGCCGTGTGCGAGGTCGCGTCGCGGCTAAAGCCGCTCCCACCGGGGGTGAGCTGAGACTATATCGACAGGATTAACAGGATTTCTCAGGATTTACAGGATATTCCGTTACCGCAGGTCACAGCTAAGAATCCTGTTAATCCTGAGAAATCCTGTTAATCGTGTCCAATTTCCCGCCGCTTGCTCCATGGCATGAGTGGTGTCACGAGCACGGTTTCCATTTGTATTGTTTGCGTGGTTCGCGGGCTGATGGCCGAACCGCGCGCATCGACCACGGAGATTGCACCATGCCCGATTACCGTTCCCGCACCACCACCCACGGCCGCAACATGGCCGGCGCCCGCGCCCTGTGGCGTGCCACCGGCATGACCGATGGTGACTTCGGTAAACCCATCATCGCGGTCGTCAATTCCTTTACCCAATTCGTTCCAGGGCATGTCCATCTCAAGGACCTGGGCCAATTGGTAGCGCGCGAGATCGAGCGCGCCGGGGGGGTGGCCAAGGAATTCAACACCATCGCCATCGATGACGGCATCGCCATGGGCCACGGTGGCATGCTCTATTCGCTGCCGTCGCGCGACATCATCGCCGACTCGGTGGAATACATGGCCAATGCCCATTGTGCCGATGCGCTGGTGTGCATCTCCAATTGCGACAAGATCACCCCCGGGATGCTGATGGCCGCGCTGCGGCTCAATATCCCCGCAGTGTTCGTCTCCGGCGGCCCCATGGAGGCCGGCAAGGTCCACTTGGCAGGCAAGGGCGATCTCAAGCTCGACCTGGTGGACGCCATGGTCACGGCCGCCGACCCCCGGGAGAGCGATGCGGACGTGGCCGCCATCGAGCGCTCCGCCTGCCCCACCTGCGGCTCCTGCTCCGGGATGTTCACCGCCAACTCCATGAACTGTCTCACCGAGGCGCTGGGGCTCAGCCTGCCCGGCAACGGCACCCTGCTCGCCACCCATGCCGACCGGGAGGCGTTGTTTCTGGAAGCCGGGCGGGTCGCGGTGGAACTGTGCCGCCGTTGGTACGAACATGACGATGGCGGCGCCCTGCCGCGCAGCATTGCCAGCCGGGCCGCGTTCGAGAACGCGATGTCGCTCGACATCGCCATGGGCGGCTCCACCAACACCGTGCTGCACCTGCTGGCGGCCGCGCACGAGGCCGAAGTCGACTTCACCATGGCCGACATCGACGCCCTGAGCCGCCGCGTGCCCAACCTGTGCAAGGTCGCGCCCTCCACCCAGAAGTACCACATGGAGGACGTCCACCGGGCCGGCGGGATCATGGGCATCCTGGGTGAGCTGGACCGGGCGGGCCTGATCGACGGCACCGTGCCCACGGTCCACTCGGCCACCCTGGGCGCGGCCCTGGAGGACTGGGACATCGCCCGCGACACCGCCACCGAGGCCGCCCGCGCCCGCTTCCTCGCGGCGCCCGGCGGCGTCCCCACCCAGCTCGCCTTCAGCCAGGCCAACCGCTGGCCGGATCTCGATCTCGATCGCGAGACCGGCTGCATCCGCGACCTGGACCATGCCTACTCGCGCGACGGTGGGCTCGCCGTGCTCTACGGCAACCTGGCCGAGCAGGGCTGCATCGTCAAGACCGCCGGGGTGGACGCGTCCAACCTGACGTTTACCGGCCCGGCGCGCATCTTCGAGAGCCAGGAGGCCGCGGTGGAGGGCATCCTGGGCGGGCGCGTCAGCGCGGGCGACGTGGTGCTGATCCGCTACGAGGGGCCCAAGGGCGGCCCCGGGATGCAGGAGATGCTCTATCCCACCAGTTACATCAAGTCCAAGGGGCTGGGCAAGCTGTGCGCCCTGGTCACGGACGGACGCTTCTCCGGCGGCACCTCGGGGCTCTCGATCGGCCACGTCTCACCGGAGGCGGCCGAGGGCGGGCTGATCGCCTTGGTGGAGGAGGGCGACGTGATCGCCATCGACATCCCCAACCGGCGCATCGAGCTGAAGGTGAGCCCGGCGGTGATCGAGGCGCGCCGCTCAGCGGTCCAGGCGTGGCGCCCGGTCGGTCGCGAGCGCCCGGTCTCGGCAGCGCTGCGTGCCTATGCCGCGCTCACCACCAGCGCGGCCTTTGGCGCGGTGCGGGACCTGTCTCAATTGGATTGACCGGGGAGAGGGGAGTAGGGGCGGGTTTTAAATCCGCCCCTACGGTTGGCCTGCGGTGCCGGGTGGGCCGGCCAATGTAATGATGTCCTCCTCGCCCTGGTAATCGGGTTTGGATGCGGGGCCCTTTGGCCTAAGACCCTGGGTGGGTCGGGGTCCGGTTGCCCTCTGCGCTCGTCCGACGCAAGCCCCTTGGTTGGGGCCGGGCGGGTCGCGATGGGGAGTATCTTAAGGCCTCTGCGTCGTTAACGCAAATGATCAGTATTGACGTATGCTCCTTCTGGACGGTGCCGTAACCTGAACAGCGCGCCGCCGATGGTCTTGGAACCGCCCGGGCCGTCACCAGGTTGGGCACAGGCTGCGACGGCGTCCGTACCGATCGCGACCGGTCACTGACAAAAAAGCGAACGACGAGGAGCGAACCCCATGATTTACGCCAACCCCGGCCAACCGGGCTCCAAGATCACCTTCAAGCCGCGCTACGACAACTTCATCGGCGGACGCTGGACCCCTCCGGCCAAGGGCGCCTATTTCCAAAACGTCTCTCCGGTCAATGGTCTGCCATTCTGCGAGGTGGCCCGCTCCAGCGCCGAGGACATTGAGGCGGCACTCGACGCCGCCCACGCCGCCCGTGAGGCCTGGGGCAAGACCCCGGCCGCGGAGCGTGCCAACATCCTGGTGAAGATCGCCCAGCGCATGGAGGACAACCTGGAACTGCTCGCGGTGGCGGAGACCTGGGACAACGGCAAGCCGGTGCGCGAGACCCTGGCCGCGGACCTGCCGCTCGCCATCGACCACTTCCGCTACTTCGCCGGCTGTATTCGTGCCCAAGAGGGGTCACTATCGGAAATCGACGAAACCACCGTCGCCTACCACTTCCACGAGCCGCTGGGCGTGGTCGGCCAGATCATCCCCTGGAACTTCCCGCTCCTGATGGCCACCTGGAAGCTCGCCCCGGCACTGGCCGCCGGCAACTGCGTGGTCTTAAAGCCCGCGGAGCAGACCCCGGTCGGCATTCTGGTGTGGGCCGAGCTGATCGGCGACCTGCTGCCCCCCGGCACGCTCAACATCGTCAACGGCTTTGGACTGGAGGCCGGCAAGCCGCTGGCATCCAGCCCGCGCATCGCCAAGATCGCCTTCACCGGTGAGACCACCACCGGCCGGCTGATCATGCAGTACGCGAGCCAGAACCTGATCCCGGTCACCCTGGAACTGGGCGGCAAGTCGCCCAACATCTTCTTCGACGACGTCTGCGCGGCGGACGACGACTTTTTCGACAAGGCGGTGGAGGGCTTTGTGATGTTCGCCCTCAACCAGGGCGAAGTCTGCACCTGCCCCAGCCGCGCCCTGATCCAGGAATCGATCTATGACCGCTTCATGGAGCGCGCGCTCGCCAGGGTCAAGGCGATCACACAAGGCCACCCGCTCGACACCGCGACCATGATCGGCGCCCAGGCATCCAGCGAGCAGCACGAGAAGATACTGAGCTACATGGATATCGGCCGCCAGGAAGGGGCCGAGGTCCTGACCGGCGGGGCGCCCGCGCACCTGGGCGGGGAACTTGAAGGCGGCTATTACATCCAGCCGACGGTCTTCCGGGGCCACAACCGCATGCGCATCTTCCAAGAGGAGATCTTCGGCCCGGTGCTGGCCGTGACCACCTTCAAGGACGAGGCCGAGGCCCTGAGCCTTGCCAACGACACGCTCTACGGCCTGGGCGCCGGGGTCTGGAGCCGCGACGCCGGGCGCTGCTTCCGTATGGGTCGGGGCATCCACGCCGGTCGGGTCTGGACCAACTGTTACCACGCCTACCCGGCCCATGCCGCCTTCGGCGGCTACAAGCAGTCCGGCATCGGGCGCGAGACCCACCGCATGATGCTCGACCACTACCAGCAGACCAAGAACCTGCTGGTGAGCTACAGCCCCAAGGCGCTGGGGTTCTTCTGAGCGCCGCGGCGGCCTTGATGATGACGCCGCCCGGTAGCGCAAACTCCTGATCCTCTCCCCTCCCCCCTTGTGGGGGAGGGTTGGGGTGGGGGGTCTCAACACCCCGAGGTCGACACCATGACCGACGTCCCCAGAGTCATTGCCACCGAGCCCGCCGCGCGCCTGATCGCGCAACTGCGTGCCGAGTATGGCCCGCTCCTGTTCCACCAGTCCGGCGGCTGTTGCGACGGCTCATCCCCCATGTGCTTCGCCCAGGGCGACTTTCTGATCGGCAACCAGGATGTGCTGCTCGGCGAGATCGCGGGTGCACCTTTCTACATCAGCGGCCCCCAATTCGCCCTCTGGCGTCACACCCAGTTGATCATCGACGTGGTCCCGGGCCGTGGCGGCATGTTTTCACTGGAAAACGGCCGCGAGGTCCGCTTCCACACCCGCTCGCGGCTCTTCACCGACGCCGAGTCCGCGGCCCTTGCCGGCGCTGCCGCGCCGGACGCGGGCTGGACCGTCGAGCGGCCCCGCGGCGGCCTTGATCATCGTTCCGGCCGTCCCGGCGTTTAGGTCGACCTTCAGGCCGACTGGGAGCGCCGCACCCCAGTGCGGCCAGACCTCGCAAACACCCTCAGCACCGCGGCTTACGGCGAGGCCGGGCCGCACTGGGGTGCGGCGCTCCCAGGGACAGAGCGCTTCGCGCCTGATGCATCAGTGGCCGGCACGATGATCGAGCCCCCCGCGGCTGAGGCGGCGTCGCAATCCCGGTGAGACGCCGCCCGGCCTTGGCCCGGCAGCGCATCCCGTTTAAGCTTGCCAACACGCCAACCCGGCGGGGGGCGCCGGCGACCAAGGGTACCAAGCATGCAGGCCGACAACTTTTTATTGGATAACTATTTCGATCGCATCGGTTATGGTGGTCAGGCCGCCGCGAATATTGCCACGGTCGGCGCCATGATGCGCCGCCAGCTATTCACCGTGCCGTTTGAAAACCTTGATGTGCAGGCCGGCAAGGTGGTGTCATTGGTGCCGGAAGAGATCGTAGAGAAGATCGTCAACCGCCGGCGCGGCGGTTATTGCTATGAGGTCAATGGTCTGTTTGCGATGGCGCTCCAAGCGTTGGGCATCCCCTACCAGTTTGTCGCGGCGCGGCCCATGTTCTACCCGATGCGGCGACCCAAGACGCACATGGCGATTGTGCTGCAACTCGATAACGCGGCCTGGCTGTGCGATTTGGGCTTTGGCAGCTATGGCATCAGGGCGCCCCTGCGCCTGGATGGCATCGATGTCGAGGTGCAACAGGACTCGGATACCTTTGTGTTAAGCAAGGAGAGCGACCCTGTCTATTTGCTGAAGGCGTTGGTCGAGGGGCAGTGGACGAATCAATACGCCTTCGATCTGTCGCCGCAGGAATGGATCGACTTCGTGCCCGCCAATTACCTCAACTCCACCCATCCGGACGCAATATTTGTGCAAAAGCTGCTGGTGATTCTGCAGAACCCGGAAGGTCGGACGATTCTGTTGGGCGATCGGTTGAAATCGATCCGACACGGGCAAGTGGCGCAGGAAACGCTCTCCCTGGCGGACCGCGATACCATTTTGGCCGAGAGGTTCGGTCTCGCGTGCAATGGCTGACATACACCGACATACACCGACAAGGACTGGACGCGGCCCGGGTTTCAATGAGATGGTGCCGGCGTCGAGATTGCCGACATACAGGTTTTTATCACCCCGATCGAAGGCAATGCCATCAGCCCCGAACAAATGCACGATCAAGGCCGGGTTGGTCGGGTTGCCCGCCAACAGTGGGCTGTCAGACCACACGCTGGCGCTGCCCTGCGGGGTGATCTTCCACACCTTCCCCATGAACGGCTCGGTCACGAAAATGTTCCCCGCCGCGTCGAACGCCAGATCGTTCGGGAAAGTGTCGGCGTTGAAATGGGCCAATTGGGTCACCTGGCCGGAGGCGGAAATGCGGAACACACTCGCCGCATCCTCAGCCGGGTTGAAGCCGCCGCTGCTGGCATAAAGCTCGCCGTCCGGGCCGAACTTCACGCCCAAGGCGAACGCGGTCGCCGGGATCGGCAATTGGGCGAACAGCGACAACTGCCCGGTTGGCGTGAGCTTCTGGATCGTGTTCGCCATGGAAAGATAGAAATTGCCGGCCGTGTCCACCGTGACTGACTCAGGCAATTGGCCTAGCGTGGGATCGAACGTGGCGACGGTGGTCAACGCCACGGCCTGGGTGGGCAGCCAGGCGACACATGCTGAAAACAACAGTGCAGCTATGATTTTACGAGTCATATCAAGCGTCCTCTTGTAGTGGACCAGACGGCCGCCCCGACCATCGTTGCAGCCTGCAGCTACTATTGGGCAATTCTTTGTATTTTGAAAGCCCCTTATTGCCCTCTCTAAACTATTGTTAAGTCTGGTGCGTGAGTTCCTACCCTGTGCGCTGTCAGGCGGCTCCCCGTTGCTCTGCCGATGGGGCGTCGGTCACCGCAATACCATCCTGGTAACGCGCTATGATCGTCGCGCGTGAGAACACATGACCGCCGTGGGCCAGATGGTTAACATGTAGGGCCATAAGGTCGCAGTCCCGCAGCTTGCTCTCGAGCGCCAGGTCAAGAAGCGCCAGTTCACGGGGCTTGTTGGCCAGCTGCCACCGGGTCCGCACGGGCGACGTCGCCTGGACGGGAGGATGCCGCAACGCGCCGTTGCGCTCACTGGGTTGCAAACCGCCTGTTTGGTTGGTCGTCTTGACACTGGGGATCGCTCATGAAGCTGCGACTGCTCCTCGCCATCCTGCTGCCCTTCGCCGCCTGTGGCCTGCAATGGCTGCTCTGGGACTACATCGCCCCCTATGCTTGGCTCCTGTTTTTCCCCGCGGCCTACTTGAGCGCCTGGATCGGCGGGCTGTGGGGGGGGCTCGCGGGGACGACCATCGCCACTGCGCTGGTCTGGTATGTCTTCATGCCACCGCGCTTCTCCTTCGTCCTGGATTCGCCAACCGCGGCCTTGCCCATCCTGTTGTTCCTGGTCATGGGCGCGTCGTTTGCGTTCTTCTTCGAGCGCCTGCATCGAGCGCAAGCCCGCGGCGAAACCCGCTTCGAGGCCACCTTCGAGCAGGCCGCGGTCGGCATCGCCTTGGTGGCGCTGGACGGCAAGTGGCTGCGCGTCAACGGCAAGCTGTGCGAGATCCTCGGCTACGACCACGACGAATTGCTGGCTCGGACCTTCCAGGACATCACCTACCCGGACGATCTGCAACGAGACCTGGATCATATGCGCCGGTTGCTCGCGGGCGACATTGCCACCTATGTGATCGAAAAGCGCTATCTTCGCAAGGGCGGCAGCATCATCTGGGTCAAGCTCACCGTCGCCCTGGTGCGCAAGCGCAACGGTTCGCCGGACTACTTCATTTCGGTGATCGAAGACATTCAGGCACGCAAGGAGTCCGAGGCGGACGCCATCGCGAGCGAACAGCGCTACCGCGAACTGGTGGAAAGCGCCAACAGTGCCATCCTGCGCTGGGCGCCCGACGGCCGGATCACCTTCTTTAACGCGTTTGCCCAGCAGCTATTCGGTTGGCCGGCCGAAGAGGCGATCGGCGGGCCCGTCAGCATGCTGGTGCCCGCCCAGGACTCCACCGGGGCGGACCTGACCGATCTGGTCGAGGACATCGCGAGGCACCCGGAGCGTTATCTCAACAACATCAATGAGAACATCTGCCGCGATGGCCGCCGCGTCTGGATGAACTGGACCAACCGGGCGCTGCGCGACGCTCGGGGCCAGGTGGCCGGGATACTCGCCGTCGGCAACGACATCACCGACCGCAAGCAGGCCGAGGAGACGCTACGGCAGAGAAATGAGGAGCTTGAACGCTTGAATCAGGCCGCGATCGGGCGCGAGCTGCAGATGATCGGGCTGAAACGCCAGGTCAACGACCTGTCGCGGCAACTAGGTCGGGAGCCACCGTTCGACCTGTCGTTTGCGCAGACGCCAGAGTCCTCCGCCGGTAGCCCTTTGCCATGAGCAATGTCGCCGCACGAGGCCCGGGGATGCCGCTCAAGACCTTTCTGCGCTGGCTGATCTGGTGGTGCATCCTTCCGTTGCTGCTGCTGGCGCTGTGGCTGGCCTACGACAGCCTGCGTAGCGGCCAGGCCGAGCGTGATCGGGAGGCCGCTCAGTTGGCGCAAAACATCGCCACCGCGATCGACCAGCGCCTGGAGGCCCGCATGTCCGCCCTGAACATGCTGGCGGTCTCGCCGCTGCTGGACGACCCGGCACGCTGGGGCGATCTCTACCGGGAGGCCCTGGGTTTCCGCGAGAGCTTCGGCAGCCATGTGATTCTCGCCGATGTCGGCGAGCCGATGCGCATGCTGTTCAATACCCGCTCGCCCTTCGGCGCGCCCTTACCGACGCTGCCCCGACCCCAGGGCCATGCCGCCGCGCCGGCGGCGGTGGCGACGGGCAAGCCGGCGGTGGGCGACAGTTTTGTCGGTCCCGTGGCGAAGGAACCCTTGGTCGCCATGGCCGTGCCGGCACTACGGGACGGCAAGTCCGCCTTCGTCCTGGTCTCCACCTTCGAGACCAGCCAGTTTCAGGCCCGCCTCGATCAAGTCGCGGTGCCCGATGGCTGGGCGGTGAGCCTGCGCGACGGCCGCGGCGATGTCATCGCCCGTCGTGCGCCGCTGGGTTTCGACGCGGCGCGCGAGGTGGACCCGGCCGGGCGCTTCCAGGTCCGCTCGGCGGTCTCGTCCTGGTCCGTGACGGTGGAGGTCCCGCGCGGGGTTGCGCGGGCGCCTATGCTGGTGACCGGTACCGCCTTGGGGCTGGGGCTCCTGGCGGCCACGCTGGCGGGCGTGCTCGGCGGTCTGGCGGCCAGCCGTCGGCTGGGCCGCGCGGTGGCGACGCTGACGCGCGATGCCGCGGACGCACGCGCGCGGGCGCCCGCTATCGCGGAGATCGCCGCCGCCCGGCGCCTGCTCGACGCGGCCTCGGCCGGTCTGCGCGAGAACGAGGCCCGCTTCCGCCGGCTGTTCGACAGCGCACCCGTCCCCATGGGCCTGGCCGACGAGGACGGCGTCATCCTGGCCCAGAACGCGCGCTACGAGCAGTTGTTCGGTTATACCGTGGCGGACACACCCACCGTCGCCGACTGGTGGTTGGTGGCCTACCCCGATCCGGGCTATCGCGCCGAGGTCCAGGCATCCTGGAACGCGGCCGTAGCACGTACCATGCAGACGCATGAGAGCGTCGATGCGGGCGAATATCGGATGACCTGCAAGGACGGCTCGCAGCGCTCCGTCCGGGTCTCCTGTGTCCTGCTGCAAGATGGTCTGCTCGCTACCTTCGTCGATATCACGGAGCGCAAACGCGCCGAGCAGGCACTGACTGAGGCCCACGCTGCCGCGCTCGAACAACAGCAGCGGGCACGGCTCGCCATCCTCAATCAGATGCAGGACGCCAATGCCGCCCTGACGGAGGCCAAGACGGCGCTGGCCGCCCTGCGGGCGAGCGAGGCACATGTGCGCCTGCTCAATCGCGATCTGGAACAGCGCGTGGCGGAGCGCACCGCCGAGGCGACCGAGGCGCGGCAGCGCGCGGAGGCGGCCAACGCGGCCAAGAGCACCTTCCTGGCCAACATGAGCCACGAGATCCGCACGCCGATGAACGCCATCATCGGGCTGACCCATCTGCTGCAACAGTCGGGCCTGAGTGAGGGGCAACGCGAACACCTGACCAAGATCAACGCGGCGGGCTATCACCTGCTCTCCATCATCAACGACATCCTCGACCTGTCCAAGATCGAGGCCGGCCGCGTGCAGCTCGAGGAGACTGATTTCGCCTTGCAGGAGGTCCTCGCGCACGTCGACTCCCTGATCGCCGAGTCGGCCCGGGCCAAGGGACTGACGGTCGAGATGGATACCGACGCCGTGCCGCTGTGGTTGCGCGGCGATCCGACCCGCTTGCGGCAGGCGTTGCTCAACTTCGCCGGCAATGCGGTCAAGTTCACGGAGCAGGGTCGGATCGCCTTGCGTGCCCGGTTGGAACATGAGGACGGCGAACGGCTGCGGGTGCGCTTTGAGGTCGAGGATACCGGAATCGGGATTGCACCGGACCAGCTCGCGCGGTTGTTCGAGGCCTTCGAGCAGGCCGACGAATCGACCACGCGCCGCTATGGCGGCACCGGGCTCGGGCTGGCCATCACGCGCCGTCTTGCGCGCCTGATGGGCGGCGAGGCCGGTGCCGAGAGCGCGCCGGGCAAGGGCAGTCGCTTCTGGTTCACCGCCGAGCTTCGCCGCGGACAGGGTACCAAGACGGAGCCCGACACGGTGCGCGCCAAGAACGCCGCCGTTGAACTCGCCCGGACCCGCGCCGGTGCGCGCATCCTGCTGGCCGAGGACAACGTGATCAATCAGGAAGTGGCACGCGAGATCCTACGCGCGGTGGGGCTCGCGATCGATGTCGCCGCCGATGGCCGCCAAGCCGTCGAGCGGGTGCGTACCCAAGACTACGACCTGATCCTGATGGACATGCAGATGCCGGAGCTCAGTGGGATCGAGGCCACGCGGGCGATTCGCGCCCTTCCTGGCCGGGGTCAGGTGCCCATTCTGGCGATGACAGCCAATGCCTTCGATGAGGACCGGCGCAACTGTCTTGCCGCCGGTATGAACGACTTCATTGCCAAGCCGGTCGACCCAGACCTGCTGTATGCCGTGCTGTTGAAGTGGTTGCCGCCTGGCGGTCGCGCGGCCTTTGATGCTGACGCTGCGGTCGCGGGCGCCGCGGCCAATGCGCTGCGTACTCGCCTGTCGGCGATTGATGGACTGGATCTGACGCACGGGCTGTTGATCGCGCGCAATCGCCTGGAGTTCTACGCTCATCTGTTGTCGCTGTTCCTGGAGCAACATGCGCACGACCCCGAGCGCCTGCGTCAGTCGGCCCAAGACGAGGATACGCTGATTATGCAAGGCATCGCCCACACGCTCAAGAGCGCGGCGGGTAACCTTGGGGCCAACGGTGTGCGCATGCTCGCTGAGTCGGTGCTGGCGTCCTTGCACCAACAGGATGGTGAAGCACCCACCCAGGCGATGCGCCTCGCGGACGCGTTGGAGCACGTGCAAGGGAAGCTGCGTCAGGCGCTGGAGAGCAGTGGGACCTTGGGTTCCCGATGACCATCCCCACCGAGACGGGCGGCTCTCGCTGCGACAGTAGCCGTTGTTCATTGGATCGCCCTGAGCGATCGGAGTTGGCCGGGACAGCACCCTGAGTTGGAGTCAGCTCCAGGCCATGGCGCCGGGTTGCTGACATCGGCGCGAGCGGCGGCCACTTTAACCATCGCGAACGCACGCTGCCGGTGCGCAGCTTTGCGCCGAACCCTTGGGGGCTGTACCAGATGCACGGCAATGTCCGGGAATGGTGCGCGGACTGGTTCGGCGAGTATCCGGCGGGGCCGGTTACGGACCCCGCTGGGCCGACTGACGGACGGGGCCGCGTCCTGCGCGGCGGCTCGTGGGGCGGCCGCGGGCGCAACCTCGCCTCCACGACCCACCCGACGAGCGCAACGCCATCATCGGCCTGCGTCTTGCCGCAGATTGACCCTTTTGATGACACCGCTCCGGTGGTGTCACCCCTGTGTTGGCAGCTGTGCGGCCTGCGGCGGTTTCGGGGCGCACAGCGCCGAACACATGCATGACACCGCTTGAGCGGTGTCACGAGGTGCCTCCTGGCGGGGCTGAACGGTTAAGGCAGGCGAGCCAGGACGGCCGGCCCGCCCCCGAGTCGCCGCCGATGGACTCCCCAGAGGCGTTCGGACCGCCGATCGAGCCCGCCCCCGATTCCACGGCAACTGAATTCAGTATACTGTCACCGAATTAGCCTACAGTGAGGTGAGTGATGGGCGCAACGCAGGTGACGGTGACAATAAGAAATCCCGCAAGCCCGGAGCGATCATGGAAGGGGCTGTTTCTTGTCGATACCGGTGCAACGGATTCTCTCGTGCCAAGGGATTGCCTTGAGTCTATTGGCCTGAAGCCCAAGGCGCAGCGCATTGTCGAGCTGGCAGACGGTAGCGAGATCAAGATGGACATCACCACCGGCGACATTGAGTTCATGGGGGAGATTGTGGGGGGAACGATTATTATTGGAGAACCTGGAACGGAGCCCATCCTCGGAGTGACCGCCTTGGAGTCCGTTGGCATTGATGTGGATCCACGCAATCAAACATTGAAACGTCTACCGGCAATTCGGCTAAAGACACTCAAGCCAAGGCTAACGGCCATGGCAGCTACCCCGGACGATCAAGGTCCGCTGTAGGAGTGGCTTTAGCCGCGATGAGGCCACCGAAGCTTGCGCGGTCCCGTCGCGGCTAAAGCCGCTCCCACCGGGCGCTGGCCTGACGTTCACGGTAACAGCGGCGTCAGTCGTACCTGATCCGGATTACCCGGCGGGCGCCTGGAAGCCATAGGGTGGGGCCTGGAGCCTCAGTGGGGGTCCGTCCGCGCCGAGCCGCACCTCGCCGGTCTCAGCCGCCGCGATCTCGGCCACGGCGAGGAGTTCATAGCGCCCGTCACCGCTGCGACGTGCATCCACCACTCGGCCGGCGCCTTGCTCCGAGGTGCTGGCGGCGGACTCAAGCGCGTCGCCCGGTTGCGGTGGGATGTCAGTCTCAACCTCCGCCCAATACATCCGGCGCTTGAGCGTGCCCAGGTATTGCATCCGGGCGACGACTTCCTGACCCGTATAGCACCCCTTGGTAAAGCTGACCCCGTTGAGTAACTGTAGATTTGCCATTTGCGGCACGAAGGCATCGCTGGTGGCGGTGTAGACGCTGGGGATGCCGGCGCGGATGTCGAGCAGTGCCCAGGCGTCGGCGTCGCCCCAGGCGGAGACCGGGGCCAGGGCGTCCCAGAGGTCGATCTGGCGTGCGCATTCGGCGATCAGCTCAAAGCGCGGTGGCGTGCCGGGTAGGCGCAGCACTGTGACGGCGTCGGCCGTGACCGCAGCGAAATTCTGCTCGGGCACCGGCAGTCCGAGGCGCTCCAATTCCCGGGCGGCGCCGGTGCCCGCCAGCCCAATGCGCACCGGGCCATCGCTGTGCTCGAGCAGCGTGACCTTAGAGCGCAGCACATAGAGCCCGAGGCGTTTGATGGCCGGCGCGACCCGTTCGCGGGGCAGTTGCAGGCCGATGCCATCGGGCAGCCGCAGCGCCAGGAACAGGTCGAGCATCCGGCCCTTGGGGCTGCAATGGGCGCTGAGTTGACACCGGGTGGCGCTCAATATGCGGATGTCGTTGGAGAGCTGCCCCTGTAGAAAACCATCCGCGTCCGCGCCCTGGACGGCGATCAGCCCCAGGTGTGAGAGGTCGTAGCGGGTGCAGTCCGCCGCGGCGGCCCCGGTGGCGTTAGGGGCACCGCGGGCGGTCAAGAAGGCGCGCCAGTCTGGGTTCATCGTCAGGTCCTCAAGAAGCTCGGGTGGTCGGCACCATGCGGCGGCGCCAGTGGATCGCGGCATCGGGGTATCATACCCAAAGCCGAGTCCCGCTCCGGGGCCGCGCGCCCCATTCACCGACCTGGCTCAGCCCCGAGCCCCCCATCACCGCGGAGCACTCAGCCCCTTGTCGACATATCAATCCAGCCCCCCGGTGAACAGCCTGGTGCTCTACAAGATACGGCCCGCCCGTGTGGTCAGCGTCGGCGAGAAGATCGAGATCGAGCTGGAGGCCGGGCAGACCAAGCGGGTGCGCCCGAAGGACCTGGAGCTGCTCCACCCGGGACCCCTGCGCGGCGTCGGGGATTTGCTGCCACAACAAGGGGAACCCGAGGCCGCCTGGGAACTGCTGGAGGGTGGCACGGCGACGCTGCAGGAACTGGCCGAACTTGCCTTCGAGGCCTTTACCCCGGCGACTGCCTGGGCGGCCTGGCAGTTGGTGGCGGATGGGCTCAATTTTACCGGCAACCCGACGGCCATTCGCGCCCGCACCCGCGCCGAGGTGGAACGCGACCGCGCCGAGCGCGGGGCCAAGGCGGCGGCCGAGCGTGACTGGCAGGACTTCCTGACGCGGATGGCGCAGGCTCGCCCGGCCCCCGAAGACCGGCCGCGGTTGGTCGAGGTGGAGCGCCTGGCCCTGGGGCAGACCGAGCGCAGCCGCATCCTGGATGCCCTGGGGCACGAGCAGAACCCGGTCAATGCCCATCGGGCGCTGATCCAGGTCGGCTATTGGGCGGACCGGCACAATCCCTATCCCGGGCGGTGCAAGGTACCGACGGGGGAGGTCGCATGGCCGGTACCCGAACTTCCGCTGGAGGACCGGCTGGATCTCACCGGGCTGCCCGCCTATGCGATCGACGACCTGGGCAACCAGGACCCGGACGACGCCCTGAGCCTGGACGGTGACTGTCTGTGGGTCCATGTGGCTGACGTCGCCGCCCTGATCGCGCCGCAGGGCGAGATCGAGCGGGAGGCACGCGCCCGCGGGAGCAATCTCTATCTACCGGAGGGGGTCATCAACATGCTGCCCCTGGCCGTGACCGAGCGCCTGGGGCTGGGGCTGCAACCGATCTCGCCCGCCTTGTCGTTTGCCTTGCGCTGCGATGCCGACGGGGTGCTGTGCGCCACGCAGGTTCATCGCACCTGGATCCGTGCCCAGCGCCTGACCTACGATGAGGTGGAGGGTCGCCTGGGGGAGGCCCTTTTCGCCGCCATGTGCGCCCTGACCGATCGCTTCCGCGCCCGTCGGGTGGCCGCCGGGGCCACCAGCCTGGACCTGCCGGAGGTGAGTGTGCGCGTCCAGGATGGCCGGGTGTCGATCCGTCCCCTGCCGCGGCTGGCGAGCCGGGAGCTGGTGGCGGACGCCATGCTGATGGCGGGGGAGGGCGCGGCGCGTTTCTGTCTGGAGCACGCGATCCCGATTGCCTATGCGACCCAGGCCCCGCCCGAGGCGGGTGAACAGCCCCGCGACCTGGCCGCCATGTTCGCTCGGCGCCGCGCCTTCAAGCCGTCCCGTCTCGTGGGCGCGCCGGACCTGCACGCCGGGCTGGGTCTGGAGTTCTATACCCGGGCGACCAGTCCGTTGCGGCGCTATTCGGACCTGCTTGTCCACCAGCAGATCCGCGCCTGGCTACGCGGGGAGCCGCTCCTCACCGTGGAGCAGGTAACCGAGCGCATCGCGGAGGCCGAGACGGCCGCGGCGGTGACGCGGCGCGCAGAACGCCTCTCGAACCTGCACTGGAAGCTCGTCTATCTCAAAGACAACCCGGACTGGCAGGGCGAGGCGACGATTGTGGGCAAGGACGACCGCAACAAGGGGCTTGCCCTGGTGCCGACGCTGGCGTTGGAGACGCGGCTGCGGTTGCGCGACGAGCCCGAGCTGAACCAGGGCCTGCGGGTCGCGGTGCGCGAGGTGGATATTCCGGCCCAGACGGCCAGCTTCCGGGTGTTGGGTTGAGGCCGCCGGTGCGTGTCTGCGGGCTTCTGTGACGGAAATGTCCCAGTGTTGCGCAAGCGCACCGCGAGCCCAGGGGTGTTGATCGGGCTGGCTTGACCGTTTATGCTCGCCCTCGTTAAGGCCAGATGAAGTCTAGGGGCTTGATCATCCCTATTGCGGTAACCGGTCGCGGCCGGGGGGCCGCTCCTACGGGTGTAGGAGCGGCCCCCCGGCCGCGACCAAGCCAAAGCAGTGGACGGGGCGTCAGCCCCAAAAAAAACGCGGGGCCTCGGCCCCGCGTTTTTTTCGATTCAGCGCTTAAGTGCGATCAGGCGTGCCAGGTCCGGACATTGCCGGTATCGACATGGACGAAGTTTGAGCTCGGATAGTAGCCGACGCCGCCGCGGGCCAGGGACAGGGCCGCGTCCCGGATGTGGTTGATGCCTAAGTCGGGGAAGCGGATGTCGAGTGCCTGGCCGTACAGATGCATGCTGTTGCGTGCCACGCCGTGGCTTTCGGCGCGCAGCATCGCGTTGGTTTGCGGGCTGCGGTAGGCACTCAGGATCTCGTAACGGGCATCAGGGTCGCCCAGCGACGTCTTCACGTCGTGGAGCAGGTCGAACAATTGCGGGTCCATCGGCATGGTGTCGCCGGTGCGGAAGTCCCGCAGGAAATAATTGAGCTGTTGCAGTGCGCTGCGCTTGTAGTGGTCGCCTTCGCGGTAGACCACGGAGATCTTCTCGTCGGTGTGCATGTGGTGCAGGGACAGTGCGCGCGGACGTTCTGCCGGCCTCTTGGCCAGCACGGGTGCGGCAATCGTGGACAGAGACAACCCTAGGAAATAACGTCGATTCATGTTCCCCCCGGACAATGTGACGTAGTGGATAGTGCAGGGCGATTATAGGCAGGGCGATCGGAAACGCAATAACAATATTCTCTCGGGCGACAGCCGGTCGTTGGTTGTTGCACCACACTAAGTGGCAAATATAACCTTATCAAAAATCTCTGGAATCAATGAGCGCCCCGGCACGACTTGATTGGGCATGCGATGTGTTCCAAAGTCTCGGTGTCGCGCTTTTCTACAATCGGTGCTAAGGTTCACACATGACTCCTGACGTCGGGATCATTGGTCATGAGCCACTCAGCGACGCTTTCCTGAAGCTCAATCGCTACCGGCTCGCCAGACGGGTGCCGGACACGGGTCAGTGCATGCTGGTAGACAGGGAGTGTGTGGAGCTGTTCTTCGGGGAGGTGAGCGTCGCCAGCCTGCCGGGCGTCGGGGTGCCCGCGGGAGGGCGAGTGGACGCGGGTGGTGGTGTGGGACCTGGAGCGGGCGATGTGCGAACTGGGTCGCGGACCGCTCACCCCCGCCACGCTCATGATCGCCGTCCAATGGTTGGTCTTGAACCGACACCGCGTGCGTGACTCATGGGTGGAGTCGGCGGGCGGACCGATGTGAGTCCTTGTTGTTAAAGGGGTATGTAGACATGCCGAGGGTCATGCCGGTACTGATGATCGCGGCGTCGGCGCTGCTGCTGGCCGATGCCCGGGCGGACGTCTACAAATATGTCGACGCCAAGGGCAACACCTATTTCACGGATGCCCCGCTGACCGACTCCAAGTATCGGCTCACCTGGAAGCGGGAGTCGACGCCGGTCGTCGTTAACAATCGCCAACGCGTGATCAGCGAGAATCGCCAGCGTCTGGCCAATCTCGGTCTGCGTCTCGGTCCAGCGGTCGGTCGTGGTCCCGCGGGCGTCGCTGCCCTGAGTCTCAAACCGGCGACGGCCCGCCTTGCTCCGGCGTTTGCTTCAGCGCCCGCAACGGATCAGTCCCTTACCACCCGGCGTGCGCGCTTCGAGCGGATCATCAATGCCTATGCCCAGGTTTATGGCCTGAGTCCGCAGTTGCTGCATGCCGTGATCCGCACCGAGTCGGCCTACAACCACGAGGCCGTCTCCCGGGCGGGTGCCGAGGGGCTGATGCAACTGATGCCGGACACCGCCGCGCGCTACGGCGTCAAGGACTCTTTCAACCCAGTGGAAAACATCCGCGGCGGGGCGGCCTATCTGCACGATTTGCTCAAGATGTTCGGCCAGGACATGCGACTGGCCCTGGCTGGCTACAACGCCGGTGAGAACGCCGTGATCCGCAACGGCAATCAGATCCCGCCCTATGCCGAGACCCAGAACTATGTCCGCAAGGTGCTCCAGTACCTGTGGACGGAGCAGGCTGGCGGCTAGCGGCGGCCGGTTTCGATCGCCTCCAGCACCCCGTCCCACAGGCGCAGCCGGGCACAGAGTGCCTCCTCCCCGGCGGTTTCCGCCTCCCCAAGGCGCACCGCGTCGTTGTCACACAGATAGTCCAGCAGTCGCAGTGCCAGGGGACCTTGGCCGTTCTCGTC
Source organism: uncultured Thiodictyon sp. (assembly GCA_903837595.1). Lineage (GTDB taxonomy): Bacteria > Pseudomonadota > Gammaproteobacteria > Chromatiales > Chromatiaceae > Thiodictyon. Next base: position 23,340 of record CAILVI010000130.1, read on the forward strand.
CAGGTGGAGGTGACGGTTCAAATAATAGTGAAAGGACGGGGCCTGGTCCGGGGTCAGTGCCATGTGGGTCAGGAATTGCCGGAACATGCCGGGGATCAGGTGCTCGCGTCCCATCACCAGGGCGGCGGCGACCTCGTGTGGCTTGTTCTCACGGATGAAGCCGAAGGTGGTCTCGCTGAAATAGCGGGCCGGCACGGGCACCAGGTCGGAGTAGAGTGCCTGGTCGACACCGCGTTCGGCGACCAGGGCGAGGAAACGCTTGGGATTCTCACCGTCGGCACCAACCTCGTTCATCGCCTGGCAGTAGTACTCGAATTGGCTCGCGTAGCGGACCCCGCCATCGCGTGTCGGAGCGCTATCCGATTCCTGCTCCAGGACCAACTGATTGATGCAGTGCCGCAGTGCCGGGTCTCCCTGAGGCATCCAAGGGACTTGCACCGGCGCCAGGTGTCCCTGCAGGTACTTGATCAGAGACATCAGGTCCCAGACCGAAAAAACATGATGGCTCATGAAGATCCGCAGGTCCCGCCGCTCGCGGATGGCGCTGTAGATGGGATGGGCGTTAAGTTGGTCCTGCAAGGGGCGCAGTTGTTGCAGGTTCGGTGCGGCCATGGTTGGGGTTCCTCGTTAGGCGGTCGATCGCCGGCGGTCAGCGGCCCACTATACGGTTTAGCGGGCGGAAAACCAGCCGGGACTCACGGCCCCCGGACGCTGCTGAGACTCCCGCCCCCTCATCTTGGTAAACTCCCGCCCCCGACCTGCGACCGCGACGCCCTCATCCCACACCACAGCCGAGCCCCCATGGACCCCCGCTTCATCCACCTGCACCTGCACACGGAATATTCACTGGTCGATGGCCTGGTAGGGGTCAAACCCCTGGTCAAGGCGGCCCGCAAGGCCGGGATGCCGGCGGTGGCGATCACCGACCAGTGCAATTTTTTCGCCTTGGTGCGTTTCTACAAGGCCGCGCTCAATGCCGGCATTAAGCCCATCGCGGGGGCGGACCTGTGGGTGAAGAACCCCGCGGACCCCAACAAGCCGCACCGGCTGGTGCTGCTGGTGCAGGACAAACAGGGCTACGGCAACCTGACCCGGTTGATTTCGCGAGCCTATGTCGAGGGCCAGTACCTGGGCGTGCCCCAGGTGGAACGCGACTGGATCGCGGCGGCTCCCGAGGGCTTGATCGCACTCTCCGGCGGCCCCCAGGGAGACGTGGCATCCGCCCTGCTGGCGGGGAACCGCATGGGCGCCGAGTACCTGCTGGATCAGTGGCTCGCCGTCTTCGGCGATCGCTATTACCTTGAGCTGATCCGCACCGGGCGTGAGCAGGAGGCGGAGTTGGTCGAGCAGAGCGTGGCCCTGGCGCTGGTCAAGGGCGTGCCGGTGGTGGCGACCAACGACGTGCGCTTCATCAAACGCGACGACTTCGAGGCCCACGAGGTGCGGGTCTGCATCCACGAGGGCCGTACCCTGGACGACCCGCGGCGCCCACGCATCTTCAGTGAGGAGCAGTACCTGCGCACCCCCGAGGAGATGGTGGAGCTCTTCGCCGACTGTCCGGAAGCGCTGGAGAACTCGGTGGAGATCGCCAAGCGCTGCAACCTGGAGCTGGAGCTGGGGAAGAACTATCTGCCGGACTTCCCGGTGCCGGCCGGCATGACCATGGACGAGTTCTTCCGCGCGGAGTCCGAGGCGGGCCTCAACCACCGCTTCGAACGGGGCCTGTTACGGGCGGTGGCGGATCAGGAGGATCGCCGTCGGCTCTACGCCGAGCGCTTGGACCTGGAGCTCGGGGTCATCTGCCAGATGGGCTTCCCCGGTTACTTCCTGATCGTCGCGGACTTTATCGCCTGGGCCAAGCGCAATGGCATCCCGGTGGGGCCGGGGCGCGGCTCGGGCGCCGGATCCTTGGTCGCCTATGCGCTCGGGATCACGGATCTCGACCCCATCCAGCACGACCTGCTGTTCGAGCGCTTCCTGAATCCCGAGCGCGTCTCCATGCCCGACTTCGACGTCGACTTCTGCATGGAGGGCCGCGACCGGGTCATCGACTATGTGGCCGACCGCTATGGGCGCGAGGCGGTCTCCCAGATCATCACTTTCGGCTCCATGGCGGCCAAGGCGGTGGTGCGCGACGTCGGTCGGGTGATGGGGCACCCCTATGGCTTTGTCGACCGGGTGGCCAAGATGGTCCCCTTCGAACTCGGCATGACGCTGGAGAAGGCGCTGACCGACAGCGAGGACCTGAAGGCGGCCTACGAGGACGACGAGGAGGTCCATGCACTCATCGACATGGGGCGCAAGCTCGAGGGCTGCACCCGTAACGCCGGCAAGCATGCCGGGGGCGTGGTCATCGCCCCGACCCGGCTGACCGACTTCGCGCCGCTGTATTGCGAGCCGGGCGGGGTCAACCTGGTGACCCAGTTCGACAAGGACGACGTGGAGTCGGTGGGCCTGGTGAAGTTCGACTTCCTGGGTCTGCGCACACTCACCATCATCGATTGGGCGCTCAAGACCATCAACGCCCGGCTGCCGGCCGGTGCCGAACCCATCGATATCGAACAGATCGACCCGGCCGACCCCGAGTCCTTTGCACTGCTCAAGCGCTGCGAGACCACCGCCGTCTTCCAGCTCGAATCGCGCGGCATGAAGGAGCTGATCAAAAAGCTCCAGCCCGACTCCTTCGGCGACATCACGGCCCTGGTCGCCCTGTTTCGCCCCGGACCGCTGCAATCCGGCATGGTGGACGACTTCATCAACCGCAAGCACGGGCGCGCCGATGTCGCCTATCCGCACCCGGACTTGGAGCCGGTGTTGGCACCCACCTACGGCATCATCCTCTACCAGGAACAGGTGATGCAGATCGCCCAGGTTCTGGCCGGCTACTCGCTGGGCGGGGCGGATCTCTTGCGCCGCGCCATGGGCAAGAAGAAGGCCGAGGAGATGGCCCAGCAGCGGGCCATCTTCCAGGAGGGCGCCGAGGGCCGCGGGGTGGACCGCGGGATTGCCGCGCACATCTTCGATCTGATGGAGAAGTTCGCCGGTTATGGGTTCAATAAGTCACACAGTGCCGCCTATGCACTGGTGAGCTATCAGACCCTGTGGCTCAAGACCCACTACCCGGCCGCCTTCATGGCCGCCGTGCTCTCCGCGGATATGGACAATACCGATAAGGTGGTCACACTCATTGAAGAGTGTCGCTTGATGAAGTTGGAGGTGCGGCCGCCGGCGGTCAACCGCTCGGAGTATCAGTTCACCATCGACGGGCCAGACACCGTGGTCTATGGGCTGGGGGCCATCAAGGGGGTCGGCGAGGGGGCGATCGAGGCCATGCTCCAGGCGCGGCGCACCGGCGGCCCTTTCCGTGATATCTGGGAGTTCTGTCGGCGCATCGACCTGCACAAGGCCAACCGCCGCGTGCTGGAGGGGATGATCCGTGCCGGGGCCTTGGACGGGCTGGCGCCAAATCGCGCCACCCTGATGGCCCAGTTGCCGCTGGCGCTCAAGTTTGCCGAGCAGCACCGGGCCACCCAGGCGGCCGGCCAGTTCGACCTGTTCGGTGACCTGCTGGACACCGGCGAGCAGGCCCACGCGGCGCCGGACCCGCAGATTGCATCCGAAACGCGTGAGGACTGGGACGACGAACAGCGCCTGGCCGGCGAGCGCGAGACCCTGGGGCTGTATCTGACTGGCCATCCGATCGACCGCTATACCGGTGAGATCGATGCCATGGTGGGCGCGAGCAACCGTATCGCCCGTCTCAAGGAGACCGAGCGAGATCCCGCGGATGCCGAGCAACGCTGGGACAGCAAGCGACGCGAGCGCGACCGTCGCACCATCGCCGGGCTGGTGGTTAGCGTGCGCCACGGCAAGACCCCGCGCGGGCGCATGGGCTCGGTGCTGCTGGACGACCGCACCGGGCGGATCGAGGTGACGGTCTTCTCCGAACTCTATGAGACCGCGCGCGCCCTGCTGGTCCCGGACCAGTTCATCACCGTGACCGGGTCATTGAGCTTCGACGACTTCCGCAACGATTGGACCTTCCGCGCCGAGGACGTGCGCACCTTCGAGCAGGCGCGCGAATCCCAGGCCGACCATCTGGCCCTGACCCTGGGGGCGCCCGGCGCCGGCCCGGCCTGCGACCCCGCCTTGGTCGATCAACTGCGGGCCATCATGGAGCCCTTCCGCGGGGGCGATCTGCGCATCCTCATGGATTATCAGCGCCCCGGGGTGCGCGCGCGCCTGCTCTGCGGAGACGCCTGGCGCGTGCAACCGCGCGATGCGCTACTCAAGCAACTGCGTCGACTGCTTGGTAATGAGGCGGTGACGGTGTGCTATCAGCGCGGCACCCTGCCGGCGATGCCGGCGGAGGCGGAAAAGCCAAAGGCGGCGCGCTTGACGGTGGTCAGGTAGGAGCGGCCCCCAGGCCGCGACGGGTTGCCGCCAGGACGGTGCTCGCAATGGTGTACCTGAAGTTTCCTACTTTTGATCTGGGGCCTTGACCGTCATTCCGGCGATGCTATTCCCGGCTCCTGTCCTTGAGCGCATGGGCTGCACATCGGTGCAC
>CAILVI010000131.1 GCA_903837595.1 uncultured Thiodictyon sp.
GCTGCTGTGGCCTGCTGTATTTTTGCGTCTACAGTTGCCGCCGTCCCAAGAACGCCTGCTGATACGATGGCTTGGATCGCGTTGAAATTTGAAATATCAATCCAGCCGGGTCCCGACGGGTGAGGCCATTTGTCTTCTTTGCTGCCGGGGCCGGGGGCTCGGAGGGAAACCGCGGTCTCTTCCCCACTTGCGCCCCATTTACCCCTGCTGCTCGCCGGGACTCCATTTCAGGTTGCTCAGGCGACCGCGCTTGAGAAACAAGGGGTTGATAAACTTGAGATAGAGCCATAGCGGCACCGAGCCGACCGTCCGGGCGGCTACCTGCAGCGCGGATTTGGCGAGGTATACCGGTGTGCGCACAAACTCCAGGGCAGGATGCAGCTTGAGCAAGTAGGCCAGCACGCTATCGATCAGCCACAACCCCAAGCCGATTAGGATCGCACCCAGGACGATGGTACTGGTCAGCAAGGCGACGGCTTGCGGCCACAGTAGCCACAACGGTAAGACGATCGCCGCGACGAACGGGATCCAGAGCCCAGGTGAGAGCATCAATATCTTGCCGAAGGCCGCTTGGGCCGCGTGAAGCTGGCACAGATAATCCTCGGTGGGGTCCTGCGCCCATTTCTCGATGGCGAGGAAATCCCAACCGCCCCCAGAGACCGCCTTGGCATCCCGCACCCCCGGGCAGTCCGATTCCTTGCGGAGCGTCTCCAAGTGGCGCTTGCTCATCTTATAGCCGTTGAGCATCAAGGAATAGGCTTCGACCTCGGTGAAAGCGTCCAAATCGGTGCGTATTCTGGACAGGCAGTCTTGCACCCGCGGGTCAAAACCGAACTCGCCCGTTGTGACACTGATTATGTGATCGGGCGCCTGCTTTCCATCGCGGTCTATCCAAAAGGCTTCGCGCACGCCCAAGCCTTGCCGCAGATGGAAAAAGGCGACATTCTTCTTGCCAACCGACGCGAACAGGGTCAGCAGACCCTTGGTCCGGCTGCGGTCCTGCAAGATACTGCTGGTGCGGGCCAGCACCCGGGCCTTGCTCGTACTGGGGTCGTTCTCGGTTCCCATCTGCCCCGAGGCGTCGCTGACGACGAAGCAGGTGCAGCCGTTGTCTACCAAACCCTCGACGCCTTGGTTGTCGAATACCCCGCCATCGACCAACTGCACCCGCACCTCCTTGCCATCGTTGCGGTACAGCCCGCTGACGGCCAGCGGATCGAACAAGCCCGGCACGCAGGCCGAGGCCGCCACGGCATGCGCCATGGAGAAGTCTTGTTGGAGGGGAATCATGTCACCGTAAGAATCCGCCCAAACCAGCCGTAGCGGCTTCTTGTCGATGAGGCTGCGGAATTCGCGGAACGTCGCGGCGATCCCCGTGGCGTCCGACTCGCGCGGGGTCGGCTCGCCCATGGAAACGGCGGTGAATTCCCAGCCGCGTCCCGTGTTTAACGTGGTGGCATTGATCACCAGCATGGGAACCTTCGCCTGGCGGTCGGCGTTGCCGGTCTTCGGCCGAAACCCCGCCAGCGTCCCTTGAGCGACGCGCGGCAGGATTTTCAAGTCTTGCATACGGATGGGGTTTGCGTCATCGCTCAGGACCCCCCGGTAAATCCACCGCTCGTAGTAGTCGGCGATGAGGTCGCTGCGCGAGTAGCTCAACGAGAGCATCTTTAAGTTGGCCCTGAAGTCGGCGTAGACCGCCGTGCGGATGTTGTTTTCCGTCGCCTTCAGGAACGCCTGCTCGATCGCCTTGACGATGTCCACATAGTCTTGGTCGACGATCTGTTCGTCCGTCTTGGTTTCCAGCAGCTTCTTGACATGCAGGTAATACAGCGCCCCGATGATGGAGCCGCCCGACACCGTGGAAAGTGCTTCCACATGGCGCAACAGTCCCTGCTCGGCCATCTGCGCCAGGACGCCGATGTGGTAGAAGGATGCGCGCAAGCCGCCGCCCGAGAGGGCGAGTCCGAGTCGCTGGGGATTCTCTGCGTGAGCCATAATACTGCCTCTTCGTCTATTGCGTGTTGCGGTAATCGGACGACAGCCATAGGAAATCGGGGCCAGGAGATAGAGGAAACCGGGGCAGCCCAAGTTTAATTACGAGCGGATGCCGGCATTGGCAGCATCAGTAATAAAACGGGGTCGGTCTCCTATCACCTTGCAGGCCCTTGATGAACGTGCCGGCCAGCACTGCACCGTCATTGAGGTCACGAACACGAATTCAAAAGAGTCGCTCACTGCCCCTTATTTCGCTTGCAGGACACGCCGGCCATTTTTCTTTTTCTTTCTTGCCGAATGTGCTGCCACCATTGACGCCAGTTTACTTCCCAATAAGCCATGGTGCCGACTCGCTCCAGGACTATTCCGGCCGCCGCCACCCCATCTTCTTCGTTCTTGATTTATCGACGCTGCCACGCACAAACTCATGTGGATATGGGGAATGAAAGGCATCTTTAAATTTGCAGATGCATTATCCCCCAAAATAGACTCCATCGTGGTTTTTATTGAGCTCAGATTCTCGCGCGTCCCTCGTTTGCTATCATCGTGCATTTCCGGTTTAGGCTAGTACATGCATCACAACTCGTCAAGGTTCGGTGAAAAAATATGTCGCTGCTCTCTGGGGTCGCGCTGCGTTAAGGGAACTTTACATACGAGGCATTCAGCTGTGGAGTCATCCCGACCGCTGGCCGGCTGCGCACAGGTGCGCGGGGGGCGTACCCACCTGCTTGAGCTGGGCCGCATTCCGGAGCTCAAGCTTTGGCGGTCGCACGCATGATTGAAGGCGTACCGCAGCGTGCCCCCATCGGCAATCTCGACCGACGTCAATGCATGCGAGCTGGGCCATTGAGGGAATCTATGGGGCGGTTCTTGGCCGCTGGAGGTTGAACAAATCCCGGCCTGCGGTCATGCTGGACATCGCGTTGGCAGGCCGGCCGAGTCGGGCCTGACCTTGTCACAGCGCGGCCCCGTGCGACGGACCGCTGTCTCCCGCTAACCCTGTCCAGACGTGCCCATCAGGAGCGATCGGATCATGACCCAAGGCCCCCTTGTCCGTCTCGTCGTGCCTTTGCTTGTCGCCGGACTCGGCGCGGCGCCGCTCGCTGCGGCGGCCCCGACGAGCGCGACGACCGCGTTCCCGACTAGCGACTTCCTTACCGGGAGTTGGAGTGGGGTCCGCGATCGCTGGAAACAGCGGGGTTTTTCTTTCAACCTGAACTACACGACGGAGTCGCTCGGCAATGTCTCCGGCGGTCAGGTACGCGGCGGGACCTATGCCGACAACATCGCGTTGGACGTCACCTTCGACCTGCAACGGCTCCTGGGTATCCCCAACACGACCCTGCTGGTAAAGGGGTCGAAGCGTGATGGTGACAGTGTGTCATCGCGCTTCATAGCCCCGTCTTTTGGCGGCAATACCTTCACGGTCCAGGAACTCTACGGCGGCCAGAATGTCAAACTGGCTAATGTGCAGTTCACCACCAAGCTCCTGAATGACCGGCTGGACCTGGCCTACGGTCGGCTGATCGCCAACGATGATTTCCTACGTTCCGATCTCTATTGTCAGTTCGTCAACAACTCATTCTGCGGTAGTCCCAAGCCGGTCTTTCTCCAGAACCCCTTCACCTTCACGGCCTATCCGCTCGCCACGTGGGGCGCGCGGGTGCGCTATGATACGCCGTCCCGGGTATGGACCATCCAGGCCGCGGTCTATGACGGCGACCCGGAGTTCAAGAAGGGTAACCCGGCGAGCCGCAGCCACAATCCGCACGGTACCTCCTGGGGGATGGGGGATAATGGCGCAACCCTGGCCGGCGAGGTCCATTACCACGTCAACCGCGATTCGCTTCAGGCCCTGCCGGGCGTCTATAAGATCGGCGGTTTCTATCTGACCGGTCGCTACCAGAATCTGAATCCAATCGGACCGAACGACGCCACGGTGACCGGCGACGCCATGATCTGGCTGCTGGCCGACCAGATGCTCTACCGCCAGTCGCCCGGCAGCCCGCGGGGTCTCTCGGCCTTCGGGGCACTGGTTTTCAGCCTGACCGACAAGGCCAATCCGATGTCGAGCTATTACAACGTCGGGCTGGTCTACCAGGGTCTGTTCAACGCGCGTCCCCAGGATCGCACTGGGCTGGGGTTCACCACCGGCTGGTATGGCCACTCCTATAATCAGGGACTGCGGGCCACCGGGCAGCGCACCAGGAGCTATGAGGCGGTTATCGAGCTGAACCACCAGTTCGTCCTGGGTCATGGGATCAGCTTCCAGCCGGACCTTCAATACATCGTCAGGCCCACCGGGACCGGCACCATCCCCGATGCCTTCGCCGTGGGTGCCAAGCTTAGCGTCACGTTTTGAACGAAGGCGGCGGGCCGGGACATTTGCCCCGGCCCGCGCATTTATTGCGTCGGCGAGCGTTGGTGTGAACCGAGGTTCCGGATGGGGCGAATGGGCCTTGATCATAACTCCGGCCAGCGGCGATCGGTCCGCGCAGCGGACCCTACGGTAAGGCTGCGATCCGTAGGGTCCGCTGTGCGGACCAGCGGCCTCGCGGCTAGCACGGCGGCCGGGATTATGACCAAGGCCGGCGGATGCCCCGTCCGGCATTGAATGCGAATCTAACCCCCAATCCCTGACGAACCCCGACCGTGCCACGCCCACTCAGTCCACTGTTGGCCATCCTCGTGCTGGGCGCCTTTGCCCAGATCGCCCAGGCGGTGTTGATCCGCGAGGCGCTGGTGGTCTTCTACGGTAACGAGGTGAGCCTGGGGGCCTTCTACGGGAGTTGGCTGCTGTGGTTGGGGGCAGGCGCGGCGGCGGCTCTGAGCTGGGAGCGGCGCTGGGGGGAGCCTTGGACCTCGCCGCCTGCGGCCGTCGCGGCACTGCGCCTGATATTGTGCGGCTTGCCCCTGGTGCTGTGCGTCCAGGTGCTGGGCCTGCGCTCGGTGCGTTGGCTGCTGGACGTCTCCGCCAGTGAGTGGGTGCCCCTGGGTGACCTGTTTCTGACCCTGACCCTGGTGAATCTGCCCGGCGGGGTGCTGTTCGGGCTCGCCTTTGCGCTGACGTGTCGGGCACTCGCGATCGAGTGCGCCGGTCCCGGCGGCGCCGTGGCCCCGGTGGCGCGCGCCTATGTGGCGGACGCACTCGGGGCACTCCTGGGCGGGGTGGTGTTCACCTTCGTCCTGATCCGTTGGCTGGGGCCGGTCGCGGCCCTGGGTCTGGTGACTGCGGTCCTGGCCCTGACCGCCGGGTCACTACCGCGCCCGGGAGCGCCGGGCATCTGTGCGGCGCCTGAGCCTCGGCTACCCTGGGTACCCTGGATACTGGCCATCACCGGCCTCTTGGCGGTCCTGCCGCCCATTGCCCGGCCACTGGAACTGCGCCTGGAGCAGTGGCGCTTCGCGAGCCTGCAGCCGGGGATGGAACTCCTGGACTCGGTCGACACACCCTATGGTCATGTGGCGGTTGCCCGCCGGGGGCAACAGACCTCGGTGGTGGCGGATGGCCAGGTCCAGCAGAGCTTCCCGTTACCGCTGGAGGTGGAACGTCAAGCGGCCTATTTCCTCGCCCAGGCCCCGCTGCGGCCCCCGACTAGCGGGCGCGTACTGGTCCTGGGCGGCTATGCGGGCGGACTGGCGGCAGCGCTTTTGCGCTATCCGCTGGAACGCGTCGATCAGGTGGAGCAAGATTCGGTGGCGTTCGCGCGGGTGCGCCCCTTCCTGGCGGCGGCCGACCGCGCGGCCCTGACCGATCCGCATCTCACCCTGCATTTTGGCGATAGCCGGGGCTTTCTGCGCCGCCTCGCGCTCAGCTATGACCTGATCCTGTCACTGGATGCGACCCCCGCAACTGCGGCCGGTAACCGGCTATTCACCCGCGAGGCCTTCGTCTTGGCGCGCGCCCATCTCGCCCCGGGCGGGGTCTTCTGCACCCAGGTGAGTGCCGCCTCCAACTATGTGGGGCGCGCCGTCGGGGGCTATGCCGGCTCGCTCGATCGGACGCTGCGCTCGGTCTTTGCCACCGTTGTCCTGGTCCCCGGCAACCCATTGGTCCTCTGCGCTGGTGACCCCCCGGCGCGCTTGACCGAGGACCCGGCGGAGCTTAAGCGCCGCTATCTGGCGGCCGGGCTGCCGGAGCACCGTCTGCCGCCCGGGACCTTCGCGACCCTGCTGCCGGCGCAGGAGGTCGCCTTCCTGCATGCCAGGCTGGGCGATATCCGCACCAAGGCCGGGATCAATACGGATGCCCAGCCGCTGACCTACTACCTCAATATGGTCCTGTGGGGGCAGTTCAGCGGCTCGGGCCTGGTCGACGCCCTGGAGCGCCTGCAACGGCTCGGACCCTGGCCGTACCTGGTCCCACCCCTGCTGTTCGTGGTGCTCTGGCTGGTGCGCGCGGGGCTGGAGGGCGGGGGACGGCCGGCGCCGCGCCGCGGCGCTGGCGTCTTCGCGCTGGCGGTTCTGGGGTTCATCGTCATGGCTGGACAGCTCGCACTTCTGTTCAGCTATCAGGCCCAGGTGGGGCTGGTCTTTGAACGCATTGCCCTGTTCAATGGGCTCTTCATGGCGGGGCTTGCCTTGGGCGGCGGTGCGGTCCGACCACTGGCGGCCGGTCCGCGGGCGGGGTTGGCCCTGCTGGGGCAGATGGCCGCCGTCGCCGCAGGCCTGCTCCTGCTACCCTTGATCTTGGACGGGCTGGCGTCCCTGGTTGATGGCGCCCGGGAGGCGGGCTATCTGGCGCTCACCCTGGTCCTCGGGTGGCTGGCCGGGGCCGGTTTTACACTGTGCGTTGGTTTCGGCCAAGACCAGGACGGGTCGGCGCTGCGCAGCGGGGCCTTGGCGATGGCGGCGGACAGTCTGGGCGGGGCACTGGGCGGGCTCGTCACCGGGGCACTGATGGTGCCGCTCTTGGGGGTGGACGCGACCTGCCGGGTCCTCGCGCTGGCTGCGGTCCTGGCCCTGATTCCTTTGGGGGTTGCGTGCCTGATGTCGCCGTCTGCGGCGGGGCCGCGCGGGCGGGGAGTCCCATCCTTTCCTTGGCCCGGGCTGGGTTGGGGGCTTGTCTATGGTCTCCTGCTGGTCTATGCCTGGTCCGTGTCGCCGTGGCAGACCGCCCCTGCGCCGCAGGTGCGTTTCGACCCGGAGCGACTGGCGCAGGTCAGCGGCTCGGTGGGATTCACCTTGGCGCAGCTCCCATTCGTCCACTATCTTGGTCGTCATGGGGGCGAGTCCGAGCCGCAGACTGTGACCCTGGCGAGTGCCGCGACGGGGCCTGGGGCCACCGGCTTTGCCGGGCCGATCGAGCTGCTGCTCGCGATCGGGCGCGACGGGGCGCTGCGCGGGGTGCAGTATCTGGGCTCCCGGGAGACGCCGTCCTACATTGCCGGGATCGAGACCTGGCTCTTGGGGTTGCGCGGTACCGATCTGTCGCGGGCGCCGCTCTCACTGGAACGGGTCGATGGGCTCAGCGGGGCGACCCTGACCAGCCGGGCGGTCCTCGCGACCATCAATAGCGCCGCCCGCCGCGGGACCGCGGCCGCCTTCGGTCAGGCCGTGCCGCCCGCGGCGGCGGGGGCTCAGGGTGGGCCGGATTGGGGGCTCTATGCCACGGGTCTGCTGTTGATCCTCTGCTTCCCGGTCTATCTGTTCGGGGGCGAGCGAGCGCGGCTGCTCTTCCAGGCGCTCACCCTGTTGGTGTTGGGGGTCTGGCTCAATGCACCGGTCACCGAGCTGGACCTGGTCCAATTGAGCCAGGGCCAGGTCGCAACACTGCTCGGCAACCCCCAGCGCCTGCTCCTGCTCGGCTTCATTGCGGTAAGCTCGCTCCTGTTCGGGCAGGTCTGGTGCGGCTATCTGTGCCCCTTCGGCGCACTCCAGGAGTTCGCCTCCCATCTGGGGCGGCGGCTGGGGCTTCGCAGCTACCCTGAGCGGTCACTGGAGCAGGCGGCCCGCTCTCTCAAGTTCCTGCTGCTGGCCGTGCTCCTGGTCCTGGTCTGGACCACGGGTGAGAGCGCCTGGGCGACCTTCAATCCTATGCAGCACTGTTTCGGCAGCCGGTTCGGGGGGTGGATGTTGGGGCTCACCAGCGCGGTGCTGGCCGCCTCCCTGGTCTATTATCGGTTCTGGTGTCGCTACCTCTGTCCCCTGGGTGCCTTCCTCGCGCTGGGCAACAAGCTCGCCCTGTTGCAGCGCCTGGCCCCGCCGCGGCGCTTCAGCCACTGTGACCTGGGGGTCAAGGGTGAGTACGACCTGGACTGCATCCGTTGTCAGCGCTGCCGGTCGGGACTGGATACCCAGGTTGGTCGCCGGCCATCACGATGATCGAGAGACTTTGATGAACATGCCGATGAGACGCCGGCAGACCCGCGAGTTGCGCTTCTTGGGCTGTCTCGCGTTGTCCGGGGTGCTGATCGCACTGTACCTGGACCAGGCCCTGCGTCTGACTGCCCATACTGGCGGCGGGTATCGGGTGATCGATACCCAGGCCGTGACGCGGCGGATCGAGTCCGGGGAGCTGCGCGACCGGGAGGCCGCCTGGTACCGCCCGTCCACCCCGGACGAGACGGGTGGGCATCCCCCGTGAGCACCGTCACCTGCGAACTCTGTCCCCATGCCTGCGTCATCCCCGAAGGGGCGGCGGGGGACTGCCGGGTCCGCGTCAACCTGGGCGGGCGGCTGCGCGCCACCACCTATGGCCGGCCCTCCGCCATCCATGTGGACCCGATGGAGAAGAAGCCCCTCTATCACTTCCACCCAGGTTCCTCGGTGTTTTCGCTCGCCACCGCCGGGTGTAACCTGCACTGTCTGAACTGCCAGAACTGGCAGCTCTCCCAACGCGGCGGGGAGGAAATGGAGGAGGTCTACCGCGCCGACCCGGCGGAGCTGGTGGCGGCGGCCCAGCGTGAAGGTTGCCGATCACTCGCCTATACCTATTCGGACCCGATCGTCTGGTACGAATATGTGGAGGATACTGCCGCACTGGCCCATGCGCAGGGCCTCACGAATGTCTTCGTGACCGCCGCCTATATCAACCGGGCGCCGCTGCGCCGTCTCTGCCGGGTGCTGGACGCCACCAACGCGGATCTCAAGGCCTTCGACGACGGCTTTTATCGGCGGGTCAACGGCGCCACACTCAAGCCGGTGCTCGATGCACTGGTGACGTTTCGGGAGGAGGGGGTCTGGACCGAGTTGACCAACCTGGTGATCCCGACGCTCAACGATGACCTGGCCATGATCCGGCGCATGGCCCGCTGGATCGTCGCCGAGCTGGGGGCGGACACCCCGTTACACTTGAGCCGTTTCCATCCCGAATACCGGATGCGCAACCTGCCGCCGACCCCGACCGAGACCCTGCGGACCGCCCGCAGCGCGGCGCGGGAGGCCGGTCTAAACTATGTCTACATCGGCAACGTCATGGGCGATGAGGGAAACTCCACCTACTGCCCGCGCGACGGCACCCTGCTGATCGGGCGCAGCGGCTTTGTGATCACCCATAACGCGCTGACGGCGCAGGGGCGTTGCCCAACCTGTGATGAGCCGATCCCGGGGGTGTGGTAGGAGCGGCCCCCCGGCCGCGACGGGTTGCCGCAAGGGCGATGGCCGCAATTGTGATCAAGCCCGTCGGTGCCAGTCTGTCGACGAACAATGAAGAGGTCTGCATATGAACGTGAATGAAAGCACATGCAGTAGCGATCAGAAGCTGCCGGCCAGCGGTCGGTTGCGGCGGCGCTTCCTCGGCGGCTGCGCCAGCCTGCTCGGGGCCTGGGGCCTGGCGGCGGCGACCGTGGGCCGCCAATCCGCTCCGGCCGCCGGGCCGCGCGAGCGGGCGCTGTGCGCAGCGGATTTCTATCGACCCCACCACTTGGCCGGCTGAGGAGACCACCATGGAACTCGATCTGATTGCGGCAATGGGCCGGCTTTTGCCGGCGCTCGGGCTGGCCTGCGTGGCGGTGACATCCCACGCGGCCGGGAGCTTGCGTGCGAGCGCCCTGGCCGGGGCCTGGTACCCCGCGGACGCGGCGGCACTCAAGGCGCAGGTGGATGGCTTCCTGTCCGCCGCCCGCGGGAGCGCCTCGGCCGGGGCCATCCGTGCGCTGATCGTCCCCCACGCGGGCTATGTCTTCAGCGGACCGACCGCGGCTGAGGGCTATTCCTTGGTCAAGGGCCGGTCCTATCGGCGGGTGCTGGTGCTCGCGCCCTCGCACTATAGCGGCTTTCGCGGCCTGTCGGTCGATGCGGTGGATGCCTACCGCACCCCCTTGGGCGACGTGCCCTTGGACCTGGAGGCGATCAAGCGACTGCGCGCCTCGCCGCTGGTGCGTGCGGACGCCGATGCCCAGGCCCAAGAACACAGCATCGAGATCCAACTCCCGCTGCTGCAACGCGCCCTGGCGCCCGGTTGGCGTCTGGTACCGGTCCTGGTCGGACAGTTGATCGGCGATGACGACCGTGCCGCCGCCGAGCTGCTTCGCCCACTGGCGGACGACGATACACTGGTGGTTGTCTCCAGCGACTTCACCCACTATGGGCCGCGCTTCGACTACCGGCCTTTCCTCCTGGATGGGCGCACCCCCGCGCGACTGAAGGAACTCGACGAGGGCGCCATCGCGCGCATCATGGACAAGGATGCGGCGGGTTTCCTCGCCTATCAGGGGCAGACCGGGACCACCATCTGCGGCTATCGACCGATCGACATCCTGCTGCGCCTGTTGGGGCCGCGGGCGCGGGTGGAGCGCGTGGCCTATACGACCAGCGGGGCACTGAACGGCGACTATGAAAACTCGGTGAGCTATGCGGCCCTCTCGGTCACCGATCCGGCGCCGCTGTCGGCGGCCACCACCAGGCCCGACGCGGTACCGGCCGCCGCTCCCCCAGCCGGCGCTCCCCCAGCCGGCGCGCTGTCGGAGTCTGACCTCAAGGCCTTGCACCGGCTTGCTATCCTCTCACTGGACAGCGCCGTGCTCGGTCCTTCAGCGGAGCGCGAGGCGGCCACCCGCGAGGCCGTTGCCGCCCTGCCGGGCCACCTGAAGGCGCCCGCCGGTGCCTTTGTCACACTCAAGAGCCATGCTGAACTGCGTGGTTGTATCGGCACGATCGAACCCATTGAGCCCCTATATCGTGCGATCATGGACAACAGTGACAATGCCGCGCGCCGCGACCCGCGCTTCAACCCGGTGAGACCGTCCGAACTCGCCGGCCTGGAGGTGGAGGTCAGTGTACTGACCCCACCGCGGCCCATCGCCTCCTGGGAGGAGTTCAGAGTCGGGGAGCACGGCATCATCCTGAGCAAGGGCGGGCGCCGGGCGCTGTTCCTGCCGGAGGTCGCGACGGAGCAGGGGTGGACGCGGGAGGAGACCCTGTCCTACCTGGCTCGCAAGGCCGGCCTGGCGGCGGATGCCTGGCGCGAGGGGGCGCAGTTCGCGGTCTTTACCACCACCAAGTACACGGCCCCTTATCCAGCGGGACACTGAGCCCGCAACCTCCCCGCGGCGGTCGCGCCTTGCGACCGCCGCGGGCGGGCCTTTTCTGGTCCCAGGGCGCGGCGCCAGACCACCTCAAACCACACCGGATATTCATGGAACTCACCCCACTGCAACGCATGACTCTGCCCTGCGGCCCCCTGGCCTACCGCCAGACGGGGAGCGGCACCCCACTGATCCTGATCCACGGCTGGCGCGGCGCCTCCAGCCACTGGCAAGACACCCTGAACTCGCTGGCGGATATCCGCAATGTCAACGCCATCGACCTGCCCGGTCACGGTGAGACGCCGCCTCGTCGGGATCAGCTCACCACCGAGGGCCTGGCGCGGCTGGTCATGGACTTTGCCGACCAGTCGGGGCTTGAACGGTTCGACCTGGTCGGACACTCCTACGGGGCGGCCGTCGCGGTCGCCATCGCCGCCCAGTGGCCGGCGCGCGTGCGCCGGGTCGTGTTGAGCAGCATGGGCGCCGCCCGCAGTGACCTGGAGCAACAGGCGCTGACTCAGACCCACGCTTACATGAATATGACCCTGCCGTGGTGGCGGCCCTGGTTTGCCCTGATGAGGCCTTGGCCCGGGCCCTGGCAGCCCTGGCTCGACTGGATGAGCGGCGAGCCGACGATGAGCCGGGCCATTGCGGGGCCCTTCCTGCGGCAACTGCCCGCGGACGATGCGGTGGTCAGCGAGGGCGTGCGTGAGTTCCTGAACACGGACCCGCTCTCCGCCATGGAGGTCGCAATCGAAGCGGCCAGCCCCACCTTCGCGTCCGTGCTCGCCAAGATCATCGCCCCCGTCCTGTTGCTCAGCGGCGACCACGATCTTGTCATGCCCGCCGACGGGGTCGCGGCCCTGGCCGTGCGCCTCAAGGATTGCCGTACCGTGATGTTCGCCGACTGCGGGCACATGCCGATGATCGAGTGGCCGGAGCGCTTTCACCGTGAGCTGCGGGGCTTCCTGACCGACGGCGAGGTGGTCGCGTAACGGCCGATTTCCGGTGCGCACGCATGATAGGGTGGAGCCGGGTATAAGGCACCTGGCGCCGTCACTCAGGGGCTCAGTCTGCCTTACCGATCAACTGGAACGCCGCCCAATATAGCGGGTGGGGGAAGTGGTTCCTGGTGGCCAATTGTGCCTGGCGCAGGGCCTGCGCCTTGTCGGTTTCGGCGAGACCCGCGTAGAAGGCCAACATCAGCTCGGCGGTGGCCTGATCGTCCACCTCCCACAAACTGGCGACGATCGAGTGCGCACCGGCATACAGAAGGCCCCGGCCAAGGCCGACGACATC
Source organism: uncultured Thiodictyon sp. (assembly GCA_903837595.1). Taxonomy (GTDB): domain Bacteria; phylum Pseudomonadota; class Gammaproteobacteria; order Chromatiales; family Chromatiaceae; genus Thiodictyon. Next base: position 12,765 of record CAILVI010000131.1, read on the forward strand.
GTCACCATTGGTAATCTTCCCCAGGCCCGGCTCACAGGCCGACAGGGTGACCAGGTCCGCATTCAGACGGATTGAATAGAGCTCGCCGACGGTGAGCACACCATCGTTCTGCGCATCCTTGGCGAGATAGAGCCCCGAGGCCAGGGGGGCGTCGGCCTCAAAACGACCGTGGCTGGCAATGTGAATCCGTTGGTAAGCAGGCGCGAGCTTGCGGAAATTGGTTTCGGAGGCCTCTTGCCGCAACAGCAAGCGGGCCTCGGCAAACCGCTTGCTCACCGCGCTTGCCTCCTCGCCCGCGAATGACAGGTCCAATTGCGGATCGCCAAGATCGGGGTTGCCCAGGGCCAGCAATGAGGCCTGGGTGCCGACCGGCGCGGACGGCAGGAATTTGAGCACCGAGGTGCTGGGCAGAAAGTACAGGGCATAGTGATCCACGAGCTGAGTCCCGTCGCTTGCCCGCAAAGCGGCAAAGGGCAGGTAGTGCAGTACCCCGTGGGCGACCACCAGCACCCGCCGCGGCGCACCCAGCAGCGTCTCCAGCGGTTGCCAGAGCCGGGCATAAAGACGCTCGGCCACCGCTTGCCAGGCCGTGCCCTCCCCCGCGGCGATGGCCTTGCGTAGCCCCAATACATCCTGTTCCAGCCCGCGTCCGGTAAGCCTGACGGCCTGTACCTGGCCCTCTTTCACGACGAAGGCATAGCACTCGTCGCCAAAATAATAGTACTCGACGAGCACCGTGCCGGCCGGTAACAGTGAGGCAATCTCAGCGACCGGCGTGTTGCCGACGCGGACCAGCGTCGCCAATTCCGGAGCGGCCTGGCTCAGTTGCTGTTGGGCGAGGCCCAGGTTTCGCTGCTGGGGGTCGGAGTCGCCGGCCCTTGGGGCCTGTTTTTCCAACAAGGCCAGGTCCGTTGCATTGATGTCGGTGAGCGCCTGGCGAACCGGTCCCGAATCGGCTCCCGGGCCGGCAAAATCGGTCTTGGCGGCCAGCAGGTCCACCAGAGCCCGGGACTTGGCGCGCTCGACGACCGCCAGCGGCTGCGCGGTCAACCCCTGGCGGATCAGGATGCTCACCAGTTGGCCATAGACGGCCTGCTTGTCCCCGACGAAACCGATGCGACCGGCCTCGGAGGCGATGGTCGAGCGCCGTTGTTCGATGACTTCGATGGCCTTCTTGAGCAGCTCCGTCGCCCGGTCCAGATCGCCGTCGGCGACGGCGATGCGCGCCCGGTCATAGAGCACGATCCAGTAGACTGTACCGAACTGGGTGAGCTGTGGATGCTGGAGCAGTTCGTCATAACCGCGTTTCGCCGCTGCGGTCTGACCGGTTTCGAACAGGCCCTTGGTGCGAATGAAAAAACGCGGCAGGTCCTGAAAGGTGGGGTCGTAGTGTGCGGTGAGCTGCGGGCTGACAGCCGCGGCCGGATCGGTGATGCTGCGCAAGGCCCCCGGGAAGTCATTGAGCGCCATCTGGATGCGCGCGATGGCGGTGAACTTTTCCGGGCCGAGATTGCTCAGCTTGAGATCGACCGCACGGATTTGCGCGATGCTGCGTTCGGCCTCCTTGTGCTTTCCGGTCAATGCCTGGGCGACGCCCAGGATGCCGCTCAACTGGACCTGCTGATAGCGATAGAAGTTCTGATCCTTCTTGAGGCGGGTCAGGGCCGAGTTGGCCCGACGGATCGCTTCATCGTACAACCCTTGGTCGAGGGCCACGGCACTACGGATAATCTCCGGATAGATCGAGAGATCACCGCCAAAGGCGGACGTATCGCCGGTCGCGAGCCGTTGTTCGAGCAATGCGAGCGCGCTGCCGGCACGCTGGTAGCTGCCGACCTGATAATAGGCACCACTCAGCATCATCAAGCGGAAGCTGGAAACCTCCTGCCCCTCCTTGACGAGCGGAGCCAGTGCGGAAATCAACTCATGGTGCTTGCCCTGCTGGGCCAGACTGCTGAGTTCGATATCAGTCATCGCCGGCAGTACCGGCGAGCACAGCCCAAGCCCGATCAGCAATAGGTAGTCGCGCAGCGTTTTCATAGGATGTGTTCCCACTCACGAATGCTGTGACTTCATCTCTAGGCGGGTCGGGGCATTCGCCCCGTCCCGCACGCAGATGGCCGCCTCATCGCTCTACCGCAAGACCCAACCCGGTTTGACCTTTCCCAACACCGCGTTGAC
>CAILVI010000132.1 GCA_903837595.1 uncultured Thiodictyon sp.
CCAGCCGAATAACTGCCGGCCGCGTACCGTGGGGATGCGTAGCGCTTCAAAGGCGAGGCCGTAATCTGCCGGCGATCCGGTTTCCCGAATGCGGGGCGCACGAAAACCAAGATGTACACTCGCTGGAATCAAGGCGATGATAGTCACGATTAAGATACTAAAGGTGGTAAGCATGTTCTAAAATGGCTCGCTCTAGGAGCCTCAACCGGCTATCCTGGTTCATCAATCCACCGAACCTCACTGACTATAGAGATTAGACATGAAATACATTAACGCTCGTTTCACAGTTGGAGTGCTCGCCGTTGCCCTGTCTGGCGTGGCGCTGGCTGCTGATGTGAAACCCGCGGACCAGATCAAGATCCGCCAGGCCGGTTACAGCTTCATGAGCTGGAACATGGGCAAGATCAAGGCCAGCCTGGAGGGGAGCTTTGATGCAAAACAGGTTACCGCGTCCGCCAACGTCATTGCAGCGATTGCGAACTCCGGCATGGGCGCGCTCTATGGCCCGGGCACTGACAAAGACATCGGTGACGTACATACCAATGTCAAGCCGGAGTTTTTCGAGAAAATGCCGGAGGTCGGTAAGCTTGCCGGTAACTTTGTCGCGGCGGCTGATAATCTGGCCAAGGTTGCTGCGACCGGCGATGCGGTTGCGGTGAAAGCTGCCTTTGGTGATGTGGGTAAGAGTTGCAAGGCGTGTCACGATCAGTTCCGCGCCAAGGATTGAGTTTGGTCCCGGGTTGGCCTGGCGAGCCGCCCATTCGGGCGGCTTGATGTCACCAAGTGGGTGACGGTGCGATCGGCGGCAGGGGCGGCAAGAGTCCGCCGGCAGCAATCCATATCGCCAGGGTCGCCATCGCCAGCGCAGTGATCAGCGCCAGCCACCCGCCCCCAGTTGCGTCCCGTGCCCCCGGCGCCTTGACCTGCTTGATCCCGGTCACCATCGGTGTGATCAAATCGTCTTTGTGGACATGCGTATGGAAGAGTACGGCCGCGACATGCAGGGTGATCAGTGTCCCGATGACCCAAATGGCCTGGTGGTGTAAGCCAGTCAACCAGTCGCTCGTGCGCTTCGTGACCAAATCCTGCAGCGGGCCGCTGAACGCGATGTCATCGTTGGCAAATAGACCGCTGAGGGTTTGCAGCAACAAGATGCCGAGCAGCACCAGGACGGACAGTGCGCCAAGCGGATTGTGACCAATCCCCTGCCAGCCGCCGCGGAGATAGTTGAGCAGGGTCCGGGGGCCGGGAACGAACTGACTGAAACGGGCATAGGTAGAGCCGACCAAGCCCCACACCAGTCGGAACGTCAGGAGTCCGAGAATAAGCAGTCCCAGGCGACCATGCCAAACCATCCAGTTCCCGCCCGACAGTCCGGTCAGAAAGGCGGCGGCGACCAAGGCTGCCAGCAGCCAATGAAACAGGCGGGTCGGCAAATCCCATAAATGAATAGAGTGTTGCTGCATCTTGTTATCAGTCAAAGCGGATGGGTTATTAGGGGGCGCCCCGGTTGGGGCGACAGTCGACCGGAAAAGCCGTGGCGCTGTGGGCTAATGACCAGGTACGCAAATGGCCTGCCGCCAGACGGCGATGCTGGTTCGTACCAGCAGAAACGCGACGATCATGGTCAGCAAGGTCAAGAGGCCCAGTCCCAGATAGCGGTAGAAATCGGCGCCGGTACGTTCGAACATCACCAGGCTTGCGATGCTGATCGCTGCCAGCGGGAATGAATAGGCCCACCAAGAAAGGAAGAACCGCAGCTTAAGGAAGCGACCTGCCTGGGTGAACAGCAAGAGGGTCATGAAGAGCCCACCGTAGTAGAGCACCCGGGCGAACGGATCGAGCACTGGGACCAGGTGGCTGTAGGCAATGAAGCCGACCGCCGGCGGGGCGATCAGGATGAACAGGGTCGGCATCAGACGTTCATCAATGGGGTCGTGGAACAGGACCCGGTAGAGGATGATGGTCATCAACATCACCCAGAATAGCATGCCCACGCTGAAGAAGAACCACGAGACCTCGACGTAGCCCAGTGGCACCCCGACGACCGGCACCATCACATTGCCAACCGCGGGAATGAACCAGGCCGGATTCATGTGCTGGATCTTAAAATGCTCGTGGTGCATCCAGACATTCACCACATAGAGCGTGAAGGCTAGGTGCAAGCTGGCCCCCGCCAGCCACAGCCCGCGGGTCAGATTCGGGGCCAGGGGCTGGAAGGCAATACTGAGCAACAGCGGGGTGATGGAGATGGTTGGAAAAAAGTTAAGCTTGACCGGATGGCGCAATTCGGCCAGGACCGCCTGGCGGCAAAATGCAATTTTGATCCCGTAGATCAAGGCCAGCAAGATAAAAAGCAGGGTTGTGGCGCCGATCAGCCAGGGGGTGATCTTCAGGTCCAGGCCCAGGATATGCTGGGCCTTCTCCCAGCCGATGGTCAGACCCGCCATCCCCATCACCATCGCGAAAAAAGAGATGGGAAAGTTCTCGAGCCGCGAACTGGTGACGATGGGAACGTTCATAAGTGGCGTCTGGGCACGCCGCTCAGTGCATCGTGACGAGCGGTACAGCGAGCAGCAATAGACTCAACGCGGTGGAGGTAGCAAGCACCGGCAGCCAGAGCCAGAGGTGCCTGAGATGGGACTGGGCGGAGTGCAGTTGGTATAGGGTCGAAGCGTTACAGTACATAGACAAATTCCGATGGCAACAGGCCGCTGTGACCGGCCGTGGGTCGGATTTTGGCGACGGGTCAGAGCGGTTCTGGGAAGGATTGCCTGGGAGTCTACAATGTCGCCGAATCCGGGGCATTGATAGAAGTCGTAGTCAGACACTCGGAAATTGGCGGACACCAGTGGGCGTGACACTGCTTCTGGAACCTGGTCTTGGGGGCCTGGCGTGAAAACCGCTCTTACTCGATTAAGGGCCAATGGTTCTGGCCACCCGGAAGCCGATGCCGTCGTGACGCAGATCGGTGAGACCCCGGAGGCGGAAGGCTGAGCGCAAGAAATGCGGATCGCTGTCCCAGGAACCGCCGCGCAGCCCCCGCTGCTGACTGGCTGAGCACGAATCGCTCCACACCGAACCGTCCGGGGGGGCGTTGGCATAACTCTCGTGCCAACAGTCTTGCACCCATTCCCAGACATTGCCGTGCAAATCGAAGAGCCCCCAGGGATTGGCAGGATAGCTTCCCACCGGCTGAGTCTGGCCGACCGACACCCCGGTCTTGGCACCGCAGTCGGGATAGTCGGCGCCGTCGCTGTAGTTGGCCTGGCCGGGCGCGATGCAGTCACCGGTGTTGAATGTGGTCGTGGTCCCGGCGCGGGCGGCGTATTCCCATTCCGCCTCGCTCGGCAGGCGGTAGTGCCGGCCGGTCTCGGTGTTGAGCCAGGCCAGGTAGTGCTGGATATCATCCCAGGAGACGTTGATCACCGGCCGGTTGCCTCGACCCCAGCCCTCATCGGCCGGAGCATACGCGCAGCCGCCCATGGCGACACACGCGTCCCACTGCGCGAAGGTGACCTCCGTCGTGCCGATCTCAAAGGCGGCTAGGTCGAGCGTGCGCAAGGGCTTTTCGTTGTCGTGGCACACCGGGTCGCCCGCCAGGCACCCCATCCGTAAGTGCCCGGCGGGTAAGGAAACCGTCTCGGGCACCGGCACATTGCGCAACAGGTCTGGCTCGCTGGCGCCGGCGGGGTAAGTGGAGAGGGTGGCGAACAGGATCGCTCCAACAGCGGTCAGCGAGCGTATGCCGAAGGGGCTCAGCATCTTTCGCAGCACCGGCAACCAGCGCCTGAGATGGCACGGATGCGGTTGCTGTAGGCGCAAGGAGATGTACAGCATGGATAAACTCCGGTGGGAACAGATCGCGACAACCGGGCTGCTCGGCGGCTGGGGCGGCGGGTCGGGGCGACTCTGGGCAGGGTTGCAGGGGAGTCTACGGTGTCGCCGTGACGGGAGCATTGATAAAAATCGCAGTCAGGTTCTCGGATATTGGCCGCAGCCAGTGTGCGCAACCAAGTCTGGTCGTCGAGAGCGGTCGCCAAAGCGTCATACACCCAGCGCTGCGGGACATCGTCGCTGAGTCACCAAAAACACTTGATGGCTACACGGTAAGCAGGTTGAGGTATTCGCCCGATAACCGTTCTGGCGCTATCCTGTCTGAGCCCAGGTTTGCCGCGCATACGTTGCAGGTCGGCGCCGCGTGAGCTAGCGGAGCGCTGGCCAAGGGGCCGACCGGTCCGCGGCGGTTCAG
>CAILVI010000133.1 GCA_903837595.1 uncultured Thiodictyon sp.
CCAGTCAAGCCCGGCCGGTGCCGATCCTGCAACCGTGACCACCTGGTGAAGGTCCCAGGGCACCGGGCACCTTGCCCAGTCGAGGCCCTGCCGGCGCCGATCCTGCAACCGTGACCACCTGGTGAAGGTCCCAGGGCACCGGGCACCTTGCCCAGTCGAGGCCCTGCCGGCGCCGATCCCGCAACCGTGGCCACCTGGTGAAGGTCCCAGGGCACCGGGCACCCTGCCCAGTCGAGGCCCCGCGGGTGCCGATCCTGCAACCGTGGCCACCTGGTGAAGATCCCAGGGCACCGGGCACCTTGCCCAGTCGAGGCCCGGCCGGTGCCGTTCTGCGGGTTACTGACTCCCGACTTAGAAGCGACCCGAGGAACGGCAAACGGTGCCGACTTTGCGTCGCGTGGTTGCTCATTGGTTGCTCAAAAGAAAACGGCCTAGACCATGAGAGTCTAAGCCGTTGTTTTCTTGGAGCCGGCGAGAGGAGTCGAACCCCCGACCCGCTGATTACAAATCAGCCGCTCTACCAACTGAGCTACACCGGCGAAAGGGACCAGCGCCTGCGGTGGCGCTGATCGGGAACAGAGTGTACAGGGATCGACCCGCCTTGCGAAAGGGGGGGCGGGTCGATTCTCGTCAGAACGCCAGCACCACCTCCGCCCGCATGAAGTAGGAACCATCCCGGCGATTGACGGCATAGAAGTCGCCCGGGGCCAGGTATTCGGCGACCAAGTGCCCGGAGACGTACTTGTTGAACTTGGTCTTGACCCAGCCGGTGAAGAGGTGGCCGCGGAAGTTCCCGTTGTGGCTGATGTTGAAGGCTTGGCTGGTGTTGCGCACGCTCTGCTGGTCGGCCCACATGGCATGGTAGTCGACCAGGACCTCGGTGGTCGGATGGACCTTGGCGATCCAACCCAGGTTGGCACGAATCAGATTGGTGGCCTGACCGACCCGGCTATCCAGCGGCCACTGGTAGATCATCAGTTCGCTCCACTGGGGCCAGCGCCCCCAGAGGGGATCGAAGGCCTCGTTGTTCTTGGTACTCGGGTTATCGCCGGAGAGGTACTCAAAGTCCAGGTGCAGGCGGTTGGTCAGCTTGTCGTTGAAGGCGTAGGTCAGACGGCCGTTGAAGCCAAAGGCGGAGATGTTCTGACTGGGGACGTTGAAATTGACCCGATTCGTACCCCATTCGCCCGCCGCCTCAGCCCGCAGATTCCAGTGGGGCGTAAACTTGGAATCGATGCGGGTACCCACGGCATAGACACGTCCATCGTCCGGGGTGGAGGCGAAGGGGTAGCCGTTGTTGACGCGTATATTTCCAGTGGTGTAATTCGGCCGGTTGCCCTTGTAGATGGCATAGAGGTCGAGATCCGTATCCTTCATCAGGGACTTGTTGCGGGCATAGAGGATGGCGCCCTGCTCGAACTGCTCGGTCTGATCCTCAATGGCGCCGTTCAATGGCTTGGGGAAGCGGTCCGTGTTGGGGGCATTGTTGATGTAGATCAGGTCGAAAGTGGTCTTGATGGCGTCGAACACATAGGTGGCGCGGGCGGCGTCCATGTAGATGGTGCGCGAGCCGTCGATCGGGGTGCCGTCCAGCACCAGCCAGCCGTTACCCAGAATGATGTCCTGGCGACCGGCCTTGAGCGACAGGTTGGTGTCGGCGATCTTCTTGAAGTCCAGACTCAGGCCATCGAACAGAACACCGCCGTCGTACCAGGTCTGAAAGCCGGGTATCAGCGGCCACGCGCTTTTTGGGGGCAGGGTGTAATGACGACCCTCCCACATCAGGCGGGTATTCAGGGCAAAGTGCTCGCTCGGCGCCCACTGAGCCCAGCCGCGCAGACGGTAGCGCTGAAAGACGCGGTTCGCGGTGGGGCTCTCCAGACCCGTGTTGGCACCCGTGGCCGTCAGGGTATTCTGGGAGAGTCCGATGTTGCCGATGTACTCCTCGCGCAGGCGCGTATCCGCACCGAGGGTGAATTTGCCGAACGTTTGATCGGCCGCGGCGGGCAGGGTCGTCAGGGCGCAGAGTGCGGCCCCAGCGAGTACACGGGCGACGGCGGCCCGCCTGATGTTAGAGTTCATCTTCCACCTTCTTCTCTTCAATGGCCCAGGCGCGATCCTCGCGGGTCACCTCGTCGACCGCGGCATTACGCCGCACCACGCCATAGATCACGCTGATCGCGGTGACCGCGATGCAGCCCAGAAAGGCGGCCAGGACCATGGGGTCTGGAATGCCGAGCATGATTCTCTCCAATGGATTCGGATGGATTGACTGCGCGCAACGCACCGCCGGCGCGGTGCGGGCGGCGTGTGCATTCAGGGTCTAGCGACCGCTGGTTTCGGGAAAGCACAGCTCCAGGTGCCGAGCGTCAACCGCTTTGGTAACGGCGCTGACCAGGATCAGCGTCAAGAACGCCAGCGGCAGGGCCACCACCACCGGGTCGACCATCGGCCAATTGGGAAAGCCGGCCAGGATACTGGTCTTGCCTCCGGTGACCTGCTGCACCAGACCGATGGCCGCGGCCTCCTTGGACTTGACCAGCAACAGCCAGAAGAGCGAAACGCCCAGGCCGACGAACATGGAGGCCAAGGCGCCGACCCGGGTCACCCGCCGCGAATAGAGCCCGCCGACAAAGGCAGGCAGGAAGGTCGCAGCACAGAGCCCGAAGAAGATCGCCGTAAAACGGGCGATCACATACTCCTCGCGCACGTTGTAGCTGATGGTGACGGACATCAGGAGCCCAAGCATGATGGCGATACGCATCACCAGCACGCTCGGCTCGGTGCCGTGCCGGCCGGTGATGCGCTCATAGAGGTCGCGCCCGGCGGCGGTCCCGATGGTATGGAACTGGCTCGACAGGGTACTCATGGCCGCCGCCAGCAGGCAGAGGAAGAAGACCAGCCCGAACCAGCGGGGCAAGGCGGTGGTGATGAAGGCCGGGATGATCTGGTCGACATCGCCCTTGGCATAGACCACCGAGGGCGCGCGGCCGCTGACCAGATTCAGGGGCTTGTCGGTAGAATCCAGCGCCGTCTCGTGGCCGGAGAGCACCATTGGCGCCAGCGTCGGCTGATTGGTCTTGGCGTTGATCACCGGCGCCCAGTGGCCGGGTCTGACCTCTTTCATCAAACCCACCAGGGCATAGCCCTTGGCGGCGTCGATCTCTTTGACCAGCTGCCCCTTGAGCAACGGCCCATGCTGGGCGAACCAGGCGTTGGACAGGCTGCCGACCACGAAGGGGGTGCCGGTCATCAGCATGATGAAGAGAGCCCCGATCGGCACCGCCCGATCCAACTCACGACGGCTGCGCACGGTCATGAAGCGCACCACCAACTGCGGCTGGGCCAGGACGCCGATACCGACACCCAGGATGATGGCGGTGATCACGGTCCACCACAGGTCGTAGGTCGGCGCGCCCCAACCGAACGTGGGCATGACCGTCCAGCCCTGATGGCCCATGGCCTGCAGCGGCGCCGGGACCAGGTCCGCCATGCCGGTCAGGTATTGATGCGCCTCGCTCACCCCGCCGAGACTGTCGTAGGTGAACCAGAGCAAGAAGATCATGGCGACGATCATCACGATCCCCTGGAAGGTATCGGTATACATCACCGCCTTGAGCCCGCCGGGGATCACATAGGCCGCGGTCAGCAGGGCGAAGACCAGGAGCGCCATCTCAAAATCCACGCCAAACTCGCTGGCGGCAAAGACCGCACCGCCGGTCATCACCGCCGCCGCGTAGAGCGGCATGAAGATGAAGATCAGGAGCCCGGCGAAGACCTGGATCCCCTTGCTCTGGTAGCGTGCCCCGAGCAGTTCCGGGAAGGTGTGGGCGCCCAAGTGGTGGCCCAGGCGCCGGGTCGGCTCCCCCAACACGGTGAAGGCGAGCAGGATACCCACGCCGATATTGAGAAAGGTGAGCCACAGCAGACTCATGCCGAAGAGCCCGGCGACCCCGCCGAAGCCGACGATGGCCGCGGTGGAGATGAAGGTGGCCCCGTAGGAGATGGCCATGATCACCGGGTGGGCGCTACGCCCGCCGACCAAAAAGTCCGCCGCCGTGCGCGTGCCCCGGTAACCCAGCCAGCCCAGATAGCCAGTGGTCAGCAGATAGCCGACAATGACGACGATATCGACCCACCCCACCGAGGGATTAGTGGTCATGCAAGCCCCCTGTTGCGTTTTTGTACCCAAATGTCGCGTTCGCCCGACAGGGGCGACGGGGCGGGAGAATACCCCAACGCCGGTTGCTTTTCCCGCGACAAAACGCAATTAAATGCATGTTGTTAAGCGTTTCAAGACACCGCAGGGGAAATATTTCGTGGAAAGCTACAAAGTGGTGCGACCCGAGCACTTGAATCACTTCGGGTATCTGTTCGGCGGCTTCACGCTCATGTGGGTCGACGAGATCTCCTGGATCGCCGCCAGCCGGGACTATCCCGGGTGCAGTTTCGTGACCGTGTCGATGGACAAGGTGGAGTTCCGCCGCGGCGTGCATCAGGGCACCGTGCTGCGTTTCGTCGCGCGGGAGAGTAGCCAGGGGAACACCTCGGTGGAGTATGAGGTTCAGGTCTTCGCCGACGACTTGGAGACCGGCGCCGAGGAGGCCATCTTCCAGACCCACATCCGTTTTGTGTGTCTGGATGCGGCGGGGAAGAAGACGCCGCTGCCGCGGGGGTAGAAAATCAGGCGCCGTTTTGCCACGGAAAGACAAGGAAACATTCTTCTTTTTCCTTGCTTTCTTTGCTTTCCGTGTGCTTCCGTGGCAAGAGATCCCCGCAACCTAACATCGACGGCCGGGAGTATGACCAAGGCCGGTCGCCCTTCAGGAGAGCCTATGCCGGAGGGCCTAGCGCCCGCTGGTCTCGGGAAAGCACAGCCCCAGGTGCCGCGCGTCCACCGGTTTGGTGAAGGCACTCACGAGCAGCAGGGTGAGGATCGCCAGCGGCAGGGCGACGATGATCGGGTCCACCATCGGCCAGTTGGGATAGCCCGCGAGCACGCTCGTCTTGCCGCCGGTGAGCCATTGCACCAGGCCGATGGCGCTGGCCTCCTTGCTCTTGATCAGCAACAGCCAGAAGAGCGAGACACCCAGGCCGACCGCCATTGAGGCAAGCGCTCCGGCACGGGTCGCCCGCCGCCAGAAGAGCCCGCCGATATACGCGGGCAGGAAGGTCGCCGCGCACAGCCCGAAGAAGATGGCGGTGAAGCGGGCGATGACATACTCCTCGCGCACGTTGTAACTGATGGTCACGGACATCAGCAGGCCGATCATGATCGCGACACGCATCACCAATACGCTCGGCTCCCGCCCCGACTTGCCGGTGAGGCGCTCGTAGAGGTCGCGTCCAACGGCGGTACCGATGGTGTGGAACTGGCTCGAGAGCGTACTCATGGCCGCCGCCAGCAGGCAGAGGAAGAAGACCAGTCCGAACCAGCGGGGCACGGCGGCATTGATGAAGGTCGGAATGATCTGGTCCGGGTCCCCCTTGGCATAGACCACGGAGGGCGAGCGGCCACTGACGAGCGCCAGTGGCTGACCGGCCGTATCCAGCCCCGCCTCGCGGCCGGTGAGGACCATCGGCGCTACCGTCGGCTGATTGGTCTTCGGGTTGATGACCGGTGCCCAGCGCCCGGGGCTGGCCTCTTTCATGAGGCCCACCAGTGCATGGCCTTTCGCGGTGTCGAGTTCCTTGACCACCTGGCCCTTGAGCAGCGGCCCATGCTGGGCGAACCAGGCGTTGGACAGACTACCCACCAGATAGGGCGTGCCAACCATCAGCAGGATGAAGACGGCACCGATGGGCACGGCACGGTCCAGTTCCCGGCGACTGCGCACGGTCATGAAGCGCACCACCAGCTGGGGCTGCGCCAGCACCCCGATGCCCACCCCCAGGATGATGGCCGTGACCACCGTCCACCACAGGTCATAGCCGGACGCCCCCCAGCCGAAGGCCGGCATGGCCGTCCAGCCCTGATGCCCGATAGCCTGCAGCGACGGCGGGACCAGGTCGGCCATGTCAGTCAGATAACGATGCGCCGGCTCGACCCCGCCCAGGCTCGAGTAGGTGAACCACAGCAGGTAGACCATGGCCACGATCATCACCAGGCCCTGGAAGGTGTCGGTGTACATCACCGCCTTGAGCCCCCCGGGGATCACATAGGCCGCGGTGATCAGGGCAAAAACCAGCAGCGCCACCTCGAAGTCCACCCCGAACTGGGTGACGACAAAGACGGTGCCGCCGGTCATCACCGCCGCCGAGTAGAGCGGCATGAAAAGTGCGATCAGCGCCCCGGCAAACACCTGGACCCCCTTGCTCTGGTAACGGGCACCGAGCAGTTCGGGGAAGGTGTGGGTCCCCAGGTGGTGCCCCAGACGCCGGGTCGGCTCGCCCAAGACCGTGAACGCCAGCAAGATGCCGAACAGGATGTTGACGAAGGTGAGCCACATCAGGCTCATGCCGAACATGCCGGCGACCCCGCCGAAACCGACGATGGCCGCGGTCGAGATAAAGGTCGCCCCGTACGAGACCGCCATGACGACCGGATGGGCACTGCGCCCCCCGACCAGAAAATCGGCCGCCGTGCGCGTGCCGCGGTAGCCGAGCCACCCGAGGTAGCCGGTGGTCAGCAGATAGCCGAGGATGACGACGATATCGACCCAACCCACCGTGGGATTGCTGGTCATGGGAACCCCCCTGTTGCGTTTGCACATACATTACCGCGTGCGCCCGACGTGGACGAACGGGCGCGAGAATACCCTAAGGTTCGTTGCTTTTCCTTGCAACAAACGCAATGAAATGTATGTCTAAATTCCTTGGGGGAGAAAACGCGGCTGCCGCGGGGGCTAGCTGTACGGGGGGCGTGCAAGCGCCGCCCCTTTCGGTGAAGAGCGGCGAATCAGGTCTTGCGGTAGACCGTGCCGGTGAAGAGTCCGACCAACTCGCCCTGGCAGGACACCTCTACCTGGTAGACCCCGGTGCGCCGGGTCAGACTGACCTCGCGCGCGACCGCCTCCACGGTATCGCCGACGCGGGTCGGCCTGAAATACTCCATGTGTGCGCTCAACGACACGGCCAGGGTCCCGTGTGAGTTGGAGGCCAGCGCAAAGGCCGAGTCGGCCAAGGTAAACAGGAATCCACCGTGGGCGGAACCCCAGTTGTTCAGGTGCTCGGGGCGCAGTTGCACCCGCATCCGCGCCTCCCCCGGAGCGGTGGTCTCACCCTCGAAACCGAGCGAGATCATGAAAGGGTCCAGGTGCATAGCGGGTCTCCGGGGGGCGGTCAGGGTTGGGGCAGAGCGGCGGCGGTCTCGGGAATGCCGGCTCAAGGTGACCCTATTGTCCGCGAACGGACACGCCGACGCACCTGGAGAAACTGCTCGCCCGGGGCGCGGCCGCCCTGAGCGATCAGGAGTTGCTGAGTGTGCGGGTCATCTCCATCGGGCTCATCGACCGCAGCCCGATCCCTCCGCGGGAGGTCTTTGCCGATGCGGTGGCGGAGCGCGCCTCCGGGCTCATCCTTGCCCACAACCACCCGGAGGGCGGCTTGCAGCCCTCAGCAGCGGATCTGGCGGCGACACGGCAATTGTGGACGGCGGGGGTGGTGCTCGGGATCGAACTCCTGGACCACATCATCTTCAACCGCAGCGGCTATTTCGACTTCCTGGAAGCGGGCATCGAGTAAGATGCCGGGCCTTGCCGGCCAGCTCGGTTTGGCCGGCAAGGCCAGCGCCACCAATCAATGCGCTTCGGGAATTCCCCCCTTAACGCCAGCCGCAACCCGGGCTACCATGTAAACTGGTCGCGGTGCTGCCCGTGCCAGACTCAACCCTGAGGTCCGCTCGGCGACCTTCCCTCTCATTCAAGGACCTCCCAGTGAGATCGACTCTTCGCACCCCACTGTTTTTTTTGGCAATTGCACTGGTTGTGCCGCGGGCGGCCCAGGTCGAGGCGCAATTCACCGCGCAAGCGCCAACGGCGCCTCCCGTGACGACCACTGTGGCCATGGCGACGCCGGTGCCGGAACCCCGCCCCCTGATACCCGAAATCGTGCTGCCGCGCCTAGGGCTGAGCTCCGCCTCGATCCTGGTGATCGACGAAGCCGGGCACCCGATCTATGCCAAGCGCACGCGCGACCAGCGGCCGATCGCCTCCATCACCAAGCTGATGACGGCCATGGTGGTGTTGGACGCCGCGGTGTCCCTGGATGAACCGGTGACGATCCTGGAGGAGGACCGCGATCAAATGCGCCATAGCCGTTCGCGGCTGCGCATCGACCGGGCCGCCACCCTACAACGCCGGCAGGTGCTGGCCGTCGCCCTGATGTCGTCGGATAACCGTGCCGCCTCGGCCCTGGGACGCACGACCTTCCCCGGCGGTAAACCCGCCTTCGTGGATGCCATGAACCGCAAGGCGGCGGCGTTGGGGATGACCGAATCCCGCTTCGCCGACCCCACGGGTCTGGACGGGAACAACATATCCACCGCCGAAGACCTGGTGAAAATGGCGCGGGCGGCCTCCAGTTATGCGCTGATCCGCGAGATCACCACCACGGGGGAGATGGAGGTCCAGCCCTATGGAGACGGGGGTACCCTACATTACCGCAACACCAACCCGCTGGTGAGAAACCCGGACTGGCACCTAGAACTGAGCAAGACCGGTTTCGTCAACGAGGCGGGGCACTGTCTGGTGATGCGGGCGGTGATCGGCGGGCGCCTGCTCTCGATCGTGCTGCTGGACTCACCGGGTAAGCGCAGCCCGGTGGGTGACTCGACCCGACTGCGCAAGTGGCTGGAATCACAGAGATCAGGGTTGTCTGGCTGAGACTCGCAGCCCGTTTGTGACCGGCCTATCCCATCCACCGACCCAGTGCTAGGGAGTCGAACCCAGGATGTACCCAGGCGAGCGCTTCAACAGTATCACCCACTTGGTCGGGGCCGTCCTGGCCCTGATCGGGGTCACCGTGATGGTGACCCTGGCCGGTGTCGCCGGCGAGACCACGCGGATCATCAGCTTCACTGTCTACGGGGTGACGCTATTCCTGCTGTACCTCTCATCCACCCTCTACCACAGCCTGCGCGGCCGGGCGAAGGCGATCTTCCAGGTCTTCGACCACCACGCGATCTATCTGCTGATCGCCGGCACCTACACCCCATTCACCCTTGTCGCCCTCAAGGGTGAAATCGGCTGGTGGCTGTTCGGTGCGGTCTGGGGCTTGGCCCTCTTGGGCATGGTGATTGACACCCTGCGCGGTAAGGGCGGGCGCGGGCTTTCGGTTGCCATCTATCTTTTAATGGGCTGGCTCATCGTCTTTGCCCTACGCGACATCATTGCCGCCCTACCAGCGGCCGGCTTCGGGTGGCTGCTGGCGGGCGGACTGTTCTACACCATCGGGGTGATTTTCTACGCGCTCGACGGCCGCTGGCCCTGGTGCCACGGCGTCTGGCACCTGTTCGTGCTGGCCGGCAGCGTCAGTCACTATCTTGCGATACTGCTTTACCTGTGACAGCAGATCGGCCGGGGCCCGTGCACAGCATGTACTGACGCTGCCAGCCGTCAGTGAAATGCCCAAGAGGCCACTTAACGCTTGAAGAACAGGCGTTTAGCCATGGTGATCGCTACTGTTGCTTTGCGTGCTTCTTGTAGGCATCTGCCATTTTTTTGTCGTAATTGTTTTTCCAATACTCAGGGCCGTTATAGCCTTTTGCGAAGTCGGCCCACTTATGAGTCCGCAGCGCTTTATCCAGCCCCACATGTTTCACATACTCGATAAACGCGGTCAGTTGCAAACCCTCATCGGTTTGCATTGCCGTAAAAAAACCATCCACTGACGTGTATCCACAGAGGGAAAAATTAAACCCCATTATCTGGAATTTGCCATAGCTTGCGGACATCCGCGCGGCAGTCTTGTTAAGGGCTTCTGCTTTCTCCAGACGGGAATATTCTTTTACCCCGCCAAGGTAAAACTTAGTGGTCCAGGAGCGATAGCAAATATCGGGATGAGAGGTCTGGTACTTGCCCTTCGTGTATTTGTAGAAAATATGCCCCTCAAAAAGAATCTTTGCTCTTCCGTCTTCCAAAAACCCGCTACCTGAACTTTCTACCTCCGCTACGGCTTTGATTGCAGCGACATCGCAGTTAATCAAGTGCGCCGCAGCTTCAAAATCGTGTTCTTCAAGCAGTTTACTCATGGCTTTCCTCGGCTTGGTTAACATTGATGCACGCTCGCGCCGCGACTTTAAAGGTAAGGCTGGCGATCAGGACGATCAAGGCCTCGGCCGCCCGCGCCCCTTGTGTCTGACTGAGGCTAGTACATGCCCCACAGCTAGTCAAGGTAGAGCGAAAAATCTGTTTCCGCTGGGGCCACTGTATTGGGACAACTTTAAGCATTAGGCGCTCGCCCCGTGCGGCCGCTGGATAATGCCCTGTTGCGAGCAGTCTAGCGCGGCCCGGCGGGATCAGCGCCTGGCCGGGCAACGCCCCACGGAGGTCAGTGTTATAGGGCTGCCATCAAAGCGACCTCACAAATCTGGCCCGATGATGAAGTGCAGCCGGGCCGGCGGCAGCCCCCAGGTGCTTGGACCTTGGCCCGTGGTCAGGGCAAAGGCCAGGTCCAGGCGGATCTGACCGATGGGGGAGCGCCAGCGCACGCCCAACCCCACACTCTGGTTGAAAACCTCTTGATAGGCCGGATCGAAGGCGTTGCCGAAATCGGTAAAGACGGCACCACTCCAGTTGCCCTTGATCTTGCGCTCCAATTCCAGGCTGCCCACGGCGAGGTAGCGCCCGCCGATGGTCTGGTCGTTGAGCGGACTGTTGGGGCCCAGTGCGTCGTAACCCCAACCGCGAATCGAGCTGTCGCCGCCGGCATAGAAGCGGCGGCTGGCCGGCAGGTCGTTCACGTTGGCGGCCCAAGTGGCGCCCAGGTCGGCGCGAGTAAGGAATCGATAGTTTGGTGATAGGCTCGTGATCCACTTGAAGTCGACGCGTCCCGTCAAATAGGATGTCGGTGAGATCACCCCCGCCAGGGACCCCAGCACGGCGACTTTGATCCGGTACCCCTTGGTGGTGTAAACCGGATCGTCGGACACTGTCTTGGCCCAGGAAACGTTAGGGACCAGCTCATTGACCGCGGGTTGTACCACGCCGTTGATCTCATAGTTCTCGTAGCGGTAGTCGATCCCCAGATCGCGCCGCCAGCCGCCCGGTGTCACGATGGATTGACCAAAATGGATCGACGCAATCGAGCCCTTTTGGGTGCTGTTATCGTAATGGGAGATGTCCGGATTGATCCGAAAATAGTCGCGGCGGGGATCGCCAATGGGTAGACGATAGTCAAAGTTGAACCGTGACAGCCCCGGGGACAGGCTCAGGAAGGTACGGAAATTATCCCCCATGGGGGTCAGATAGCGGCGTTGCCAGTCCAGGCTGAGGCGTGGGCCGATATCGGTCGCGAAGCCCCCGCCCACCCGAAATTTATTGGCCTTGTTGCGGCTCGCGAACACCTCAATGGGCACCACCTGGCTCTGGCCCGTGGGGTCCTTATGGGGCAGGATTTCCACCCGACTGTAATACTCGGTGCCGAGCAGGCGCGATTGCAGGCTCACCAGCCGGTCCGGATTGTAGACGTCACCCGGTTTGAAGCGCACGAAGCGCCGCAGCAGGCCCTCGTTCAGCAGGTTCTGGGTGAAACTGACCGGACCGAAGAAATAAAGCGGCCCGGTCTCGAGCACGAAGTTGACCACCGCGCTGGCGTGCACGGGATCGACCAGGACCTGATGTTCCACCAGTCGGTAGTCCAGGTAGCCATGGGAGGAGGCGGCGTAGCGCAGATCGGACTTGGCCTGCTCGTAGCGGCTGTCCAGCAGTACATCCCCCACCTTTAGGGGGAACTCCTTAGGAAAGGCCGGGTTTTCGGCCCCGGGGCCGCTCACCCGATAATTGACCGCGGTGATTTTCACCGGCTGACCGGGATCGACCCCATAGGTGGCGACCCAGGCCCCGCGCTGCTCGGTGGGCGCCGTCAGACTGTCCTTGACGGCGACACGATAGAGTCCGAAGGGGGTCAATGCCGTGCGGATCTGCTCGGGGGTGAGCCGATGCAGCACCTGCATCCGCGCCCCGGTCAGGGTGGGATCGTTGCGCTCCTGATAGATGGCCAGCAGGGCCAGTACGTTGGCCTTTTGCTCGCCTTCCAACCCCTTAACCTCAACCTCGAGCTTGAGGGCCGTCGCCGGCGGCGTCAATAGCAGACCGATCAGCAACAGCGGCCACCAGCGCCGGTGTTGATCAAGTCGGCACGCACCAGAGCGCAAGCGGGACGCCGCGGTCCCCGGCCCTGGGTCGCTTCCGATCCCACAGTGTTTCGCCATCGGTCTCATCAGCGCACGCTACTGTTTCGCGTCTAAACGTCCTATCGTAGCAGAAACAACCTCGAGTTCTGCGGGTAAGGCGGCCCGTCAGCCGTTGCGATGGTGGTGATCTGCCGTAACGGCAACTGGCCGGGACACCGCGCCCGCCAGCAGGCGCGGTGCTCGGGTAGAATCGGCGGACCTCCCCGATCCACCGGAGTATCCGTGATCCCACCCAGCTACTCAGTCTGCCGCGGCCAGGCCGATCAGGGCATCGGCGAGGCGGGGACGCCGATCAAACGCGGCGAACAGTACCTTGCGGCCGATGCGCCCTTGCAGAGCAACCCGGAGCTGTTGCGCGGCATCCGCCAGTGGCTGACCCTGGATGCCAGCCCCGGCGACCATGGCCGACTGCCGCAGCGGCTGATCGGCTGGTCCTGCTTCCCCGCCGGCCCCTATTATTTCGTGGTACGCCTCACCGCCGCCGGAAAGTATGACCGCCGGGACGCCTATTTCGCCCATGCCCGCGCCTGGCTACTCTCCGCCTGCACCGGGGGCTTCGATCCCGGTCTCTACCTGGGCCAGGACGCCGCCTTTCTGACCCAGGCACCGACGCCAGGTGCTACACCGGTGAGCGCTGACCTGCCGCCCCCAACTGTCGCCCCGCTGGATCCCATCCTGGCGGGCAAGGCCCTCGCGATCAGCCTCATCGCCCACCTGTTCCACGGCATGATGACCGGCTGGCCGGTCATCCTGGGCGTGCCGCTCACGCAGTTCACCGCCGAGTCACCGCTGGCGCGGATCGTTGCCTTCGCCCGCGGGGCGCTCCCGCAGCGGCTGCGGCAGCGCTGCCGGGTGCGGGTCTTCAGCCGCATCCCCGAGTCCTTTCTGGGGATCGGGTCCGACCCCAACCGGACCGCGGTCGGAGCAGCCGACCTCCTGGTCATCCCCGAGGAACTGGCCGGACCGGCCCTGAGTACGGTGAGGCGCCGCGCCCTGCTGCTCGACGCCCGCGGCGAGCGGCACGACGGTCCCGCACCGGCGGATGGCTTGTTCGATTATGCCCAGGCCGTCATCGAGAGCGCGCAGCGCTTCCCGGCCCACCTAACCGGGTTCAGCGAACGCTTCGATCGACTCTGGACCGACACCGGCGCCCCCCCGGGACCGGACCTGACCGGCTGGGTCACACTGACCTATAACCTGGCCGTCGCCCTGGCCGGCACTGCGGCCCACTGCGGTAGCCTGTTCGCCAATTTTCTGCTCGTGCAGGCGCGGACCAACCCGCTGGTCCCCTGGCCGACCCTGATCCGGGCGCAGGACTGGGCACGCTTCCCGCCGGACCACCTGATCCGCTTCATCCTGCGCGCCGACGACGGCCTTACGGTGGGCGAGCGGCGCCTCCAGGACACCCTGGTCGACGCCTTCCAGCAACGTAGCGCGACGCTCGACGCGGGGCTCACCGCCTGGTGGAACCCTGCCGAAGGGGCCAAACGCCGCCGCCTGCTGGAACTGTGTGACCTGGCGCCGCCGCTGATCACCGCCCGACGCTCGGCCGCCCTGACCGGCCCCCTGAGCATCGCGGACCTGGCGGCCAGCGGCGGGCCACTGGCCGGCGCACTGAGGGCCGAGTATCAGGCCGGAATGCTCGGGGCACGCCAAGCGGAGTCAGCCGGCTTGCTCGCCTGGCTGGACCAGTCGGGCCTGTTCGAGCTGATGTTGGAGGCGGGCAAGGCCGGTGTGCTGGCGCCGCCCTGGGAGTCCGGCGACCTGGCCACCCTGCCCTTACCCCAGGCCACGGCTCTGGCGCGGCAGTTGCTGAGCCACCCGCAGTCCCTGACCGCGCTTGGGGACCTCGCCTCCCGGCTGTTCCTGCGACTACGGGCCCAACCAGGGGGGGTGGAGGCCATCGCCGCGGATCTGCAAGGGGCGATCGGGCGGCTCGATCCCGCGACCGACCCGCTGGCCTATCTCGACCTCGCGACACCCCTGGCGCAGACGCGGCCGGCCCAAACGCAGATGTTGCGGCAGCGTTTCTGGACGGCGACCGCAGGACTCGCGAAGGTCCTTGACCCCGCAGGAATCTTGGCGCAATTGGTCGCCGGGCGCTGGGACTTCCTGAGTAGCGACACGCTCTTCGACGGCGACGGGTACCTGCACCTCAGGCCAACGCCGCAGGTCGCCACCCTGTTGCTGGGACAGGAATCGCTCTGCCAGCGGCTGCGCTGCCGGGATCTGATCCCACTCGCCGCTCTGCTACCCGCTAGCGCGGAGTCGGCCATCGCCGCCTACCAGCGGCGTCTCCAGTCCCTGATGGTGCAGGAACCGGAACCCACCACGGCGCGGCTGATTGAGGCCGGCGCCTGGCTGGCCTGGCGCCGGCACGCCGATCGGACCCTGGACGCCCCGATCCGGCGCCGCCTCGCCATCCTCTGGATGACCAGCCCGGCACTCGCGGCCCTGCGCGACGACGCCGCCCGCGTGCGCCCGCCGCAGTGGCGGATGGATCGGCCAGCCAATCGGAGCGAGGCCCCGCATGAGCCCTTGGTGGATGTTACCCGGGAGACCTGGGCCCAGGTCCTGGAAGACCTGGGCACCCTCACGCCGCAGGACCTGCGCCGACTCACCCAACCGGGCACCCACTGGCCCTGGGTCCATCCATTCCAAACCGAGCAGACGCAGGAACTGGCCGGGCGGGGCGGCGATCCGGACGGCATGGCGGGGCTCTGCGCCGCCCCTGCCCACCGGGGGGCGCCGCCCGCTGCGGTGGCGCCGGACTGGGCCGCCGCGGTCATCGCCGCCCTAGCCGACGGCTCGGCGCTGAGCCCGGTGCTGGCACGGCTGTGCCAGCAGGTCCAGGACGGTGAGCGCCGCGCCGACTCACACCCACTGATCGCGCTCTTGCGGGCGATCCGCGACCTGCCCGCCTGCCAGCGCAGTCGCACCAGCCCGCTCATCAAATACGGCTGGAACACGCTCTCGCAGATGCTCACCATGGATCGCGCCTGCTATGACTGGGCGGGGCTCGACGATGCCCGGGCCATCCTGCCATTGCTGCATGTCGCCGCCATCCTCCAGCCCGACCGCCAGGCCGGGACCCTCGCACAGTGGCTGATGTATCACCCGGCCTGCGCGACGCTGCGACGCGACCCGCGTTGGTGGGAGGCGCTGCTCGACAGCGTCCTGGAGGAAACGGCGGCGCCGGGTGCGCGCGGCGGCGGCGCCCGACTCGCCGAGGCGACCCGTCAGGCGGCCCTCGCCCTGATCGACGCCGAGGCAGATGCCCTGCCCGCGGCCGAGTCACTGGCCCTCACGGTGGCCTGGCGCGCCCGGGCGATCGACCGAATCTGGACCGACCCTTGCGGAGGCTGTGCCCAATGAACGAACGGCTCGCTTTTTTCTGCAACCGCGATACCGCGCCTTGCCATCTCTACACCTGGGCGCGCCCGCACGCCGACGGCGACACCCTTTACCAGGTCTATTGCCGGGGCGCACTGACCGATCCCTGGCCACCGGCGGACGGGCCCGCCATTGATCTGGAGACCATTCGCGCCCGCGTCACCGCGGCCGCGGGGGGGCTCATCGCCGCGACCCGCCTGGCCGGTGCCGGCACGCAACTGCGCCTGGCGACGATTCCCGCCACGGGTTACGACCCGGCCTCGCAACTGCTCCTCTTGCGCCCCGGCCTGGAGCCCGAGTGGCAGCCAATCGGCCCCGACGCCATCGATTTGGGCCCCGGCGCCTTCGTCCTGCTCCCCGCCATCCGCGCCGACCAGTCCAATCTCCAGGCCTTACTGGAGCATCTAGAGCGACTGCCGAGCGACTACCGCGCGCTTCTGCTCAACGTCCTGCGCCGCCCCGGCATCGAAGGCGCCCTGTGGCGGCTGGAGCGTCGGCTCGCTCATCTCACCGGCCAGCAGGATCAGGCGCCGCCGGTCGGCGGCAACCTGGGCTGGCCCTGGGTGTTGGCGCCGCTATTGGTGCTGAACCTGCTCGCCACCCTCGGCTCCGTCTGCTGGACCAAACCGTCACCGGGCATCGCGACAGCCCCGCCCACCTATTCCTTCGAGCGGGTGCGCTACCCGCTGCCGGTGCCGAACTGGGCTGGATGCGGACCACCGTGGTTCTGCCAAGCACCGCTGGCCCCGGGACGGCTCAAACCCGGGGGCGGTGCACTCCCGGCGGCGCTTGAGATCGGTGCAGAGAAGCCAAAGTTGAACTAAATGATCAAGACCGCGGTGTTTTCAGCCCCACCACCAGGTCCATAACGTTAGTCCCAGTCGGCCCGGTATAGATCAGGTCGGCGCTGGCGGCCAGCAGGCGGCCGCTGTCGGCGCGCGCCAGGCAGTCCTCGGGAGTGAGGCCCGCAATGGCGGCACGCTCCAGGGTCCAGCCGTCGACCAAGGCTCCGGCGTCCTCGCCGGGGCCATCGCTGCCGTCGGTGCCGGCGGCGAGTAGCCAGCAATCGCGATGACCGGCCAGTTCGAGTGCGGCGGCCAGGGCCAGGTGTTGATTGCGCCCGCCACGTCCGGGCACTGGGGGAAGCCGCACTGTAGTCTCGCCGCCCCAGACCTGGACTCCGGGGGCCCCGTCCCGGACCTGGCGGGCCAGTTCACGCCCCCGCTGGGCGGCCTCGCCGTCGAGGAACGCCGGATGGACAAGCACCGGGAGTCCGGCCGCCCGCGCGGCGGCGGCGGCGGCTGACTTGGCCAGCTCCAACGTCGCGACCAACTCGATGGGCGGCCCCGGACGTGACGCCGCCCCGCGTTGGGTGAGCCCCCGATCGACCCAGGTACGCAGCCAGGGCGGCAACTGGAGCCCGGCCAGTGCCACGGCCAGCCCCACCGCGGGTACCAGAAGACCCGAACCGATCACGCCCGGGTCATCCCCGGGTACGTCCGAGATCGCCAGGACCCGCGGGGGTCCCGACGGCAGGGCGGCCAGGAGTCCGCCGCCCTTGATGCGTGAGACCGCCGTGCGGACACGGTTCATGGGGCCGATCGGCAGCCCGCTGGCCAGTAGCCAGCGGTTGAGCCGCTCCAGTTCCGCCAATCCCAGCCCGGCCACCGGGACCTCGACCAGGCTTGAGGCGCCGCCGGACATCAGGACCAGGAGCCTCGCCCCCGGGGGTGTGTGCGCCAGGGCGATCAACAGTTGCTCGCCGGCAACGAGACTGGACTGCGTGGGCAGTGGATGACCGCCGGTCAGGCAGGCGATGCCGTGGGCCGTGAAGCGACGCAAATCCGGCGGCAGGGTTTTCTCGATCACCAGACCGCCCAGACACTCCGACCCCAAGCAGTCCAGTGCGCCCAAGGTCATGGCAGCGGCGGCCTTACCGATGGCGATCAGCCACCAGGGGCCGGCCGCGCCGGCTGCGCCGAGCGCCCGGCTTACCGCCGCCCGACCGTCCGCCGCCTGGAGGGCCGCAGCAAAGATCCGCCCCAACGCCCGGCGCGGCTCCTGCGGGACATCGGCGAACGGACTTGGCGGGTCGGACTGAGGACGTGTGGTCATGGATTGATGATCAGCAATGCACTATTTCCCATTTCCGCTATGCTCGCGCTGGGCCAATAATTGATCAGCAACCTGTAGCCTGAATGCGACATTGCGGTTTTTCTGCACTGAGCTCACAAAGAAACTATAATGACAATGGTCAGCATTGTCTTGCGCCCTAGGCCGAGGGCTGGGCCAACCATCCGCAACGACCGAGTCGACCATGAAACTGTGTTCCAAGTGCGATAACTCCCCACTGCCCTTCATCATGATTTTCGTGATCGCGACGATCAGCGCGTTCATGACCTGGCTCACCCTGGAACTCTCGATTCCGGAGGTTGGCCCACGGGCGGGGGCCAGCGCCGTGGTCTTCGCGGTGGTTGGCGGCCTGCTACTGGCGTATGTCCTGAACTGCCTCAAGCACCATTGTCGCCATCAGGACGAGCATGCCCATGACGGCGCGGACCACCGGGCGCCCGTTCGACCCTGAGCGGGCGAGGGGCTCCGAGCCTTGAGTTCAAGGTTACACGCGGGGGCGGGCTGCCGGGTGGGTCACCTGTTCGCGTAGATAGACCGGCCGCGCCAGCTCCGCCGCCACCAGGCGCCCCGCCCTTGCCGCGATCAGGGCGACGTCACGGGCCTCGCAAAGGGGCTGTGGGGACACCGCCAGCAGCCCCGCACCGATGCGTTGCGCCAGCGTCTCCCGATGGGCCGCCCAGCCGGGCCCCACCCCGCACCAGCCATCGCCCGCCGGGACCGGGACTGCGCCGGGAGCGGCGACCAACTCCTCGCCGTCGCGCCACATGATGGCGTGCGCACCGATCTCATAAGCGCCCCAGTAGACTTCCCCCATCCGCGCATCCAGGGCGACGAGCGCCCGGCGGCAGCCGGTCCGGCGGAACTCACCCTGGGCCAGGGCGGCCAGGGTGGAGACCGGAGCCGTCGGGCGCCCCGCCCCGAAGGCGGCCCCTTGGGCCACCGCCACCGCGATCCGCACGCCGGTAAAGGACCCGGGCCCGCAGCCAAAGGCAATCGCATCCAGTGCCCCGAGCGCGATCCCAGCGGACGTGAGGAGTGACTGCATCATTGGCAGGATCAACTCCGCATGTCGACGCGGGGCAAGTTCCAGGCGTTGCTCGATGACGCCATCAAGGTACAGGGCGGCCGAGCAGGCATCACCGGAGGTGTCGATGGCAAGTACTTTCATAGGCTAGCGAGCCGTGCTCCGTACTGTTGATTGGTCGCATACGGCGTCGACCATGGTGAGGGCCAGGGAAGCGGTCCCGCGGGTGTGGGGCGGCGGTGAAGGCCTACGACCTCGCGGATCGCCCGGTTCACGGGCGGAGTCGAGGCCGGCCGGGCCGGGATACCCGGCGGCTGGCGCCCCATCTAGCCGACCGCCACCGCCTCTTGATGAAATTGGAAGTTCAGGCTTTCCTCGGGGAACTGGATGAAGTTGCCCTGGATGAAGTCGACGCCACTGGACCAGACGCGGCCGATGGCTTCCGGATCTTCGATCCCCGCCGCAATTACCTGCGGCCCGTACTTATGCACGCGCCCGACCAGACCATTGAGGCGCGCCCCCGACTCCCGGTCGACCAGTTCCCGCGCCAGTTTGGCAAAGGCGATGCGCAGGCGGGTGAGCAGGTCGAGGTCGGCCTTGCTGTCCGTGACGCCGGCCAGACAAATGTCGATGCCCAGCCGGGCCAGTTCCGGAAACAGGAGTCGGGCGTGACCCTCGTCGGCCAAGATGTCCCGGGCGTTGAATTCCAGCACTGGGCGCTGACGGATCAGGTTGAGCCGCAGAATCTCGTCGCGTAACCACTTGAGCCAGCCAGGTTCAGCCAAGCTGACGACCGTCTGGTGGATCATCAGTCGGGTCCGGCGGCCGGTGGCGCGCTCTGCGTGCAGGGTCGCCAGTGCGCCCGCGAGCACCCAGCGATCCAGGGCGGGGAGCAGGCCATGGTCTGCGGCGACCGGCAGGAAGGTCGAGGGCGGCATAATCTCGCCGTGGGGCGTGCGCAACCGCAGCAGCACTTCATAGCGTTCGTGAATGCTGGTGCGCAGCGAGACGATGGGCTGATAGACCAACTGAAACCCTGATCCATTCAGTGCCTGCTGCAAAAGCCCCAGGACGCGGGCGTTGGCGACCACCCCCGGCCGCCGCGGTTCACGATGTCGGTAGACCCGATTGCCCCCGGCATTATGCGCCTGTTCGGCGGCAGCCTCGGCACGTGAAATCAGGGTCAACGCGTTATCCAGCGGGGGCGCGAAGAACCCGACCCCAATGCTGAAGGAGAGCCGGCCCAGCCTCGCGGGCAGCGCCAGTGACGCGGCGCCCATCCGGATGGCATCCGCCAATTCAATGATTTCTGCATCGCTGCCACAGTGGACCCACGCATAGCACCCATCCTCGCACAGGGCGGCCGCGTGCAAGCGGGTGGCCGCCTGGCGACAGACCAGTTCGAAGACTAACCGCAGCAGCTGATCCAGCCCCACGGCATCCAGTGTCGCGACGAGCACCGAGTCGTCGGGCCGGATGAACAAGACGGCCTGACCGATCGCAGGCGCCGGATCATTAATGACGGCGTGGTCGAGGCGCTTGACCAGTTGGGTTTGGCTCAGCAGCGGGGACGCCGCAGCACTGGCGGCAGCCGGGGGGCCAGCGGTCGGGGCAACCGCCCCACTCTCAGCGAACCGCCCGCGGACCGCGGCTAGCAGTTGCTCTGCTGACACCGGTCGCGCCAGATACTTGTCACCGCCCAGGTCCAAGACCTCGCCTTGGTGTTCCGGGGAGGTTTCTGCGGAGAGAAAAAGAATCGGCAGGTTGTAGAGTATCGCGTGACGGCGGATCGCGTCCGTGACTCTGCGGCTGGCACCCCCGGGAAGGTTGAGATCCAACAGTACCAGGTCTGTCGCGGATTGCTCCAAGACCCGTATGACCCGCTGCGGGTCCGCCATTTGGTCTGCCGACAGGCCGGCACCCCGCAGGATTGCCTGGAATTCATCCCCTTCCTGGGGCAGGCCATCCACGATCAGGACGCGCCGCAGCCGCACGGTCCGGGCGGCCACCGAATCGAGGACCCGCGCGACGATACGCGACGCATCGAATGGCGCCTGGAAGGTCGCGACCGCCTCGGGGCAGGTCTCACCGCGGTGTTCAATCGCCTGACCCACCAGGCAGACCAACTCTGGACGGCTACCGGTGTCGCGTTCCAGCCGATCCAGGATGCTCGCCGCCGTGCTTCCGGGCGGTAGGCTGTCGAGTTCCATGATCAGGACGGTCGCCCCCCGGGCGCCCACCGCGGCCATCAGACCTGACATACTGTCGGTGTTTCGCAGCTTGATCAGATGCTCGGCCAAGCGGTCGTGTAGCCGGTCCCAGAGCCTGAGGTCGGACCCGAAAAAACAGACCAGCGGATCGCTGGGGCGACTGGCGTCAGGCATTTTGATCCATCTCCTGTTTTCGACCTTGGCTGGTACCCGATGGTGCTGGACCCCTGGCCGCGCAGCATTGAAAATTATATGGGAGGGCGGGGCGCTACGCCAGCAATGCGCGCGGCAGACCGTCGTCGAGGATTCGGGCAGGCGCGCCGGGGCCGCGCCATAATAGCCCAGGCCCGCTCTTGAACCCAACCGGAAGCCCCCGATGAGATACCGCACGCCGCTCAACACGGCCCTCGCCGCCGTCCTGACCCTCGCCACCGCGGCACGGGCCGACGAGGTGACTGACCAACTGGACGCCGCCCGCAAGGCGTATGAC
Source organism: uncultured Thiodictyon sp. (assembly GCA_903837595.1). GTDB lineage: Bacteria > Pseudomonadota > Gammaproteobacteria > Chromatiales > Chromatiaceae > Thiodictyon. Next base: position 21,603 of record CAILVI010000133.1, read on the forward strand.
GCGGGTGATCTGCGCACCGCCGCGGACACACTGAACTTCGCAATCGCCGCGATCAAGGAGCGGCAGACGGCGGGGCTGTTGAAATTGCTACCGGAGCCGTTCGCCGGTTGGCAGGCCGATCCCGGGCAATCGCAGTCCGGCGGACTCGCCGGCATGATCACCGGCATCAATCTGACACGGCGCTATTTTCGCGCGGACGGCGCCGAGCTGACCCTCAGCGTGACGGCCGACTCCCCGCTGCTCCCGCTGCTGACCATGTTCCTCTCCTCGCCCTTCATGATGCAGGCAGACCCGGGCTCCAAGCCTTACTCATTCAAAGGACAGCGCGGCCTCACCAAGCACGCGCCGGACTCCGACGAGTATGAGGTCTCCCTGATGATCGGCACCCGCATCCTGATCCAGGCCAAGGGCCGCGGTCTGAAGGACAGTACCGCGGTGCAACAGTACGTTGAGGCGATGGATGTGGGGGCGATCCAGAAGGGGTTCGGGGACTAGGCCCGCTCCACCGGGAAGGCCAGCACGGCGTCGATGTGACACTCGTGCAGGTGCGCCATCAGCAGCCGGTCCAGCCCCAGGGCGACGCCGGCGGACTCTGGCATCCCGGCGGCCAAGGCGGCGAGGAAGCACTCGTCCAGCGGCAGCGTGACGCGACCCTGGCGGCGGCGGGTATCCTGGTCGGCGTGGAAACGCGCCGCCTGGGCGGTGGCATCGGTCAATTCCTGGAAGCCGTTCGCCAGTTCCACCCCGTCGAGATAGAGCTCGAAACGCTCCGCCACCGGCACCTCATCGACCCGCAGCCGGGCCAGGGCCGCCTGGCTCGGCGGGTAATCCGTGAGGAAGGTCAGGCGCCCCACCCCCAAGCCGGGTTCCAGGCAGTGAGTCAGCAACAGGTCGAGCCAGCCGTCGCGATCCATCTCGGTGGACTCGATCCCCGTGATCCCGGCGGCCAGCGCCCGCTCGCGCAACGCCGACACCCCGGCCGCCCAAGGATCGAGCCCCAACCGCTCGCGAAAGAGCCCGCGATAGGTGATGCATTCGCTGCGCAGGTCGGGACGCTCAAGCACGCAGCGCACCAGCGCGGCCACCTCGTCCATCAGTGCCTGGTAACCGAAGCCCGGCCGGTACCACTCCAGCAGGCTGAACTCAGGGTGGTGGAGTCGACCCCGCTCGCCGTCACGAAAGACTTTGCAAATCTGATAGATAGGGCCGAGTCCGGCGGCCAGCAAACGCTTCATGGGGAATTCGGGCGAGGTCTGCAGATACAGCGGCAGTCCCCGCGGGTAGCCCGGTCCATGCCAGCACGTCACCAGGCTATCCAGCGCCGGGTCGGACCCGGCGGAGCGGGCGGTGATGGGGGTCTCGACCTCCAGGACTCCGGCGACCGCAAAGAAGCCGCGCAGGCGCGAGAGCATCGCGGCCCGCGCCCGGATCGCCTCCAGGGCGGCACTGGGAGACCAGTCGGTCACCTCAAGACCGGGAGACGGACTCACTCCTTGGCGCGGGAGACGTATTCGCCGGTGCGGGTGTCGACCCGGACCAACTCACCACTCTGTACGAACAAGGGCACGCGCACGACGGCGCCGGTCTCCAGGGTCGCCGGCTTGCCGCCACCACCGGAGGTATCGCCCTTGAGGCCAGGATCGGTCTGCGTAATCAGCAACACGACAAAATTCGGCGCCTCCACGGCCAGGGGTAGACCGTTCCACAGGGTCACCTTGCACATATCCTGATCTTTGATCCACTTGGCCGTGTCCCCGACCACCGTGGCGTCGGCCGTCATCTGCTCGAACGTGGCTGGGTCCATGAAGTGCCAGTGCTCGCCGTCGTTGTAGAGATACTGCATGTCGGTATCATGCACGTCGGCCGCCTCGACCGTATCTCCGGACTTGAAGGTCTTCTCCACGGTCCGGCCGTTCTTGAGGTTGCGCACGCGCACCCGGTTGAAAGCCTGGCCCTTGCCCGGCTTGACGAATTCGTTCTCGACGATGTTGTACGGGTCCCCGTCCAGCATAATCTTGAGCCCGCTTTTGAACTCACTGGTGTTGTAGCTTGCCATGTCGTCCTCGTTACGTGTGGAAAATAGGCCGGTCATGTTAGCGCGAAGCACGACCCAATGTCAGACCGACGCCCCGGCGGGCGACCTTTGGCGCAGTGAGCTGACGACAGCCTTCACCCAGGTCGAACCGCTGCTCGCGTTTCTGGGGCTAGCGCGGGAGCACGTTGCCGACCTGGACCCGACACCCGGGCCCTTCCCACTGCTGGTGCCGCGGGGGTTCGCCGCCCTGATGCGGCCGGGCGACGCCCATGACCCACTGCTGCGCCAGGTCTTGCCGCTCGCGACCGAGCGGATCGCCCGGGACGGGTGCCGCGACGACCCGGTGGGTGACACCGCGGCCACCTGTGCCCCAGGGTTGCTGCGCAAGTATGCGGGGCGCGCCCTGCTGATGGTCCACGGTGGCTGCGCCGTCCATTGCCGCTACTGCTTCCGGCGCCATTTCTCCTATTCCGGGCTGGGTCACTACGGCGCACGGATCGCCACTGCCGTCGCTGCGATCCGCGCCGATACCACGCTCACCGAGGTCATTTTGAGTGGTGGGGACCCCTTGTTGCTCAGTGACGACTCCCTGCGCGCGCTGCTCGCCCAACTCGCCGCGATCCCCCATGTGCGGCGCCTGCGTCTGCACAGCCGGCTACCCGTGGTGCTGGCGTCGCGGATCACGCCGCGGCTGGGCGATCTGCTGGGCGCGCTGCACCCCCGGCCGGTCCTGGTCATCCACGCCAACCATGCCCGGGAGCTCGGTGTCGCGGTGCAGGCCGGGTTGCGGGCGCTGGGAGGGCACGGTGTTACCCTGCTCAACCAGAGCGTCCTGTTGCGCGGGGTCAACGACAGCGCGGACGCGCTCGCGCAATTGAGCGAGCGGCTGATCGACTGTGGCGTGCTACCCTACTATCTACATCAGTTGGATCTGGTGCAAGGAGCGGCCCACTTTGCCGTGCCGGACCGCACGGCGCGGGACCTGCTGGCGGCGCTGCGTGCAAGGCTTCCGGGGTATCTGGTGCCGCGTCTGGTGCGTGAGGTGCAGGGTGAATCCTGCAAGCGGCCGCTGGCTTGACGGACGTCGTTGCGGGCACCGCGCTGCGGTGCGCGAGAAAGGCAAAAATCAACGTTTCCTTCTCCGCCCCGCTGCGCCGATAATGGCGCTGGACTGAAACCGACAGATCACTCCTACGACAGCGTCCCACGTATGCCCGCTCAAGCACAAACCGTCGTCATGCTCCTTATGATCGCTCAGGAGAGCGAGGCAGAGCGCCTGATCACGACCGTGCGCGACGGCGGTTTGCCGGTGCGCGGCACCCACACTGTACACGCAGAGGAGATTGCGGAACTGGTGGAGCAGCGCGCCTGCGACCTGATCATCTGCTGCGCCTACGACCCGGCGGTGCACCTGAATGCAGTACTGGCGCGCCATCGGGAATTGGCGGCTGATGTCCCATTGATCGTGATTGCCGACCACGCCGGGGAGCCACAGTCGGTGATTCGCGCCATGAGCAACGGGGCACGCGACGTCACCGCTCGCAACGATGCCGAGCACCTCCAACTGGTGGTGAGCCGGGAGTTGGCCGATCTGCGGGCACGCCGCCAGCTCCAGCAACTGACGGCGCGACTGCGCCAATGTGAACAGCGCGCCCGGGAGTTGGTCGAGAGCAGCGAGGAGGCGGTGGCCTTCATCCAGGAGGGGATGCATGTCCATGCCAATCCCGCCTACCTCAACCTGTTTCGCTTTCCCACGGTGGACGACGTGCAGTCCGCCGCCCTGCTGGACCTGATCGAGGCAAAAGACCATGCCGTGGTTCGCAACTTCCTGCGCAACCGGCAGTCGGTGCCGCCCCAGGGGGCCGCTGAACTGACGATACAGGGCGTACGGGCCGATGCCAGCCGCTTTCCCGCGACCCTGACGGCCGCCCTCGCTGAGGTCGATGGCGAACACTGCCTGCGGCTCATTGTACGCGCCGCGCCCCCCTCCGCACTGGTGGCTGAGCCGGGCGCCGCCGTCCGCAGCGCCCTGCCCGGCTACCCCGTGTTGGTCGCCGCCGTCGACACGCTGGTGGGTCCCGAGCGCCGTGCACCCCAGCCCTTTACACTGTTCTATATTGCGATCCGCGGGGCACCTGACTTGTTCCGGGAGGCGGGCCTGACCCGCGGTCTGGAGTTGATCGGCACCCTCGCCGCCGCACTGACCCGGCTGTGTGCGGCCCTGGGTGTCCTGGTGAACATCAGCGGTGACAGTTACGGACTCCTCGCCCCGGGACTCGACGAGATTGGCGCCGAGGGTCTGGCGGAACGCATCCGCGCACAGGTTCGTCTACCCCCGAGCGCGAGCGGCAAATCGGACATTGAGGCCAACTGCGACGTCGGCTATGTGGTCGTGGCGGGGTTGAGTCCCGCCGCCGCCAACCTGCTCGACGACGCCTTTCGTGCCAGTCGTGGTGGCGCTCCGGCGCCGGGTGCCCCGGCGCCGGTGAGGCCCGTGGGGCCCGCCACGCCGACGCAGAAGAGTACGTCCCTCGCGGCGCGCACCAAGCAAAGCACCGCGGACAGCGACGCCGCGATGATCGACATGGTCAAATGGGCGCTCGCCAATGACCGTTTTCTGCTCGTCTACCAGCCGATCATCAGCCTGATGGGGGACAATCAGGAGAATTACAGCGTCCTGATGCGCTTGAACGATGCGTCCGAGAACCTGATCGAGGCCCGGGAATTTATCGGTGCGGCCATCCTCAGCGGCCTGATCGAGCGCCTGGACAAATGGGCGATTCGCCACGCCATCAAGGCTTTGGGCGAGCACCGCCGCGCCGGACACCAGCTCAACTTTTTCATCAACCTGGCGGAGGATAGTTTCCGCGATCCCGGTATCCTGATCTGGATCTGCGACTGTCTACGCGAATTCGATGTTCGCGGGAATTGGCTTACCTTCGTGTTCCAGGAGGAACTGGTGGACGGCAACCTGGGCAACCTGACCCGAATCGTCGAAAGTCTGAAGACGATCAAGTGCCGGATCGCGATCAATCGCTTTGGCTCCACCGACCACCCACAAATGCTGTTACAGGGACTCTCACTGGACTTCGTCCTCCTGCTCCCGGAGTTCGCCAAAGGGCTGGCCGACGACCACAACAAGCAACAGCGCCTGGTGGTATTGGCGAATCTGGCCCGCGAATTCAACGTCAAGACCGTGGTGACCGGGGTCGAGGACGCCCGCTCCCTCACCATCCTGTGGACCGCGGGGGTGGACTACGTGCAGGGCAATTTCCTGCAGCGGCCCTCACCGACCCTGGATATCTCAACCTGACGAGAAAGCGGATTGCGGCGCAAGTCAGCGCACTCATCGCTGCCAGCAGACCACGTCGTTCGCCCCTTGAACACCCGCCTGATCGAGCGTCAGGGTCCCACAGGAGTCCCCGCCCATGGACCCGGTCGGCACCGCAGATAAGGTGAAGCACTGCCCCAAGGTACAGGGCGCGATGGCCGAGTACATGACCGCGATGGTGTAATTGGCAGTGCCAGTCGCCGGCAACCGCGCGACCGGCAAGATCAGGTTGGCGGTCGCGCTCGTACAGACGCCGTCAGTGCGGTGGTAGCAATTGTTCAGCGTATAGTTGCGTTCCAAAAATTGCGCATCTTCAAGCAGTGCCCCCTTAACTGCTGCGCGGTGGCCGCGCCGGACCTGTTCGCGATAGGACGGATAGGCCGCCGCCGCCAGGATGGCGATAATGACAACGGCGACCATCAACTCAATGAGGGTGAAACCCGCCGCCACCCCCATGCGGCGCAGTTGTACCCGCGTGTGTTTCGTGTCCATCCCAGTGGATACCCCGCAACGATTTGGCTGTTTAGTTGACGATTTCACGCCAGTTGAGGCGCCCGGCCGCCCCGCCACCCAGGTTGAGTTTCGTCGTCACCACTTCTCCGCTGGTCAGCGATGATACCCCGACCCCGGCCCCCCCTGTCGCGTTTCCCAGGATCACGGTCGTGCCGCCCAACGCGGCACCCACCGGCGCCCCCACGACCACGATATCGCCACCATCAATCGCTCCGTCGCCATTGCTATCGAATATCTTCGAGCCTAGTGGCGCGCCGGTCAGATAGTTTACCGCCATCAAGTACCCCGTACCGCCAAACTCGCAAGGCATCGCGGATGGGATCAGGGTATTGAAAAAGAGCATGCCGCGGATTAGAGTCGCAGCGCCGATCGGCCGCTCACCCGCCGCCGGTAAGTCCAGATACCAACCCTTCGCGGACGCCGCACAAGCAGTCTCCGGAGGGTCTCCACAGCCGGCCGCCGTGCCGCGGAAGACCTGCGTCCCAACTCTTGTCGTGGTGACCACCATCGGAGTCAACTCGGCCTTGGACACAAGCGACCCAACATCTTGTATGCCATAGTAAGTCTGCCCCGCGATGTCGGTGCTGTTATCGCTCTTTTCCAGGTATTTTCCAGTTCCCACCAACACCATCACCCCCGCGGCTGGATGCAGGCTCAGCGTCGGCGCCACGGTGATCGGTTGTGAGGTCCCCGCCGCGAACAACAGGGACTTTCCCCAGGTCCTGGGAGTGCGGGCGCTGAGGTCGAATCGCCAGACGTTGCCCCTTAAGTCGCCGGCATAGGCCTTATCTACCAGGCCATCACCGTTGGAATCGATGGGGACCGGCGTTGATAATCCGTTATCCGGCCCGGCATCGGCCTCGATTTTCACATAGTCCGCCGCCAGCCAGGCATGGCTGAACCCCGTCGGTCCGGAGAGAAACAACACGTAGAGCACGGCCTTACCGTTGGCGCTATTGTAACCATTGCCAACAATCACACCCCAGCGACCATTCTGAAACTTGGCAATCTGCTTGGCCTGGCCAATAATCGGGTCAGTGGGTGCCGAGTTATACGTTAGACCCAGATCCTCATCATCGCTACTAGTGAATTCCCACAACACGACTTCATCTGCTTTTGGCACCGTAAAATTGCTGGGATTCGTGACGTCTAACGCATAAAATCCTTTACCGCCGGCACCGAGCCCGCCAATCAAGACCGTCTTCCACTGTGCGGCAGCCGCCGAGGTACAGTCAGTGATGCAGGCGTCAGCCATCATACCCGAGCCATCAACAAAATACCTATGTCCGGATAAATATCTGCTGTCAGTCAGTCGACTGAGGTTGGCGTAAACCGCCGACGGAACATAGGCGAGGAGTTCTTTCCCGGCCGTGGTGGTCGGCGTATTGGTATTCACATCCACGGACGCGTCGAACCCATGCAGCATGCCGTCATTGGAACCAACATACACCACCGGCGCCCGCCCGGCATAGCGACTGGCAAACGCCGCGTAACCGGGGTGGTCGACATCCGCAAACCCCGCCGCCGGCTTGCCGACCAAAACGGGTTTTGCATTAATGATGTCACCGAGGATACCTGTCGCCCGATTGCGAAATTTGGCAATCGTATTCGCCGGCGGGTTCGCGCAGGTGAAGGTTCCAGCGCCCTCGTTCGCCGACTGACCGCGCAGGTACCCAACGCGTTCTATACCGCACATATCGACTATCGCTTGGCTATTCGTGTCGAGCGCCGCCTTCTGACTCTCGCTCAAATTGGCATATGCGAAGCCCACCCCAACCCCGTCCTCCGTCCGCGTCAGGATCGCCCGCGTATCACTGCTGACATCCGCTTGCTCCCTGACCTCTTGCCCCGCATCCCACTCTGGATACGGACTCTCGGCCGGGTCCCAGCCAGGCGGCGGTAAATTGGCACTCAAGACGCCTCCCGTGCCGCGGTCAAGCCGATAGGAAAGCAACTGCCCACTCCAGAAATAGCTATTGAAACGTCCCTGATAGATACGGCTTTTGGTATTGAGTGCAGAGGAGTTTGCTACGATGGAAGATGCCGCTCCGTTAGTGAGAATCTTAAGGAAGACCGAATTCAGCGCGGTCTCCAGACCAAGCGGGTTATTGACGAAGAAATAGTTATCGGGAATCCCGTCGGAACCCGGGCTACCATCTGCGGTAAGCACGTCCCACTCCTGCGTCGAAGTCGGCCTCCCATCGCCATCAAGGTCATTGAAACCACCCCACTTTGCCGCATAATACAAGGGGTCCTGCAGGACGTTGGCGGTAAGGTTTCCGCTCAGGCTATAAATCACCGTGGTCGCGCTATCCTCGGCTTGGCAAGGCGCACACCCCAACACGCCACTACTATCAATGAACCCGAAACCCTCAATGCCAGAGTGAAAATGGGCACCATCCTTCGTCGTACCGCTGATCGTGTAACCAAACCCCGCGGCATAGCTAGTCGATTCGGCGACCACATCGGTGGTGATTTTCACCGTATTAGCCGCCTGTCCCGAACAGCCACCGGCTACCGTCGTCAGACAATATTTGACGACACCCCATAGATCTTGATCATAATCGCCGCCCTGTTCACTGTCCTCCCAGTTGACGTAAAGGGTGCCGGACGCCATGGTCGGGGTCGACACGCCCGCCAAGACCTTCATCTCGACCAAAGTTCCGCCACCGAAACTGCTGCCATTAACCAGCCGAAAAGCGGGCTGCAGGATGACGCGCGGCGCCGTCTCGCCAGCCAAGGCGATTGGGATCCGTGGTACATTGGTCGCCAATTGGATACCATAGGTCGTTACCTTGAGCGAGTGGGTATCCGCGCCGGGCACCGTCAGATCGGTGCGGATCCGGTTGGTGTGGGCGTGGTAGGCCATGCCTGGCATCAGGTACGAACCCAACTGTGAGGGCCCCTCGGGACAGATTCCCCAAATACTCCCGAGATTGGCGACCGTCTTGGCATCGCAGAGTTCGTCGTTGCTGGTGCCGTTGGCACCGACGAAGTAGCTCTGACCGGCAATGCCCTCGCCGGCACCCACCTGATTCGCCAAGGCGGCGACGGTACTGCTGCTGTTAATACCCGTCATGACTGTGTCTTTCAGGTCGATATCGGTGGTGGAGACGCTGGCGTTGAACACCAGGGTGTTGAGGGACGCACAGTAGTTAGTCTGAGTCACGGCAGCGGTCCAGCTTGGCAGCGCCAGACCCAACTGATTATCATGGCTACTGGTGTTATTCGTGTAAGCATACAGAGGCATGCGGGCGGCATTGTCCGTGGTAGCCGTAAGATATCGCAACGATTCGAGATAGAGCTCCGACATCGGGTTTCCCCAGCTGGTGCAACTGCCCTCGGAGAGGCTGGTCAGTCCGTAGGTACAGTTGTCGCCATTACCCCCTAGGTAGCTGCCATCGCCATAATAGTAACCGTAGATACGCAGTCGATCCAAGGTCGCCACGATACCATTAGCTGAAGTAAAGGTGCCGTCGCTCGTGACGTTGACCTCATCACCAAAAGGCCCCATCAGCTTGCGGACCACCCCGCCGGAAATACTCTTGTCATAACTCCCCGTGAGCAGGCCGAACCGGATCTCATCAGCGTCGCCATAGACCTGGAGCAGACCGATCGGCTTCAAATTACTTGCATCAGCGCTATTGTATTGCTTGCATCTTTCCGTGCCAATCAGCCCAGGCACGCAGGCCAGAATGCGAACGTAATAATCGCCTAGGCCAGTGCCAGAGCCCTGCGTTGCTAATGCAGGACTGCTCGCAGCAGCCGCTACACCCGAGGCAGAAAAGTCGTTTCCGTTGCCGGTTTGGCTGGGATTGGTCGCTTCAGCGCTCCACCGGCACTGCCACCGCTCGTTCGCGTTCCACAGCGAAAAATTGCCTCTTGCTATCCGTAACAGCGGCAGATTAGTATTGGTTTGAGACTTGTCTTGCGGCGAACTTCCCCCCGCCGTCGTGTTGCACAGGGTGATGCCTCGCGTCGAGAGATTTTCCAGCGTCCAAGTACTATAGGTTCCGCTCCCCAGGTAATTGGCATTGGCGACACGAACGGTGACCTTCTTCGACTTCGTATTGATATCGATAATCTGGCCTTTCACGTAGGCACTGCTTGCCGAGACCAATACGTAATCGTTCACGGAAAACCCACTGACGGATTCCACCCTAAAGTCATAGTCGACGCTATTTGCGCCGCTATTGGTGATCGTGGTTGACGTCGAACTGTTGGTCCTGGCCGTCTCAGGCGTATAGGGGGTCAACCGACTGAGGTCGGAACCGTCGTAATACTTGGCCCAGGCGTGTGCGTCGTTGGGGAGAAAGGTTCTCTCTAGCACGGTGGAGGTGGCGGTGTCCCCGTCGGCGATGCCTCTGCCGTCGCCGTTGGTCCGCGGCTGCGAGCGCATGCCGCCGTAGAGCAGCTTACGCACCGCATCTATTCGCGCCATCGCCGCCCAGTTGAGGAAGTTTCCACTCCATTGAGTTGATTGGGTCCCGGTCGCCGAGCAGTACTTGTCTGCGCTCACCACCGTCGGCTCAAAGCGCTTATTGGCGACGCTGTAGGTATAGCACTTCCTTGGGTCGAAATAGCCATAATAGTCGATCCCATTCTCATAGCCGGTCTCCAGCTGTCCATCATTATTGAGGTCGGAGTAATCGTTATAGGCCTTCTTATGGAGCTGCTGATCCTTGGAAATGTCGAGAATGACCAAGGGTTGGACTTGGCCGACCAAGAACAGCGGGGTGTCTGAGATGGATAACGCCAGCACCGGAACGGCTCCAAAAGCAGCGACCACCACCGCCGCCGCGCGACCGAAATATGTCAGCCAAGAGTGTTTCATAGCGGACCTCGTGGTCAGATAATCAACTCACTGAAAGTAGGACTCTGAGCGCCGGCCAAGCCCTTCGCCGGCGGACCATCGCACCACCGGGCACAGCGTCGCAGCGACGACGGCACTGCCCGACGGACAGCGGCTTCAATAGTGAGGCGTAAACACTTCCTGCAACCGTACCACAGTATTGGGATTGCGCCCCACGGCACGCACCGTTACTTGATAATAATAGGTTAGCCCCCCCCCGCCCGGCACCTGTTTCCCTATACACTCGATCAGGTAGCGGGGCTGGGCGAAGACCCCGGCGATGCGTGTCGCGTTGGTGTACTGGCCATATCCCACACTGGGGGAGACGGTCATATCAATGGCTGTCCAGACGGGAACGGTATACCCGGCCCAGCCGTTGTAGCACAGGCCATTCGCACAACCGGGCACGAACCCGGTGCAACCGGCAATGCCCCGAGCCGTCATGACGTCCCACTCAGCGTCGCGCAGGCCCATTTCGGCTGCTCGCAGTGCGATATCCCGGTCGCGCATATTACCGGCCATTCGCTCCTCCAACGCGGCAATGCGCGCGGCGACCACCGCGAGGACCGTCATTATCGCCAACAAGATCAGCGTCGTGATCAGTGCGATGCCGCGCCGACGGGGGTGCGGAGCGATTGGTGAAGGACTCAACATAGACGTTGGGGTCAGGGTATCCGGGTGATACGGTTACGCAGGGCAAAGGTGGCAACAAAGGCCCGTCGCAGGCGCGTGTCAGTCGCTGGCGTAAAGCGTGTCTCATCGTTGGCGGCGGTACCTAAGGCACCGGAACAATTAAAATAGGTTTGCCCGGCCGGCGCCCCCCCTGGAATTTCCGAGCGGACCAGTACGCACACGCGGACGGTGACTACTGTGGTCCAGTTGACAGGCGTGGCCGTATAGCTGTCGGCGGACTGGTCGTCATTGCTATCGATACCGTAGAGGACCTGCAAATCCTCGACATTGTCGAGTAATGGTGCCCCCGCATCCGTAGCGGGACAGGTGGTCGGTGGTTTAGGGGGATACCGCGTCTCGGTCGGACTCGTTTGAACGGCATCACAACGAAGGGTTGCATCCCGGATGAAAATAGTATGCTGAACAATCTTAGGTCGCCCCAGATGATCTCCCGCGACATCGTTTTCCGCCGCGATCCCGTTCGCTTGGCAATCCTGCATGTCGTCATCGGGATGACCATCGTCATCCTGATCGCCTGGCCCGTCGTATTGAATCGTCACAATATCACCGGCGGCACACACCTGATCGGCACCAAGTACTGCCGTCCCGGTGAATCCGGTCATCATGACGGCCTGGTTGAACGCGATGTTGGTATAGCCGGCCAGCCGCAGGCTGCGGCCGATCACGTCCAAGACATAACGCCCGGCCTCTTGGATGCGGGCGCCGTCTTGCTCCGCACGATAGGTTTGGTTGCTCCCGAGGTAGACCGCGCCGACCGCGGCGATCAGCAACAGGCTAAGGGCCAGCGCGATCATGAGTTCGACGAGCGTCAGTCCGCGCGGTGGTCCCAGCGCTGACCGGGCGCAGCGGATGGTGCCGATCGCGGGTACGTCCAGCGCATTCATGGTGCAAAGCGGGTGACGAAGTCCTGGGTGACCGGGGCTCCTGCCGCGCGCTCAGACCAGGAAACGGTGACATCGAAGACACGATTGGCGCCAGGGGTATTGATGACGCAGGTGGGCGCTGGCCCACTGACGCAACGCACCGTCCCCGTGCCCCCTGGAAGCACGACAGAATTCGCCGTGAGCCATTGATATTGGTCGGTCAGGGCCATATTCGCTGGCGTACAGCTGGAACTGATGCAGTTAGGGTTGCTCGGAATCGTCGCAGTCAGATTGTCATAGTAACCCGCAGTGACCCCAGCCAGATTTGCGGCGATCCGGTCGGCGATGTCATAGGCCTGTTGGGAGGCGATGGTGCGGTAGACGCTGGCGTGACTGTCGCTCAGACTGCGAACCTGCAGGCCGGCAAGCCCCAGGAGACCGATGGCGAACAGCACGAGCGTGAGCAGGACTTCAATCAGGTCGAAGCCGAGCAGTCTTGCCGTGCGCGGCCAGCGGCGCGCCACCAGGCGATGCCACAGGGCGTTAGAGATGGTCACGGACATGAGTTAGTCCCGAAGGCAGTGCGCACACGACCCTGGTTGGAAAGAATGATGCTCCTTGCCACCACCGGACCACGCCGATCGCACAGCCGAAAGGTATCGTTGAACCCCGCGCTGAAGCCGGTGCCCTGAAACGTGACGCGTTTTCTGGCGCTGGACCTTAGGGTAGTCCCGGTGGGCAGCGCGGGATAGACCAGCAAGATCTGCTCGGCGAGGTCCAAGGTGCCGACGCTGCCGGCACGGCCGGTGAGATTGTCGACAAATACCAACCATCCGCCATCCCAAGCGGTGCTGTCGGCACAGGTAGCATTCGTCGCCCGGCTGCACAGGGTGATCGGCACGGCGCGCTTAACGGCCTCACTCCTGGCATAGGTCAGGGCCAGCACAAATGCGTTTGCTACCGCGCCCCGACGGCCATTGAGAAGCAGCGCCTGATAAGACGGCCCGGCCACCGCCAGCAGGATGACGGCAATGCTCAGCGTTATCAGCAATTCGACCAGAGTAACGCCGCTCACCCTGTGCATACTCATCTTCCGGCCCAGTCCATCGCTGCGCCCCGCCCGGTTGAGACGCAGTGCGACCGCACCGGACGGCACCCTGCGTGTTCACCATGACCCGCCGGCGAACGGGAACCGGATTACCCCACCGGGCCACGTCCCCGGTGGTAATGGGCCAACTGCAAAAAGTCTAGCACGCGATCACGGGGACGGGATCTGGTTTGCGTCAGTGCGCGGGGCAAGTGCGGGGACGGGCGGCGCCTTGGTTGGGCACAGTCGCGACGATGCCGCCCCTTGTGAGCCCGATGGATACAGGTGGGACGAGCCCGGGGAAGCGTCGATCCTGCGAACATTTGAGAACCAGCATGAGTAAAGGAAATGAAAAGGATTGACAGGATTTCATGGGGTTTGCAGCGGACGTTGTCGATCCACCTCGCGGGAAATCATCCTGTCAACGCGGTGTAATCCTGTTGATCCTGAGCCGCTTCCTGCCAGCCGTTGGCTCAACGGGGGCTGCGCGGTGCTAGGGTTCGCACTGCGGGGACCAAGCGCGGCGCAGGGACTGTAAGCCACGCCGCGACCGCGGACCAGGGCGCGCAGGACATTCTCCGCCCCCGAGGCGCCGCAGCCGGATTCCTCCCCTGCCGCCTCCAGCAGTCACTCAGCACCGCTGTCGTGGCTCCAACGGCAGACTAAGCGATTCGTCATTTCGCAACGCGCTATGAAATATGGTAAATTTCTTGTAAACAGTATCTCGACTGGATTACCGATCCTGCTACCTCCATATCCATCAATAAGGCCACCAAGCAGCGGCCAACCCAGGCGCCAACCGTAAAGCCGGAACTCGCTAGGAAGTGGGGACACCAGGACTAAACCTGGCCCATGCCGGGATCGGCGCGCCGCTGCCGACACACTGCCCGTCCTATACCTGGTTGTGCTCGGTAGATCTGGACCGGGGCGCTCCGCTGGTGCCGGTGCTGTCACGGTGTGTGATCGGTCACACTCATGATGGCCGATTATCTCTATGATGAAGTCAACGTAGTCTCCTGCCTCTCATCGACGACCACCATATCTTAGGTGGTTGGGGCAGGGCCACCGTCACCCGTCTGCTTGCCCGCTTCACTGGCTGGCCGATGATCCTTTGCTGCTGCCGATACAGCCAACATCAGTTCTACTGGACGCAGCGGCTGCGTCAGCTCCCAGACCAATAGATTGGCCGGAGGCAACTCCTGACCACCGCCACTGGTGCGCGTGACACATGAGTCCCTGATGGTGGCGAACTTAACCTGAAGTCGCATGCGCACGAGAGACCCACAATGCTTATTTTAACCAATAGGCCGAAGCCCGCCGGTTTCACCGTCATTGAACTAATGATTAGCGTCGCCATCATTGGCGTATTGGCCGCGATCACGATACCGGGCTATCGCCAGCATGTCGTTCGCGCCAACCGAGCTGCAGCCCAGGCGGAGATAATGGAGATCGACAATCGCCAGCAGCAGTTCCTGCTGTCCAACCGCAGCTATGCCAGCACGACCACCCTGGTGTCCAGCGGCTACGCCTTGCCGACCGCGGTCGCGACAAACTATAGTTATGACATTGCCGTGGGAACCGGGACCGTTCCTTATTATCAAGTGACCTTCACCGCCATCGGGTCCCAAACCGGCGATGGCAATCTGACCTTAGATAGCAATGGTGCCAAGACGCCATTAGCCAAGTGGTGATATGACCTGAGCGCGTCCAACCGCGCAGGGGAGCCCCGAACATGAGAACCATGCCGGCTGTGTTGACTCTTCGCCGCAACCGCGGTACGACCTTGATCGAGGTGCTGGTCACTGTCGCCATTCTCAGCATCGGCCTGATGCCATTGCTTGCACTCCAGGCCCGGCTGGAGATCGCCGGGCTCGAAGCCTATCAACGCGCCCAGGCCTTAGTCCTGCTCGAAGACATGGCCAGCCGCATCGCCAACAATCGCGCTGCGGCAGCCGGCTATGTGACGACGACCCCCGTCGGGGCGGGCGTCACGTGTCCCAGCACCAGTACCACCCGTCAACAGATCGATCTGAAGGAATGGTGCGATGCCCTTCAGGGTGCGAGCGAAACGAGCGCGAGCAGTCGACTCGGGGCCATGCTCGGTGGGCGGGGTTGCATCGCCAGCCTGGGCAATGGGGACTATCTTCTGACCGTGGCCTGGCAGGGTATGGGGCCCATCGCTGCCCCCCCGGCCGGAGTCGCCTGCGGCAAGGACTCCTATAACGGTGATACGGGCACCCCCTGTGCGAATGACCAGTGCCGACGAACGGTCACGACCCTGATTCGCTTTGCTGCACTGTGATGTGAGCCCATGAACAAGAGGCCGTCTCCCCTCAGCCCTCGGCCGACGCTATGCGGCTGGCTGTCCGGTTTTACCCTGATCGAGCTGATGATCGCGCTCACCATCGGCCTGCTGATGCTGGTGGCACTCGTCGGCCTCTTCGCCAGCAGCAGCCGCAGCAACAACGAACTGGCCAAGATGAACAGCCTGATCGAGAATGGGCGCTTCGCCATGCAGTTGCTGCAAGATGACCTCATTCTGGCCGGGTTCTGGGGAACGTTCTTACCTGATTTCAATGACCTGTACCTTACTACGCCACCCATCGACCTACCCCTCGCCGTCCCCGACCCCTGTCTGGCTTATGCCAGTTGGGACGCCGCCTACCGGACCAACCTCATCGGCACACCGGTCCAGGTTTACGACGCCATACCCACGAGTTGCAGCAGTGTCATAACCAACCGGCTCGCCAATACGGATATACTCGTCGTCCGCTATGCCGAGTCCTGTGCGTTATTGTGGAATACCGGCACCTCGACCTGGTCGGCCGATCCCACCAGCCCCAACTGTGAGGCCAACGTCGACGGCAAGCTCTATTTCCAGTCGTCGTTGCAGCCGGTTCCTACTCCGACTGGATGCACAGCAGAAAGTCGTTATGTGCTTGGCACCACCGGCTTCACATTGCACAAAGGCAACTGCGGCGCCTATGCCAATAAGCGGAAATTCAACTCTCACGTCTATTATATCCGCAATTACGCAGCAACCTCCGGAGATGGCATTCCCACCCTGGTACGCGCCGATTTCGATCTTGCCGGTGGGACGCTCGCTCATCAAACCGCGACCGCACTGATCGAGGGTATCGAGGGCTTCCGGGTGGAGCTTGGCTTCGACACCCTCAGTAAGACCACCCAGCAAGTTGATTATTATTCTGTGCCAACCCAATGGGATTCGACGAGCGCCAATACCCCGAAAAACCGGGGTGACGGAATTCCTGATGGCCCCTTTGCCCGCTGCACCAATGCCACCACCGGGACACCGTGCATCGCGAGCTGCAGCCCGTCCGGACAGCCAACAACCTGTAATGTCGCGACCTACAACTGCAACCCAACAACCGATACCGCGTGCATCGCGAAGCGGCAACTGGTGAATGTGACCGCGGCCAGGGTCTATGTATTGGTGCGCGCCAGGGAGCGCACACTGGGATATACCGACGCCAAGACCTACCATCTCGGCAGCGGCACCACCACTGACGTGTGCTCCAAGCTGATGCCGATATCTCCCTGCACTCTTGACTCAGGCTACAAGCGCCATACCTTTTCCACGACGGTGCGCCTGACCAATGTCTCAGCCCGACGGGATATGCCATGATCCGCCCCACCACTGGCAAGCAGCGCGGCGCCGTCCTGGTGATCAGTCTCGTGCTGTTGGTGATGCTTACCCTGCTGACGGTCACCGCACAGAATCTGAGCACGACCAATCTCAAGACCGTTGGCAATATGCAATTTCGGGATGAGGCCATCGCCGCCGCCAACCGGACCATTGCGCAGGTGCTCAGCTCGCCTTTCACCACCAACCCGGTGGCCCAGTCGATCACTGTCGATATCGATAACGACGGTGACACCGATTATGTCGTGGCCATGGCACAGCCGCAGTGCCTGAGTGCCGCGCAAGCCGGCAACGCGGCACCCAGCAGCCTATCGCTGGGCACGGCGATGACATCGCAGACGACGTGGACCACCCTCTGGGACCTGGACGCGAGCGTGGGTGGCACCAATGCCGGCGGCGCGGTGGTGCGGGTGCATTGCGGTGTGCGCGTGCTGTTGTCCGAATCCGAAAAGACCGCGGCCTGTCCATAATCACATCCACGCAAAGGACTCACCATGAACGCCCACTTCCTGCGTCACTGGCTGACAGCTGTGTTGTTGGCAGTTGCGCTGCCGAATGCGGCCGATGATATCGATCTGTTCCTTCAGCCGACCCCCCTGGCGACTGAAAACATCCCGAATGTACTCATCTTACTGGATAACACGGGCAATTGGAGCCAAGCATTCACTAACGAAATAAAAGCCTTGGTATCCACATTCGACGGCCTCCCCATCGACCCGCCGGTCTGCGACGGCAATCCGTCGGTCTGCACACCTGAGGCCCCGAGATTTCGCGTGGGGTTGATGCTGTTTAGCGAGACCGGCCGTGGCAATTCCAATACCGACGGTGCCTATGTTCGGGCCGCCATAAGACCGTTGACCACTGACAACAAGAGCAAGTATAAGGCGCTGATCAATAGCCTTGATGTGGGGTCTGACAAATCAAACAGCGGCAAACTGGGCAAGACCATGGCGGAGGCCTTCCGTTATTACTCAGGTGCGGCCCCCTACGCCGGCAACTATAAGGTCAAGACCGATTATACCGGCAACATCTACGGCGCGGCCGCGTCCAATGCCATCTATGCCCTGTCGGGTAACGCCCTGACGGCCATGAATGGGACCCAGTATCTGAGCCCGGTGCTCACCGGTAGCTGCGGGCGCAATTTTATCATCTATATCAGCAACGGCGCGGCACAGGACAGCGCCGCGGATATCGACGCGGCGACGACCGAACTGACCAGCGCGGCAGCGACCGCGAGCATCAGCGGCGCCACGACCGTGATACCGATCTCGCCCACCGGTTCCCAAAGCAACGTCGCGGATGAATGGGCCAGATTCATGTACCAGAGCAACCGCAATATCATCACTTATACGCTGGATGTAAATAGGGTCACGAGTGGCCAGGGTCCGGGTTGGACCGCGCTGTTGCGCAGCATGGCCGGCGTGAGTAACGGCAAGTATTTCGATGTCAGCTCCAGTGCCGGCGTGAATGGCTCAGAAATCAGTAACGCGCTTGGTAAGATCTTCTCCGAGATCCAGGCGGTAAACGCCGTGTTTGCATCGGTGAGCCTGCCCGTGAGTGTCAGCACCCAGGGCACTTATCTGAACCAGGTTTATGTCGGTATGTTTCGCCCGGATGGGAATGCCTACCCACGCTGGAACGGCAACCTGAAGCAATACAAACTGGGACTGGTTGGCAACACACTGAAGTTGCAGGATGCCGATAGCGCCGCTGCCATCAACGCCAACACCGGATTCATCACTGAATGCGCTCGCAGCTTCTGGACCCCGGCGAGCGTGGACAGCTATTGGACATTTAGCCCTCAGGGCGGCTGTCTGGCCGTCGCCACCTCGAAGAATTCCAATTATCCGGACGGCAACATCGTTGAAAAGGGCGCCCAGGCCTATATGCTGCGTTCGTGGAGCAACACGTATTGGCGCAACGTCCAGACGTGCTCGGCCACGTTCGCCTCCTGTACTACCCTGCTGACTTTCAACAGCAGCTATGCCACCCAAAGCCTGCTCGGCGCCGCGAGCACCACGGAGCGTGACCAACTGATCAATTGGGAAAAGGGGCAGGATGTCGATGATGAGCGAGTTCAGTCCTGGTTCGAGACCATGCGTCCATCGGTCCATGGTGACGTGCTGCACTCACGCCCGGTGGCGTTGAACTATAGCAGCGAGTCATCGCCGCAGATCGTGGTGTTTTACGGCGGCAACGACGGTCTACTGCGGGCAGTCAACGGCAACCGCACAGACAGCAGCTTCAACACGGCCGCCGGCGACGAGCTGTGGAGCTTCGTGGCACCGGAGTTCTATTCCTCGATCAAGCGGCTGCGCACGAACAGCCCGCAAATCAGTACCGTCGGCAATACCTCGGGGGGGCGCTTGCCTAAACCCTATG
Source organism: uncultured Thiodictyon sp. (assembly GCA_903837595.1). Lineage (GTDB taxonomy): Bacteria > Pseudomonadota > Gammaproteobacteria > Chromatiales > Chromatiaceae > Thiodictyon. Next base: position 41,023 of record CAILVI010000133.1, read on the forward strand.
GCGTCGACGGTTCGGTGACGGCCTACCAGGACTCCAGTCACACCTGGATCTACGCCGGCATGCGGCGCGGCGGTCGGGTGGTCTATGCCCTGAATGTCACCGCACCAGCCAGCCCGACCCTCAAATGGAAAAAGGGCTGCCCCAATCAGGGCGACGACACGGACTGCACCAACGGCTTCAACGGTATCGGTCAAAGCTGGTCGACACCCCACGCATTCAAAGCTGCGGGCTATACGAATCTGGCAATTCCTGCACCGCTGCTTATCATGGGTGGAGGCTATGACACCTGTGAGGATGCCGCTCCGCACACCTGCACCTCAGCGACCAAGGGCAACCATATCTACATATTGGATGCGGATACCGGCGCACTGCTCAAGACGTTTGACATCGACCGTGCGATGGCCGGCGACATCCTCCACGTCCCGGACAGCAGCACGGGTCTGGCCAAATGGGCCTATGCGGCTGACCTGGGGGGCAACCTCTACCGGCTTTCCGGTGCCACGGCCAATACCCCGTTCGGCACCACCGACCCGGCGAACTGGACCATCACCAAGATCGCCGCCTTGGGTTGCGACACCCCCGCGAGCTGCACCGCCAACCGCAAGTTTATGTTTGCGCCGGATGTGGTCCAGCAAAATGACGCCTATATCCTGATGATCGGCTCCGGCGACCGGGAAAAGCCGCTGAGCGGTTTCACCTCGGCCTATGGCGTCAGCAACTATTTCTTCAGGGTCAGCGACAAACCGACCGTCACTGACTGGTTGTCTTCGGAGAACACAGAGAACGGCAATTGCGGCGCCAACCTCATCTGCCTGAACTCACTACTGCCGATACTCACGACGGCGACCCCGACCCAGGCCAGCCTGGATACGAAACCAAAGGGTTGGTATCTGGGCCTGAACGCCCACGAACAGGTAGTCACCTCCGCCGTGACCGTGTTCGGTACCACGACCTTCAGCAGCCATACCCCGGCGCTGCCGGTGGCGGGCTCCTGTTCGTCGAACCTGGGGACAACGCGGGTCTATAACATCGACTTTACCACCGCTGCCAGTGCTAATGGCACCGCGACGACCCAAACCAATCCCGATGGAACCACGACTACGACGACCGGAAGTCGATCGGAAACGGTCGCCGGGGGTGGCCTGCCGCCCTCGCCAGTGGCGGGAATGGTACGGCTGGAGTCCGGCGCGATTGTCCCCTTTGTGATCGGGGGAAGCCCAACCTCTCCGCTGGAGGCCAAGCTGGCCAAGGCGGCCGTCGCGACCACCCGGCCGAAGGGCCAAATTTACTGGTACATCCAGAAGTAGTGGACGCTCCGATGAAAATCCGCCAGCTGACCCGAATCGGGTGTGGTGTCCGCAAGTTCGCGCTGCGCGGCTTTACCCTGATCGAGCTGATGGTGACGGTTGCGGTGATGGTGGTCCTGGTGATCGTCGCCACCCCGGCCCTTAACGATGCCACGCTGGGCAACCGACTGACGTCCTATGCCAGCCGGCTGATGGCGGGTGCCTATTTGGCCCGCGGCGAGGCCATCAAACGCAATGCCCTGATCACGCTTTGTGCGTCGTCCAATGGCACTGGTTGCGCCACCTCGGGCGGATGGGAACAGGGTTGGATCGTCACCTGCGCCTCCAACAACAGCGTGACCTGCACCAGCGGCGGGACCGGGTCGCCGATTGTTTTTCAGCGCCAGGGAGCGTTGCCGATCGGCTTCAAGGTCATCTCCACCGACCCGCTGAGCCTACTCTTCCAGCCCACCGGTGTGGGTACGACCCAGGCGACGCTTAAGTTCTGTCGGACCTCGCCGCTCGGCAAGCAGGAACGCCAAGTCACCATCGGCGCGACCGGCGGTGTGTCGGCAAAAAGAACAAGCACGGGTTCCTGCTCTTAGCCGGTCGGGGGTGGCGAAGCTGGTGGCGGGACAGTTCGGCCCCCGGTAGCCTGTCCCTGGGCTCAGGGATGGGCTCACATTCCTTGTGGACCCGGACGCCACCGTTTCGGGCAACAATGCCGGGGGCACGGTGGTACGGGTCCGCCAGGGGTGCGCGTGCAGGTGACCGAATGCAAACAACTTCGCCATTTTTTGTGATTCTCACTGTCTGCGGGAGTCCCTCATGAAAGTCCTATTGTTGCGCCGCTGGCTGGCAACCAGCCGATTGCTCTTTCCGCTGTCGACCTCGGCCGAAGATATCGACCTGTTCTTGCAACCGTCCCCCCAGGCGGCGAACGACATCCCGAATGTACTCATGCCGATGGAACCGCGACGACCGGCAGTCGATTCGAGACGGTTGCCGAGGGTGGCCTGTCGCCCTCGCCCGTGGCCGCAATGCTCAGGCTGGACTCCGGCGCGATTGTCCCCTTTTGTGGTTGGGGAAGCCCCGCCTCGCCGCTCGAGGCTACGCTGGCCACGGCCGCCACTGTGGACAACCGACCCAAGGGCCAGATTTACTGGTATATTCAGAAATGATGCGATCACCAACCCGACCACCGGCCGGCGCGGCCGACGGCCGCGCCGGGGGGCGAGGTGGCCGCAACGGGGATACTCTGTCTTGCCACCCCCGCCCCTGCCGTGTCTAATCCGACCTTGAGACACTCCGAGAGCCCCCGCCCATGTCCGTCCCTAACCTCGCCGCCGCCCTGGCTCGCCCCGGGCTGATAGACGATTACCTGCCGATCGCCGGCTGCTTCGACGAGATGCGACCGGCCGAGGGCCAGGTGCGCCCCCAGTGGCGCTATGTGCTGGAGTCCTTGCGTACCCTTGGCCCCGCCGGCATCAAAGAGCGCGAGCGCGAGGCGGCGCGGATGATTCGCGACAACGGCGTCACCTACAACCTCAACGGCGACCCCCAGGGCATGTCCCGGCCGTGGGAACTGGACCTGCTGCCGCTCTTGATCGGCAGCGAGGAATGGGCGGTGCTGGAGCGGGGCCTGATGCAGCGGGCGGAACTGTTCAACGAGATCCTGCTGGACCTCTACGGCCCCCGCGAACTGATCAACCGGGGACTGCTGCCGGCTGAACTGATCGACGGCTATCGTGAGTACCTGTTCCCCTGTCACGGCCTGGAGGTCGCGCGCCGGCGTCCGCTGATCCACTATGCGGCGGACTTGACGCGCATGCCGGACGGGCAGTGGCGGGTGATCGGCGACCGCACCCAGAGTCCGCTGGGGGCCGGTTATGCACTGGAGAACCGGGTGGTACTCTCGCGCGTCATGCCAAGCCTGTTCCGCGACTCCCACGTCCATCGCCAGGCTGGCTTCTTCCGCGCCATGCGCCGCACCATGACCCGGCTCGCCCCGGACCGCGGCGGGCACGCCCGCGTGGTGGTCCTCACGCCCGGCCCGCAGAGCGAGGGCTACTTCGAGCACGCCTATCTGGCCAACTATCTGGGCTACACCCTGGTCCAGGGCGGTGACCTGTCGGTGCGTGATGGCGCGCTGTGGCTGCGGACCCTGGGCCGCCTGGAGCGCATCGACGCGATGTTGCGCCGGATCGACGGCAGCGCCTGCGATCCACTGGAACTGAGCGAGGACTCCAACCTTGGGGTGCCCGGGCTCGTGGAGGCGGTGCGCGCCGGCAATCTGGTGGTGGCCAATGCGCTGGGCAGTGGGGTCTTGGAACACCCGGGGTTGATGGCGTTTTTGCCCGAGCTCTGCCACCACCTGCTGGGCGAGGAGCTGCTGCTGCGCGACATCGCGACCTGGTGGTGCGGGGAACCCAAGGCCCGTGCCTTTGTACTTGCCCATCTCGACATTCTGGTCATCAAGCAGGTCGGCAAGCCACCGGGTCAGCGCGGCGTCTTCCCCGACACACTGGAGGCGGCGGCACGCGAGGCGCTGATTGCGGCCATCCAGGCGACACCGCACCGGTTCGTCGCCCAAGAGCGGATCAAGCCATCCACTGCCCCGGTGCTGATCGGCCAACGTCTGGAGCCTCGCCCCATCACCCTGCGCACCTTCTTGTGTGCGGAGGACGACGGCTACACGGTGTTGCCCGGCGGCCTGGGCCGGGTGGCGCTGACCAATGACGCGGCCCTGGTCGGCAGTCAGTTGGGTGGGCTCGGTAAAGATGCCTGGGTGCTCGCCTCCGAGCCGGAGCGCCAGGAGAGCCTACTCGTGAGCGGGGAGAGCCAGAGCCCGACCGTGATCCAGGAGAGCGAGGTGTCCAGTCGGGTGGCGGACAACCTGTTCTGGATGGGGCGTTACGCGGAACGGGCCGAGGGTCTGGTGCGGCTGCTGCGGATGATCATCTTCAAGCTGTCGGAGCGGATCGACCCGGATACGGCCCCCCCCCACAACCTGTTTCTACGCTCCTTGCTCGAGGCCCTGACGCAACAGACCCAGTCCTTTCCCGGCTTCCTGGGCGACGGGGCCGAGGCGCGCCTGCGCAACCCGCTACCAGAACTGCTGTCACTGATCGCCGACCCGCGCCGGTTGGGCGGGTTGCCCCAGACCCTGCAGGCCCTGGGTAACGCGGCCTATTCGGTGCGTGAGCGCCTCTCGGTGGATACCTGGCGCATCGTCAGCGACATCGAGGGTCGGCTCGGCACCCTGACCCGCAACCCGCCCACCCAGCCCTCCCAGGCCTTGGACGAACTCGACCCACTCGTCACCTCGCTGGTCGCCTTCTCCGGCCTGACTCAGGAGAATATGACCCGCAATGAGGGGTGGCACTTCCTGGAGACCGGCCGCCGACTGGAGCGCGGCGCCGCCCTGACCGCCCTGCTGCGCTCCACCCTGACGCCGCTAACCCCGGAGCAGGATGAGACCACCCTGATCGAGGCGGTACTCGGCGTCACCGACAGCACCATCACCTATCGACGGCGCTATCACGTCGGCACCCGGGTCGGCGCCCTGCTGGACCTGGTGTTGCAGGATGAGGGCAACCCGCGGGCGCTGGCCTACCAGTTGGTCGCGCTGGAACGGTTGGTGGCGGAGATGCCCAAGGGCGAACTCGCGATGGGCCGGAGCCCGACGCAAAAGCTGGTGTTGAAAACACTCACCCGCGTGCGTCTGGCCGAGCTCGATACGCTGGTCCAGCCGGACCCGCAGTCGCACCGCCGCTTAGTCCTTGAGCAAGTACTGGAGGAACTGGAGTCCGACCTGGCGGCCATCTCCAACGCCTTGACCGCCCAATACTTCCGTCACGAGGAGCAGCCCCACAGCCTGTTGCGGCGTATCGGGGTGGTCAAATGATGAAGCTGCGCGTCAGCCACATGACCCGCTATGACTACACGGACTCCGTCTCGCTGTGTCACAGCATCGTGCACCTGAAGCCGCGTCACTGCCCGCACCAACGCTGCCTGTCCAGTGCGCTGCGGATCAGCCCCGGGCCCGCCGTCAACCGCGAGCATGAGGACTTTTTCGGCAATCGGGTCAATTACTTCTCCATCCAGCAGTCCCACGAGACCTTGGAGGTCACCGCCGTCAGCGAGGTCGAGGTCAGTACCCCAAACTTGCCCGAACCGGCGCAGACCCCCGCCTGGGAGGTCGCCCGCGACAGCCTGCACCAACGGCGCAAACCCGCCATGAACGCCGCCCTGGTCTTCACCCTCGCCTCCCCGTTGGTTCCGCTCAATGCCGCCGCCCGTGACTACGCGACCGTCTCATTTACCCGCGGCCGACCGATCCTGGAGGCGACCGGCGACTTCATGGCACGGATTTTCGCCGAGTTCGCGTACGACCCCCATTTCAGTACCATCAGTACACCGGTCGGGGAGGTCATGGCCCATCGCCGCGGGGTCTGCCAGGACTTCGCCCACCTCGCCATCGCCGGTCTGAGGGGGTTGGGGCTCGCCGCCCGCTATGTCAGTGGCTACCTGGAGACCCTGCCGCCCCCCGGCCAGGTCAAGCTCCAGGGGTCAGACGCCTCCCACGCGTGGTTCTCGATCATGATCCCGGACTTGGGCTGGGTCGATTTCGACCCCACCAACAACCTCATCCCCGGGGAGCAGCACATCACCACCGCGGTGGGCCGGGACTTCCAGGACGTCACCCCCATGCGCGGCATCTTCTATGGCGGCGGCGCCCATGACCTGACGGTGGCGGTGGATGTGAATCGGATCGTCGAGTGATGGCAAATTAAGAAGGCGCGTGACTCGAATAAATGGACAGAATTTTTTAGGATTTACAGGATGTTTTGTTGATGTATATCGTCATCCGAGAATCCTGTTAATCCTGCGCAACCCTGTTAATCCTGTCCAATGTCCCATCACCCGTTCGACCGCTGATGTGGTACCGGGAGTTACGCTTCGCGGTACTCGCGTTATTGACCCATCTGCCCACTCAAGGCCCTTATGTCTCACTTTCGACCCTATACTGCCTGGACCTTGTTGCTTGCCCTGTTGACCGGCGCGGCCGGTCCGCAGGCCGCAGAGACCACACCGCTCGTGCTGGAGTCGCCGCCGTCGGCCCCCGGCACCAACCCTGACCTCTGGCAACGCACCCGCGCGAGTGCCGGCGCCTGGTGGCAACGCTCGCGCGACCTGGCGGGGCAGGCGGTGCAAGACGCCGGCGGGATGTTCGGACCCCAGCCCCAGGGATTCCCCCAAGTCTGGGAAGGCGTCGTCCCGAAACTGGAACAGACACTGGTGCTGGAGGAACGCCACCCGGCGCTCCCGGACAGCGCCTGGATGGGCACCGACAAGGTCTCCAACCAGGCGCAGATCGACGCACTGCTCGACGACGCCGTCACCATCCTCTCCACCTCCCCAGTACAGCGCTTCCGTGAACGCATCCGCTCCATCCAACGCGAGATCGAGTCAGCACGCGCCAGCATCGCCGACTACCGCGAGCGGCGGGTCTCCGCCCCCACTGAGTCGACCATCAAACGCACCGTCGCCGACTATGATCGCCTGATCGCCGAGCAGGAGGCACAGATCAAACGACTCACCGACCAACTCGGCCAGGTCAAGCGTGAATTTGCCGCGGCCGTGCGCCAATTGGGGGTGGAGCTCTCAGACGAACAGGTCGAGTTTCTGCTCTCCACCGTGGTCGGCGACAATATGGTCGATCTCGGTATACTCTTCGACAACGTCAAGGCGGTGACCGCCCAGTTGGAACACTTGGTCGCGCAGAGCGGCGAGGACCTCCAGAGTGCGCGGCGCTATTACGGCATGTATGTGGTCCTGCTGCGGGCGCTGGCGCGTATGCACCAGCAGATCGAAGGGGCAATCGGGGAACAGTATATCCCCCAGATCAATTCCATCATCACCCGCGCCGAGCAACTCACCGGGGAGACGCGGGAACTCCAACGCACTTCACCCGCTAAGCGCGACCTGTTGGCCGCCAACCTGGAGGCCCAGCGACTCACCATTGAGGCGGCGCAGGTCTATCGCCAATATCTCAACGACCAGAAGGCCCAGGTCGGACGTGCCCGCGCTGACCTGGAGAAGGACATCGCGACCGCCTGGAACACCTATGAGACGGTGCGCGTGTCCGGCGAATTGATCGGGCTGGTCAGGTCCAGCCAGCGGCTGCTCGAAGGACTGATGAACCGCCAGGTACCCGCGCTGCGGCCATTCGAGAACCTGGAGCTGCGCCGCGAATTCGAGAAACTCACCGAGCAATTGCGCCGCGGCCGCTGATTCTATACCAAGGTCCATGACCGCCGCAGCGTAAACCGCCGCTCCTCTGCGCGCCGCAGTGAATCCGCGCAGCCCCAGCGGCAGCGCCAATTCACCCTATGTGCGCTGGCGTACCGATTTGCCGCGGCGCCGCACACGATACTGTGTCTCCCTCGACCTTCCGGAGACTCCTTCCCATGCCCGCCTCTCAAGTCGCGACTGTCGACCGGTTTGACATTGAACACAACTCCCCGGCGCTTGAGGTGCAACTCCTGCAAGCGCCACCCCAGGCGGTACAGACCAGCGCCGTATCCTGGGCCGCGATCCTCGCCGGAGCGGCGGCGGCGGCCTTGTCGCTGATCCTGTTGATCTTGGGAACCGGACTCGGTCTATCCTCCGTGTCACCCTGGCTACGCGAAGGGGTGAGTGCGACGACCTTCGGTGTCTCCACCATTCTGTGGGTGACCTTCACTCAAATCGCGGCGGCCGCCATGGGGGGCTACCTCGCCGGGCGGCTGAGAATACGCTGGATTGCCGTCCAGGCGGACGAGGTCTATTTCCGCGACACCGCGCACGGCTTCCTGGCCTGGGCCATCGCGTCGCTGGCGACCGCCGCGCTACTGACATCCGTGATTGCGTCGATCATCGGCGGTGGTCCCCCTGCGGTCCGGGACCGCGCCATGGCCGGTACGGCGGCGGTGACTGGGGCCGCGCTGGCGCGCGCCGACCGTGACGGTGGACCGATCGGCTACTTCGTCGATGCACTGTTCAGAAGCGACGGGAATGGGGTGACACCCACCGCCTTCCCCGCTGGACGCGATGCCTTATCCGCCGCCGGCGCCGAGCAAACCACGACCGAAGTGACCCGGATCTTCTTCAATGTCATGCCGACTGGCACTTTGCCCGAGGAAGACCTTCGCTACGTTGGACAGGTCGTTGCGCAACGTACCGGCCTGACGCAAGCCGACGCCGAGCAGCGGGTAACGCAGACGCTCTTACGCTTGCAGGCGCGGCAGGATACCGCGGCAACGGCGGCCAAAGAAGCGGCCAACGCGGCACGCAAGGCGGCCGCTTCGGCGTCGCTGTGGCTCTTCATCTCGCTGCTCAGCGGTGCCTTCGTTGCCAGCTTCGCGGCGATTTACGGCGGTCGGCAGCGCGACTGCTGACCAATCCGCCTACCTCCCCCAACTCACAGAGATGACTATGCGCTCAATACTCCTGTATTTTCTCGGCGTCCCGATTCCATTCATCATTCTGATCGCGCTATTCGCCAGGTAGTTCAACCCGAAACTCCGCCCCCGGCTCCCGGTTCACCACCTCCACCCGACCGCCCATGGCCAGCGTGAGGCGCTCGACCAACGCAAGCCCGATGCCGGTCCCGGGGATGGCACGCGCCCCGGCGTCCGCGCCGCGGTAGAAGAGTTCAAAGACCCGCTGCCGCAACTCACGCGGCACCCCGGGGCCGAAGTCGCGCACGGCGATGCGCACCCAACCCTCGCGCGGCTGCTCGCAGCGGATCTCGACCGTCTTCTCGGCCCCCGCAGCGGCGAACTTAAGCGCGTTGTCCACCAGGTTGATCAGAACCTGGACGAAGGCGTCCGGGTCCGCCCGCACGGTCCCGCCCGCTGCACACACAACGACCAGCCCGAAGCCGGCCCGCTCGACCTGAGAGGCCACCCGCTCCTGCACCAGGGCCATCAGCTCGCCGAGGTCCAATTCCTGAGGCGAGACGGTCAGGGTGTCCCGGCCGATCCGAGAGAGGGCCAGGACGTTGGCGATCAGGCGCGAGAGGCGCTCGCTCTCCTCCTGGATGTAACGGTAATAGAGCTGGCGGCGATCCTCCCCGGCAAAGCCGGCACGCAACATCTCGGCATAGAGACGAATGGAGGTCAGCGGGGTCTTGAGTTCGTGGCTGACGGCGGAGACGAACGCCTGCTGCTGGCGCACCAGGGCGATCTGCTTGAGACCCAGCCGGTACATGAGCCAGGTCCCGACCACCAGCACCAGGGCGAGGAGTCCGCCCACCCAGCCGATCACCAGTGCACCGGCCGGGACCGGGAGCCGGCCCACACTGAAGATCAGTTCCAGACCGCCGAAGGGTTCCCGCATCCTGGTGCGATAGAGCAGGGCGCCGGTCAGTTCGCGGGCGCTGGAGACATATTCCCGCCCTTGCGCGGCGCGGAAGGCGGTCAGGACCGCGTCCCGGAAGGCAACGATCAGGTCGGTGGTGCGCGCGAGCGGGGTCGCCCGGAACGGCTCGGCGAGGACGGCGGCGAGGAAGGGACCCTGCTCGATCAGGAGTCCCTGAATGATCTGCCCCCCGCCCTGCCGCACGGCGCGGAACAGCACGAAGTGACCGCTGCCGAGCAGACCCAATTCGCACGGCTGAACCGCGTTGGCGAACAAGCCCAGCGGGGCGCGGGCGCGCTCGTCCTTGGACTCGACCGCCGCTGCGGACGGCGCGGGCGCGGTCTCGGTCAGTGCGCGTCGGGACGGTGGCGGCGCGATGGCGACCTTCCCACCGGGAGCCGACATGGGCGCCGGGGGCAGCGCCTGGACCGGCGCGGCGCGCATGGCCAGCGCTGAGTCCAGGGTCAGTTCATCGACCCGCCCCAGCCCCTTGACCGGGGCGTTTGGGACCTCCAGTGTATATCCGGAGTCTGACTCAGCGTCGGCAGGGGAGGCCTGGCGCTGGGTGCCGAGCCGCTCGAAGGCCTGCTGGGACAGGCGCTCCCGGGGTGCCTGCACCTTGGCGGGAGCGACGGCCTTCGCCTTGGCAGCGGCCCCAGTAGCACCCCGGTCGAACGCGCCCTCGGCCTTGTCGGTCACCTGATTGGCGGCCTGAGCGAGCACGGACTCGGCCGCTTCCGCGGTTGGCCGAGCGGTCGGTTCATCGCCACCCCGACCTCGCTCCACCAACCGGTTACCGATCAGCACCCCTTCGATTCGCGCTGCCAGCGCCTGGCGCTCGGCCAGCTCCGCGGGTGTCAACCCGGCGGCGGCGGTCCCCTCCGGAACCAGCGGGGTAGTGAAGTGCCCGTCCTGCGCCACCTGGAACCAGCCCACCAGTCCGGGGGGGCCGGCAGTCACCGGGAGGTCCGCGAGCGGCGAGCGGCGTCCTTGCGCCGACGCCGGGTCGCTCACCAGGAAGGCGTAATCCGCTATCGGCCGGGCATCCTCGAGGCGCGCGATCTCACTCAGGCGTTGGTCGACCCGCGCGGCCAGGTCCTGCGCCGCAACCTGCTGCACCCGGAACGACTCCCACTTGAGTTGGTCGTAGGCGCGGTCCACCAGGGCCGCGCTGGGCAGGGCCAGGGCCACGAAAAAGCCCCCGAGCCAAACCCGCAAGCGGGTGCGTGCCCGATCGGTGTCTTCGCGTCTCATCCCAAGACCGCGTTGGCCCCAACCAACAGGCGATAGCCAACCCCCCGCACCGTGATGAGCACCCGGGGGAGCGCCGGGTCCGACTCGATCTTGCGGCGCAGCTTGGCGATATGGATGTCGACGGTGCGGGTCTCGATGCCGCAGCCGCGGGAATAGCCCCAGACCTTGATCAGTAGCTCGTCCCGGGGGACCGCGCGCCCAGGGTTCGCCGCAAGATAATTGAGGATCTCGACCTCCCGACGGGTAAATGGGACCTCCTGGGTGCCGCGTCGTCCGACCAGATTGGCGGTGTCGAGGGCCAGTTCACCGAGTTGCAGTGTCTCGGCCTGTACCGCCGCGCCCTGGCTGCGGCGCAGCACCGCCTGGACGCGTAGCACCAGCTCCGTCACCGAGAACGGCTTGGCCACATAGTCGTCGGCGCCGAGCTTAAGCCCGTGAATGATGTCCTCGTCCGCCCCCCGCGCGGTCAGCAGGATGATGGGCTGGGCGCGGTCAACCGCCCGCACCCGGTCGCAGATGGTAAAGCCGTCCAGGCCCGGGAGCATCACATCCAGCAGGATGATATCGAAGGTCCCGGAGAGTGCGAGCTTGAGCCCGGTCGGCCCGTCCGCCGCACCCTGCACCTCGAACCCATGAAAGACGAAGAGGTCCGTGAGCCCGACCCGGATCGGCTCCTCGTCCTCAATCAGCAGCAGGCGTGGGCGTTTGGTCATGGTTCAGCGCTGATATCGGGATCGACCGTGATCGCCTGGCTTACTCGGCGCCCGGCCGGTCCGCCAAGAGTCGTTGGAGCCGCTCGATCTCGGCCAAGGCTGCCGCTTCGCGTTGCAGCGCGGCGTCCTTTTCGGCGCGCTCGAGCTCCTCCCGCGCACGGGCCTGTTGCTCCGCCGCACGGGCCTGTTGCTCCGCCGCACGCGCCTGTTCTGCCGCCGCGCGCGCCTGTTCTTCCGCCACCTGTAACTCATCCAGATGACGTTGGATGCTGCGCTGCTGGCGCAGGTAATTCTGGCGCGACTGGTAGGCGTGATACTCGCGTTCTTTCTCGGAAAAGCCCTTCAGCGTACTCATGGCTTGTCGCATCTCCTCGGTTTGCATCCAGGTCGGCAGCTCGCTCTCATCGAGTCGCTCGCCCTCGGTGAAAAATCGCAGCCAGCGTTTGAGTTCGGTATCGACATCCTCGCCTACTCCTTGTTTGGCCGCGAACTTGCCCAGCTCCAAGAGCCAGATGCCCCCATGATCGATGAGACTGCGGCCCTGCTCATCGCGCATCCGCAAGTGATGGGCATACTCCGGCACCGCGGGTCTCAAGTCCTCACCGAGCAACCAGATCGAATAGGTGGGCTTGAGCGCTCCATAGTCCTTGCCACTCTGGAGCTGTGCGCTATAGAGGTCCGCCCAACCGTAGAGGATACGCGCCGGCAGGTCGGGCAGGACCAGCAACTGGATCTCGACCTGGTAGATCCGGCCCTGCCCGTCGCGCGCCTTCACATCGACGATGGACAGCTTGTCGTCGATAAACTCCCGCTCATTAAAGGGGTTCAGGATCTCCACCTCGACCACCGGCGCGGGCAGATCGGTGCCCAGCACGGCGTTCAGAAAGTGGATCAGCAGCCCACGGTTATCCTCGGTCCCGAGCAGGGCCTTGAAGACGCAGTCGATTTTTGGGTCGATGGGGTGGCGCATGATAGTGGCTGTAGGTTGGGGTGAGCTTGGCGAACCCCAACAGGGTTTAGCTGTGGCCCACAATTCAAAGACGTTGGGGTTCGTTCCTCACCCCAACCTACGGGCCTCCCCTATTTCTTTACGCAACTGAGTAAGGGAGCTACGGTGTTGTCGGCAAGGTAACAGATTACTCCAGAGTCTTTGTCTTCGAGCCGATCAAATGAATAACCACCTGGGGTAGTAAGGTGCCCGGTAGACACAAAACCGCTTTGAGATGCGGCGTTAGCAGTAGGATATTTAATTAATGGCGCCATTGCGATGCCTGCGATTAAGCCAATGACGGCAGTGACGGATAGCGTTATCGATCGATGCACGGCCTTCATTTTGGTGACCTCAAGTTGAGATTGAATAACAATAAGCACTCGTAGCTTGCAAGTGGCACCTTAAAGATGAGTAGACGGAACCCTCTTTCTTCTCTGCGTCTCCGCGCCTCTGCGTGAGATTCTTCAACAGGTCTCACGCAGAGACGCAGAGGCGCAGAGGCGCAGAGGGGGACAGGGCCTACTAGCGGGAGTCACGCTTTGCGGTACTAGTCTAACCGCAAGGCCGCGGGGCGGACGTAAATTGCACGTAAAACCGCGCCCATCTGTTTTACCAACGCCTGCCTAGGCCCATCGCTGCCCCCTCACTAGACTCCTATCACAGATTCTAACAGCCTCACGAGGAGCACACGACCATGGCACTGATGACCCGTCTGGCGCGACTGGTACGCGCCGATCTCAACGCAGTACTCGACCGACTGGAGGCACCCGAGTTGGTGCTGGCCCAGTCGGTGCGGGAGATGGAACAGGCGCTGGACCAGGGCCGCCAGGCCCTGACCCGGCTGGACCGTGAACTGGCGCGGCTGGCGCTGCGCGATGCCGCGCTGGCCGAAGAGGAAGCACGCACCGCAGAGGCCCTGGCGGAGGGGCTCACCGAGGGGCGCGAAGCACTGGCCCGACCGCTGGTGCGCCGCCGCCTGGAGACCGCCCGCAACCGTGCCCGGCTGGCGACCCGACGCGCCGAGCTGACGCAAGAGCGCAGCCGCCTGGCGGCACGCAGCGAATCGCAAGCCGCGCGACTCGATGACCTGCGGGCCCGCGCCGCGCTCTGCACACCGGACCCGCAGTGCTCGACCGACGACGACCGCGGCCCTTTGGACCCGGCCTGGTCCGCGCCGGATACCGGCGTCTCGGACGCTGAGGTGGAACTGGAACTGCTGCGGCTGCGCCGCCGGGGGACCTGATCATGAACCGCCCGACCTTCCTGGAGGGTGCCCTGGTCGCGCTGGCCGCCGCCCTCGGAGCATCCGTACTCCACACCGGCTTGCGCCTGGCGCTCTGGCCTGGTCAGGCGCTGACACTGACCACTGCCACACTAGGGCTTGGCTACCTGCTCTATCTGGTGAGCCGCAGCGGTGAGCGCGCCGGGCGGGTGCTACTGGTGCTCGCCTGGGTGCCAGCGACCGGCACCGCGCTCGCCCTGGTCCCCGGCGTCTGGCCCCAAGTGCTGATGCAACTCGGTCTGGTCTGGGTGGCACGCGTCTGGTGCTTCCATGCCACCCCCGGCGCCGCCCTGTTGGACTTGGGCCTGATCCTGAGCGGAGCCGCCGCCGGGCTGTGGGCCGGCGTCCATAGCGGCAGTCTGTTCCTGGCGCTCTGGTGCCTGTTCCTGATCCAGGCCCTGTTCGCCGCCATCCCGGCCCGGCCCGGGCACCGCGCCGACCGCACCACGACCCCGGGCGCCCCGCCGGACCCGTTCGATCTGGCCTGCCGGGCAGCCGAAGGGGCCTTGCGTCGCATCGAAGACCATCCGTGAATTCAAGCAAAGAGACACACTCCATGAACACCAAACTCATCGGCCTCGGCCTGTTCGGACTCACCGCCGCGGCGGTGGCCTATTTCCCGCTTCTGAACGCCTCGGCACCGGCCCCACTGCCGGTCCAGACCGCGGGGCAGCCGATGGCGATCACCGTCCCCCAACCCCCGGCCGGTCAACGCCCGGTGGTGGAGGCAGTCTTCGTGCTGGATACCACCGGGAGCATGGGCGGTCTGATCCAGACGGCCAAGGACAAGATCTGGTCGATCGCCTCAACACTGGCCGCCGCCCAGCCGGCGCCCATCATCCGCATGGGCCTGGTCGCCTACCGCGACCGCGGGGACGACTATGTCACCCGGGTCGTCGACCTCTCCGGCGACCTGGACAAGGTCCAGGCCGAGCTCTTCCAACTCCAGGCGCAGGGCGGCGGTGACGGACCCGAGAGCGTCAACCAGGCGCTCCATGAGGCGATCACCCGCATCGGCTGGAGTCAGGACCCGGCGGCCTATCGCGTCGTCTTTCTGGTCGGCGACGCCCCGCCCCACATGGACTATGCCAACGACGTCCCCTACAGCCAGTCGCTGGCCGAGGCGGGCCGTCGTGGTATCCGCGTCAACGCCATCCAATGCGGCGGTCAAACCGACACCCGCAGCGAGTGGCAGCGCATCGCCCAACTCGGCAACGGCGCCTTCCTCCAGGTGGAGCAGGCGGGCGGCGCGGTCGCCATCAGCACCCCTTATGATGCCAAGCTGGCCAAGCTCTCCGCCGAACTGGACGACACGCGCCTCTTCTATGGGAGCGTGGATGAACGCGGCAAGCGTGAGGGCGAGGTCGCCAAGGCCAAGGTCGCCAAGGCCGCGGCGGCCCCCGCCGCGCTCGCCCGCCGCGCGGAGTTTGTCGCCTCACCGAGCGGCGCGGCCAGCCTCACGGCGGACCAGGAACTGGTGGACGCGGTACAGAATGGCCGGGTGGACTTGTCTAAGCTCCCGGCCGAGTCCTTGCCGGCCCCGCTGGCCAAGCTCACTGAACCCGAGCGGGCGCGGGTCGTCGCCGAGACCGCCGCCCGGCGCGAAACCCTGCGCAAGGAGGTCCAAGAGGTCTCCGCCCAGCGCGCGGGCTATCTCAAGGACAAGGTCGAGGCCACCGGCGGGGCCAAGGACTCGCTCGACCATCAGCTCTGGAGCACGGTGCGCAAGCAGGGGACGGACGCGGGCCTGAGCTATGGTGAGGCGGGGCCGAGCTACTGAGGCGAGCGGTTCGCACCACGGACCCTGCGCGATTTGGCTGCGTGCCCACAGGGTCCGATGGTGTAAAAATAGTGTAAATTAGCCCCCTGCCCGGGCAGTGCAGGTAGCGGACCGCAGCGCTGCCACCGGGAGCCCAAGACCCATGCACCAGCCGGGCCTGAGGCGGTCGCCCCAGGTCATCCGGCCGGGCGGCCACAGCGCCGGCCGTTAACCCATCGGAGCCACCCGATTGCCGTCCATTACCCGCTATCTTGGTCGCTATCTGGTGCTCCTCTCGTTACTGGTGGTCGCCGGCGTCGGGCTTTCCTACTGGCGCAGCCTGAGCGCCGTCACCGCCCACAATGAGCAACTCGCCCGCGAGATGGGCCGGTCCTTTTTCAAGGAATTGCTGATTACCCGACGCTGGAACGCCAAACAGGGCGGGGTCTATGTCCCGATCACCGACGAATTACAGCCCAATCCCTATCTGAAGGATCCGCAGCGCGATGTGACGACCACCGCCGGGGTGCGTCTGACCAAGGTCAATCCGGCGTTCATGACCCGCCTGCTGTCGGCGATGACCGAGCAAAGCGACGGGGTCCGCTTCCACATGACCAGTCTGAAACCGATCAATCCGACCAACGCCGCCGCCGACGACTGGGAACGCGAGGCACTCATGCGATTCGAGGCCGGCGCCACCGAGCAGGTCGGTTTGTTCACGGAGACGACCGGATCGGTCTTTCGCTTCATGGGCCGCCTGAACGTCGAGCAGGCCTGTCTTAAATGCCATGAGCAACAAGGCTATAAGGAGGGCGACGTGCGCGGTGGCATCCGCGTGTCCCTGCCCTGGGCACCCTTCCAAAAGACCCTGGACGCCACCTGGCGCGAATTGACCCTGTTGTATGGGGCGGCCTTAGCCGGGCTGTTGACCCTGCTGTGGGGCGGCGGTCTGGTGGTGCTGCGCACCGCGCGTGAGGTAGAAACGCTCAACCAACACATGAAGACGCTCAACGAGCGCCTGGAGGTCTCAGCGCTCACCGACTCGCTGACCGGGGTGCCCAACCGCCTGTATTTCGACCGGATGTTGGACACATCGATCGCCCAGGCACAGCGCTACGGGGAGGCACTGTCGCTGATCATGCTCGATCTGGACCATTTCAAGCAGGTCAACGATACCCATGGCCATGGCGTCGGCGATCAGGTGCTCCAGGACTTTACGCGGGTGGCGCAAAGGCAGTTGCGGGCACCCGATGTGCTGGCGCGCTGGGGTGGCGAGGAGTTTGTGGTTGCCGCCCCGCGCACCGACCTGGACTCGGCCCTGCGCCTGGCCGAGCGGTTACGGGCCGCGGTCGAGGCCCACGCCTTCCCGGTCATCGGCACCCTCACCGTCAGCCTGGGGATCGCCGAATACCGCAGCGACGATACCGCACTGACCCTGCTGGAGCGCGCCGACGCCGCCCTCTACCAGGCCAAGGCGCTCGGACGCAACCGGGTCGCGGCGGCCGAGCGGGGTTAGCCCGAACTCGTCAGAAATCAGGGATAGGTCCGGTCGAGCAGATCCGGATAGACCGACCGCCAGAAGCCGCACCGGTGCGCCTGGTCCGCGTCAAACCAGGCGGACTTGTAAGGCTCCAGCCGCAAGACCGCGCCCGCGTCGGTAAAGGCCTTCCACTGTGGGGCGCCGACCGCCGACGGGGTTCCGCTCCGGGCAAAGCTGGTCCAATACGCCATCATCTGCGCGGCGAGCGCCTGCTGCGACGGCGTGAGCGGTGCGGCATCGCGTTTCATGGTATTGGAGAAGCCCGGGAACTGGTAGGGCAGCTCGGATGAGTGCACAGCCCCCATCTTGATCCCTGGGTTGGCCACCACATCGGGCGGGTCGGGATCGGCGAACTCGTACTCAAAGACGTTGACATACTTAGCCGCAAGCTGCCCCGTGCGCAGATAGATGCAGTTTGTTGAGGGCGACCGCCGGATTGAAGTCGGACTGAATGGACCCGAGCTGGGACGCCGCGGACAGGCTGTTATCCAGCGGATACTCAGCCGCCACCCGCTGCGTCTGGTCACCATAGGTCTGCGCCAGACGTACGGCGAAATTGTCGCGGGTGGTCAATTGCCCGGCCAGCAGCGCATAGGCCACATAAAGGCGTTGCTCCTGTGTGTTGCCGCCCTGGATCATCGGCACCCGCACGAAGCGGCCGGTGGCCAGGGCCTCATCGCCTTGCAGTGGCTGTGAGCGGGTCCCGTAGACTGGCGCAAAGGCCAACAAGTCGCCGCCCGCCGCCGCGGTCCCGGCCGCGAGCAGGTCCGCGACCGGTGTCTTGCGCAGGCACGCCGCCGCGCCCTCACCGGTGCAGCCGACGATCTCCCCCACCCGCTTGCCAATGGACTGCGCCACCGTGTCGACGTGGCGCAGTCGGTGCGTGCAGCCGCCACTCTGGATAATCGCCTTGTGGAACAGCCCCGTCGTTTGCTCGGGCGCCAGCAGGTGCATGCACACGCCGGAGGCACCCGCGGATTCACCGGCGATGGTGACGTTATCCGGGTCGCCCCCGAAGGCCGCGATGTTGCGCTGCACCCAGCGCAACGCGGCACGCTGGTCCAACAGGCCGTAGGCGCCATTGGTGTCGGGATCGAAGGACTCATGAGGCATCAGGCCGAACACCCCGAGACGATAGTTCATCGACACCACCACCGCGTCGCCCGTCTTGGCGAGTGTACTGAGGTCGTAGAGGCCGCTGGACCCACCGACGAACGCGCCGCCGTGAATCCACACGATGACCGGCCGCTTGCCTTCAGGGACCTGTCCGTCGGGCGCCGGCGACGTGACGTTGAGGTAAAGACAGTCCTCATCGGTGCTGGCTTCGGGAATCCCATAGCGCGCGGTCTGTGGACAAAGGCCGCGATAGCGTGTGGCGTCGAGCACACCGGGCCAGGCCGCGACCGGCTGCGGCGGCATCCAGCGTAGTGCGCCCACTGGGGGCGCCGCGAAAGGGATGCCCCTGTGCTCCCGCACCCCGCCGCCGACGATGCCGGCCACCGCGCCGCTGTCAGTCATCACCAGGGTCGGGGCCGCCGCGGCCGCACCTGGGTCCTGCGCGTGAACACTCGCGATTCCAGTCAGTAACAAACAAGATGCCAGGGCCATTTGGGCCACTCGGCGCAAACTGGGTTGGTCGACCATATCAGGACTCCCGGGGCATTGAGGGTGCCAGCGAGTTTACCCCCTGCGCGTCAGGCAATGACCCTGGACTATGAGCGATTGCATCGACGCAGCCGCGGGTCTGAAACCCGTGGCTGCGAACTCCCTCATTCCGGTGGCTGCGTGAGTACCGAACCCAAGTGGTGTCGGTCACCCCAGACATCGACATGCCAGCCCTGGGCATCGCAGTGGAACCAGTTGAGCGCACAGTTGGGAATCGCGAAATCGCGCGGGGTCGTCAGCCCCCGCCCGGTGGCGCGCCGGTAGACGACGTCCAGCACGCCGCTGTGGCACACCACCGCGAGCGTCTGCCCGAGGTGATGGCGCGCCAGCCAGTCGATCCCCGCGGCCACCCGCTGCGCGAATGCACACAGGGATTCGCCGGTTTCGAAGTCATAGTCCGGATCGCGCGCCAGGTAGTGCGCATAGGCCGCCGGATAGTGCTCGGCGCCCTCGGGCGCGGTGAGGCCCTGGAAGATGCCGTAATGGCGCTCGCGCAACTGCGGCAGCTGGCGTACTTCATGGCCTGCGCGCTGCGCCAGCACCTGCGCGGTCTCCCGCGCCCGCGCCAGATCGCTGCTATAGATTGCGTGGAAGCATTGGTGCGCTGCGTTGCAGGCCATCGCCAGCACCCGCGCCTGCGCCTGCCCGGCTTCGTTGAGCGAGATATCGGTATGACCCTGGATGCGCCCGTCGGCATTCCAATCGGTCTCACCGTGGCGGATGATGCACAGGCGCGTCTGGAGCGCATTGGAAATATGACGCATAGCGATGATCGGCCAGTTTCAGCGACACCGAGCGGGCCCGTGCCCGAATCATGGCGACACCTAATCACCCGGATAGTCCCAGGTGACCCAGTGCCACTGACCGGCATCGTCCTGCTCGAAGACGAGAGAGACCTCGTATTCGCATTGGCGGCAGGGCCTGGGGTCAAGGATCTCGCGCCCCTCGCGTCCCCATTCGCTCGGCGGCAGCTTATGCCAGCGCACGCGCAGCGCCTTATCCAATTCGGCCCAGGCACCCTCCTCTCGCAGGCGCCGCCGCACGTCGTCAGCTGCACAGTCGACGCAACGCTCGTTACGCAGGTAGATCTTATCCGCGATCAGCGGCCGCAGCAGGCGGAAATTTTGAGTCCGCACCGCAGTCTTGAACTGATCGAGGAAGACAGCCCAATCACTCGTTGTGGGCGCCCCGCCGGTTCTCTTGGTGGCAGCGCTGCGCTCCGATAGAGCGCCGGCCGGAATCAATGAAAAAGGAAACCACGGGTCATCTCCTTCTGGACCATTGCGCTCTTCGCCAGTGATGGCCCCGTTGCTCTGTAACCGGCCCCGCCACTGCTGACCGTCGTTGGAGGCCAGCACAAAGTGACCAGACCCGTCGACCCTGCCGCGTACCTCGCGCGTGCTGACCCAATGAGTCAACTGCGTGCGCACCTGAGCCTCGATCAGCTCACCGTTGCGTCTCATTTTAAGCTCGAAGGGATAGATATCCGGCGGCGTGGCGCGATTTGCAATCGTCCCTTGCCACCGCGCGGCCCACGCGACATGACTGATAAACCACTCCCCCGTCAGTGGCACGGGTGAGACGCTTTCTCTGGTTTGGACGGCCGGCGCCTCGTCGGGCGCAGCGAAGGCCATGGGTGTATAGCCTGTGATCACCAGAAACAATGCCGTTAGTGCCCGTTTTTTCATTGCTGACCTCTTGACCACCGATCGCATAAAGGGTACAGCGCCTGGAAGGCCTCCCATGGCGTATAGGTCAGGTCGCTGAAGTCCCCGAGGGCGGCGCGCAGCTCCGCGTACTTGCTGAGAAACGCAGGCTCAACTTGCAGAAAGTCCGCAACCGCGCTGGCGTTGGCCTTAGCGCGGTCACCGGGCTGCTCGCCGATCAGATGGATCACCGCCACGCAGGTGCGGATGATGTCGCCGTCGTTGCGCACGGCGCCGCTGTCGTCGCCGGGCTGGCGGAAGACCTCCTGCCACTTAACCTCGCAGTCGGCACCGATCAATTGCAGCGCAAGGTATTCGCGCAGCCCGGCAATGGGTGCACCGGGGTGTTGGAACTCCCGCGAGACACAGGAGATGAAGACGCGATTGTTGTCCGACATACCCGTGACGCCTCGCCTGATCCGCCGGCCATTGCCCTTTGATGGGCAAGTGTAAGGCTTTGCCGGCCGGGCGGCTACGAGCGCCGTGCAGTGTTACCACCGCTGCGGCTGAAGCCTCGACCTCCAGCTTGTGGGAGCGGCTTCAGCGGCGACGGGACCTCCGGTACGTCGCAGGATCGCGGCTAAAGCCGCTCCCACGCGCACCAGCAGCGATCAGGTACATGCCGTACGCACCGTATCCGGATGCCGTCCGCGCCGCATCAGGATCGCGAGTACTTCGCTCACGCGGTCGCGCAGGTCACGGCGGTCGACGATCATGTCGAGCGCGCCCTTTTCCATCAGGAACTC
>CAILVI010000134.1 GCA_903837595.1 uncultured Thiodictyon sp.
GAAATGAATGAGCGGTGATTTTCTCGACTCCAACGTCTTTCGCGATGACGCTCTGACCGTTGCTGCCGCACGCGAAGCGGGCTGCACCAGGCTTCTCAGCGAAGACTTACAACACGGCCAGCGGATCGAGACGCTTACCGTCGAAAATCCGTTTCTGTAAGGTAACAAGATGGCCGTAAAGCCGAAGACCCCGACCATTACCGTCGCCACCCTGACCCACGACGACGCGACCCGCAAGAACATCCCGACGGCGGAATACCAGTCGGTGATGCAGAAGGGCGAGCAGGCCCCGGTGCCGGTGGTCTATCAGCGCGGTGCCGCCGGGCTCGATGAGGAGAAGGCGGAGCGCAACCGCGATCTTGATCCCCAACTGGTCTGGCGCGGCAAGGACGAGCAGGACTGGAGCGACCTCGTCGTCCATGCCCCGCCCCTCTATATCCAGGAGAAGGTCCACCCCAAGGTCCTGATCGATGACCTGTTGCGCCACACCAATCGCCCGGTTGGGGCCGAGCCGAAACAGTTCGATCTCTTCGCCGACTTCAACGGCATCCCCAAGGACGCAGACAAGACCGAGTTCTATCGGCACGACCAGAATTGGTCCAACCGCATGATCTTGGGCGACTCACTCCAGGTGATGGCGAGCCTGGCCGAGCGCGAAGGGTTACGCGGCAAGGTCCAGTGCATCTATCTCGATCCGCCCTATGGCATCAAATTCAACAGCAACTTCCAGTGGAGCACCACCAGCCGGGATGTGAAGGACGGCAATGTCGGCCATATCACCCGCGAACCGGAACAGGTCAGGGCGTTTCGGGATACCTGGCGGGATGGTATTCATTCGTATCTCACCTATCTGCGCGATCGGTTGACCGTCGCGCGGGATTTATTAACGGATTCCGGATCGATCTTTGTGCAGATTGGGGATGAGAATGTACATCGCGTAAGAGCGGTGATGGATGAGGTATTTGGAGCTGATGCGATTATCAGCACCATTATTTTCGCGAAAACATCAAGCTCTACTGGTGACTTCCTCGGCCCAACATTCGATACGATTCTTTGGTGCTCAAAGCATCGAGATACAGTGAAGTACAGAAAGTACCTTCTAAAAAAGGCTGCCGGCCAGAAAGGCGGAACAGGGTATAAGAGCGTTCAGCTTAAAGACCTTTCACGCCAGCCAATGACAAAGGCTGAAATTGAAGACCCTGATCTATTGCCGTCCGGAGCCCTCATTTATTTCCGAGACAACCTGACAAGCCAAAGTATCGGAAGAGCGAAAGGGGAAGGCGCCGCATCTTGGTTTGGCGTTAACTTTCAGGGCAAGAATATCAAACCGTCTCCCACTGTTCGCTGGAAAACCAACGAAATTGGGTTTAGTCGCCTTTTGAAAGCCAATCGCGTTGAGGCGAGCTCGGGTGATAACCTTGGTTGGACGGAGCCGCTACCGCGGCAGATGACCGCCCGCCACATACTTTCCTCGCCGCCACGCCGTTGTGGCGGTTGCGATTTTCGCCGAGGAGAGTACCGCCTTGAACGCCACCGAACAAGCCCGTTTTGACGCCCTTTAC
>CAILVI010000135.1 GCA_903837595.1 uncultured Thiodictyon sp.
GGCCAAAATGGGCCTAAAATGGCAACATCCGGGGTCGAATAGTCGAAGCCGGGCTAGCTCCACGCCCTCCTGGCGAACAATCGCGGCACCAATGCCCCAGTAGCGTACAATAGACCAGCGCAGCCCTTAAGCCCCCTTGTTTTCATGGCCTCATCTATGCTGCCGCAATTTCCGGGAAGCAAGAATCCCCAAATTTTCCGAGCACCGAAGAGCAAATGCAATTCAAGGCACAGCAGCCGATTGAGTGTCAGCCGCCATCACTGGTTGGGGTCAGCGGCCCCGCTTCACTGCTATTGAAGGACAGGCACGCGGCTGGCGGCGCACCGTCACCAACACCTGCGCGTCCGAAGCAGCGGCAGGGTGGAACCGGGCCGAACCGACACTGAAGGCCCGCATCACCAAGGTCTCGGAGCGCATTCTGCACGCCGCCGACTTACGACCTCACTCTTCAACGCGTAGCCGCGCCGCGGGTTGTCTTGCTGGCAGAGGATATCAAGGCAGATGATAAGTAACCGAACCACGCACTCAATGACTTTCCAACTGTCACCATGACCGGGACAACAGCCCGTCGCCGCTACTACCCGAACGCGCCCTTGCGACCGATCCGTATAGATCGCTTTCCGCCTTATGCTGCCAACCTGCCAAGCCCATGATAATGCGAGCACGAATCACATTGCACAATAATGCCACTGTGCCCTTTGTCGTGTCACGCCGCCCGGCTCACTCACTACGCGACCTCATCGGCCTTGCCGCCTCAACCTACGAGCCCCCGTCCTTTAGCGCGGAGCCGTTCGCTTGGCCGATACCGAACGCGTTGCCAGTCCACTTCTTGGGACGAGCCCCCACCGCCGCTCCCGGATACGCAGTGCCCAGTGCGTCCACGAAGAGCCCTTCTAACCAGATTACACGTAATGCCGATCTCGATCCACCCCAAGTATTCAGCTTCATAAGCAATCGGAGTAATATCACGGGCAACGGCGCGATCTCCATCGCCCTAGGGTCCTCTGACCGCAACCAGAAATTCGTCTGCCAAACCTCCTTCGCCTCAACGATCTTTGTCTCCACGGTCGGGCATAACGACACCCAGATCCAAGCAGACACGAGCAACGAAGACAAGGAGCACTAGCGCATGGCCCAATCGAGCCCGTCGCGCTTATGAGGCACCCCTAGAGTGGCGACAGACCTCCGGGTGGCCTGTTAGCGATATCACCTAGCCGCTTTCTGCGGCTCTCAACCTGAAGCAGCCGGCCTTTCGCGGACTACTTACTGCCGATCCGCTCGAAACGCTTCGCCCATGACTTCAATCCAATTTACTATCACAGCAAGGCGGGACAATGACTTACGACTCAACTAATATCAAGGTTTTGCGCGGTCTCGATGCCGTACGTAAACGTCCAGGCATGTATATCGGGGATACTGATGATGGGACCGGGCTCCATCACATGGTATTTGAAGTGGTCGATAATTCGATTGACGAGGCCCTAGCAGGGTATTGTACGGAGGTCAAGGTCACCCTGTATCGTGACGGATCAGTCGGGGTCAGTGACAACGGCCGAGGTATTCCCGTTGATATCCATGCCGAAGAAAATCGATCCGCTGCCGAGGTGATTTTGACTGTGCTCCATGCCGGCGGGAAATTCGATGATAACTCCTATAAGGTTTCCGGAGGACTGCATGGCGTAGGAGTGTCCGTAGTTAATGCCCTATCTGAGCGGTTGATTCTCGGTATCGCCCGAGGAGGAAAACTCTACGAACAGGAGTATCGCATGGGAGTCCCGGAATACCCGCTACGAGAGATTGGGGAAACCTCAAATACTGGAACAGACGTCCGCTTCTACCCCTCTCCTGCGATCTTTTCTAATCTCGATTTTCACTATGACATCCTCGTCAAGCGGCTTCGTGAGCTGTCTTTCCTGAACTCGGGAGTGCGCATCCTTCTGTCCGAAGAAGCCACCGGCCGCCAGGATCATTTTAACTATGCTGGTGGTATACGCGCTTTTGTCGACTATTTGAACAGAAACAAGGCTCCCCTCCACCCAAGCGTGATCTATTTCTCTACCGAGCGAAGTGGGGTCGCCTTAGAGTTAGCGCTCCAATGGAATGAAGGTTTTCAGGAAACGATATTTTGCTTTACCAATAATATTCCCCAACGGGATGGTGGTACGCATCTCGCCGGATTCCGCGCGGGCCTGACCAGAACCCTGAATGCTTACATCGAGCGCGTGGGCTTGGACAGGACGCAAAAAATCAAGGCGATTGGCGACGATGCGCGAGAGGGCCTAACAGCGGTGCTTTCCGTAAAGCTGCACGATCCAAAATTCTCCTCACAAACTAAGGAGAAACTCGTCTCATCCGAAGTCAAGTCAGCCGTGGAGTCGTTGGTCGTTGAACAAGTCAATGCCTTTTTGGAAGAGCAACCCAATGAGGCCAAGATCATCGCCGGAAAAATGCTGGAAGCCGCGCGCGCAAGAGAGGCGGCGCGAAAGGCTAGGGAAATGACCCGGCGGAAAGGCGTTTTGGATATCGCCGGCCTCCCAGGCAAGCTTGCCGATTGCCAAGAAAAAGATCCCGCTAAATCTGAGCTCTATCTGGTCGAGGGGGATTCTGCCGGCGGTTCAGCAAAGCAAGGAAGGGACCGCAGCTTTCAGGCGATCCTTCCACTCAAAGGAAAAATCCTAAACGTGGAAAAAGCAAGATTCGACAAGATGCTTTCTTCTGCCGAGGTTGGAACCCTCATTACCGCTCTTGGGTGTGGCATCGGCCGCGATGAGTACAACCCCGAAAATTTGCGTTATCATCGTATAATTATCATGACTGACGCAGACGTCGACGGTGCCCATATTCGTACGCTCTTGCTAACCTTTTTTTACCGCCAGATGCCGGAGCTAGTCGATCGGGGGCATATTTTCATCGCTCAGCCGCCCCTTTATAAGCTAAAGAAAGGCAAGCAAGAAGACTACTTGCTTGATGACATGGCGCTCAATGCCGCCATGCTTCAGTCCGCACTAGATAATGCAACCATCTGTGTGTCAGCCGATACTCCGCCGTTGGCCGCCACAGCATTAGAATCACTTGCGAGGGACTATCAGGTTTTTGATGGTATATTAGGCCGGCTTTCATCTCGATACGACTCAGCCTTCCTCCGCGAACTAGTACACGCCCCGAGAGTTAATGCTCCGATTCTTTTGAATCCCGCGCTCCTGACCGATTGGTGTAACGCGCTCCAACAACGTCTTAATGAGGCGCCGGGAAAGCATGCGTCATTGCGCTTTATCTTAACCTACACCCCGGGCGATTCCGAAAAGCTCAGCTTACTGAAGCTGACGCGGTTAGTGTATGGCATACCGGACACGAAACAGATCCCCCTCGAGTTCTTTAATACTGTCGATTATTACCGTATCGCCGAGTTTGGTGAGACAGTAGTCGGCCTACTTGACGAGGGCGCTCATCTTACGCGCGGCGAGCGACGGAAAGAGATCCGAGACCTCGGCGAAGGTGTACGGTGGCTACTTGCTGAAGCGCAGCGGGGATACACCATGCAACGATATAAGGGGCTCGGGGAAATGAACCCAGAGCAACTCTGGGAGACTACCATGAATCCAGAAAC
>CAILVI010000136.1 GCA_903837595.1 uncultured Thiodictyon sp.
CTCCACGATCTTGACTGATGTCATTGCCCAATGGTCGGGGTTGGGGTCGTCGTAGATGCAACAGACCGACGAGGCAAACAACCGCCGCATCTGGTTCTTGATCCTCCCGATCGAGCCCCACCGGCCGCCCGTGGGCACCAGACCGATTTCCTGCATGAAGCCGCTGAGGTTGTCCCCCAGGACAAGCCGGCGCTCGCCGGTCCTGATGGCCTCGGTCGTGACCCACGCCACCAGGAGCCGCGGCAAGGCCCCGTAGGGCAACCCGATCTGCGCGGGGGCCAGGAGGGACAGGGTAAAGGCCCCGTTTTTCCTGACAAACTCGCTGCCGGGGCAGTCCTTGTGCGGCATCGTCGCCTGTACCAGGGCGCGGGCCATGAACCCCAGGGCGCCCGCTTCCCGGGCCTCCTCGGCCTCCATCGCCATGGATTCCGCAACCAGTCGGTTAACCCGCTCGATGCGTTTTTGTTGTAACTTGTCGTCAGCCATTGCTGATCTCCTATCAAGATCGGTGGTGGTTAGGCTCCGGGCGTGGTCTCAACATGTCCGGCGCCGTTAGCATACTCCT
Organism: uncultured Thiodictyon sp.; assembly: GCA_903837595.1. Classification (GTDB taxonomy): domain Bacteria; phylum Pseudomonadota; class Gammaproteobacteria; order Chromatiales; family Chromatiaceae; genus Thiodictyon. The sequence goes on from CAILVI010000136.1 coordinate 566, forward strand.
ACCTGCCCCGGCTAAGTTTTCTAATGGCCGTCTCCCGTTCCGCCATCAGGCCCCGGAGCGCCTCCCGGGTTTTCGGGTCGCGGTTGATCTTCTCCAGGTCCGCGGCCCTCTGCTCCTTGGGTAGCTTGATGTATTCGGCTATGCGGTCTTTAAGATCGCTCGGGGTTGCTTTCCAATCCTCGGAATGATCCCAAAAGCCAAACCCGCCTGATTCCCGGCGCCTGGCAAGCAAGTCAAAGTCCTTGCCGACCTGTTCATTTGCCGCCTTTTCGGCCTTGGCCTCCTGTTCCCGCTGCTTGCGGTCCCGCTCGAGGTCCTCGCGCTTCTTGCGGGCGGCTTCGGCTGCCTGGACGACTCCGGGATCTGTGCGGCGCAGCTCCGCGACGGCCGCGCGCTCGATGGCTTTCGGATCGGCGGCCTTGGCCGCGGCGCCTTCGCGCTGGGCAAGGTCCCGGCCGGTTTGGGCCAGGGCGACGCCGGCGCGTTCCCCTTTGGCTTGCCGACCGAACAGCCCGATGGTGGGCTCGTTCTCCTGGTGGTCCCGGTGTGCCTGGGTCCACTGCTGTCGTTCCTTCCGTAGCGCCTCGATGACGTTTGCCGCGGCCTCCTGCTGCTGCGCTTTGATGGGCTTTAGCCGGTCGGCGTAGACCTGTTCCGGGTTCCGGTCCGCCGGGGCCTCGGGCGCCTGGTGGGGAATGGTGCCGTAGTTGCGGCGCCCAGGGCGCCCGGGTGTCTGTGCCGGTACGGTTGGCGTCTTCTGGTGGTCATTGACCGCGGTCGGGGCTGGGGTCTGGCGCTGTTCAAGGATGGCGGCAATGTCGCGGCGGTGCTGCTCCTGACGTGCGTTGACCTGCTCGGCCTTGGGCGCTTGGAGCTTGGCCGCTTGGTTGCGGTCGTATTCGGCCAGCGCTTCAGTCATCCGGTGCTGGTGCTTCAACTCCCGTTCAGCACTCTTAAGGGCTGCGGCTGGATCTGGAACCGCGGCACTGAGCAACGCCCGCGCCTGGTCCCGCTCCTTGTTGGCCTTC
>CAILVI010000137.1 GCA_903837595.1 uncultured Thiodictyon sp.
CTGATCTGCGGGATGAAGCGCTGGGCCATGCACAGGCGCCGCCCGCGGTTGGTCAGCAGTTCCACCATCACGCTCAGGTTGGGGTCACCGGCCTCGACCCGGAACACGCCGGCCCCGCCCATGCCGTCCAGCGGTTTCAGGATGATGGTCTGATGGATGGCCTGGAAGGCGCGGATGTCGGCCGGACGGCGGCTCACCAGGGTCGGGGGCGTACACTGCGGGAACTCTACCGTGAACAGCTTTTCGTTGCAATCGCGCAGCGCCCGCGGGTCGTTGACCACCAAGGCGCCAGCGCGCTGGGCATGTTCCAAGAGATAGGTCGTGAAGACATAGTCCATGTCGAAGGGCGGGTCCTGACGCATCAACACCGCGCTGAGATCAGTGAGCGGGCGGGTGGTCTCGGCGCCGAGCCGGTACCAGCCGGCCGGGTCGTCAGTGACCGTGACCGAGCGCAGGCGCGCCAGGCTGCGCCCCTCGCTCAGGAACAGGTCGCCCGGTTCCAGATAGGCCAGTGACCAGCCGCGCCGCTGCGCCGCCAGCATCATCGCGAAGGTGCTGTCCTTCTTGATGTTGATGGACCCGATGGGGTCCATGAGGAAGCCGATTTCGATGCTCATGGGGGCAGTGTAACGCAATGGCGGTCAGGGCCGTACCGTGGCGTTGGGCGGGAGGTCCAGGGGTTCTTCTCCCTCCCCCCTCGTGGGGGAGGGTTGGGGAGGGGGGCATCGATGGCCAGAGCCCAACCGGCAGGGTGTCAAGAGGGTCTTGACTCAAACCCCGGGTGGTCCCGACCGCCCGGTGAGGCCCCGCTGAGGGATCGCGTTGCTGCCGACGGCCGCCTGTCAGTGCGTCGGGGCGATCAGGTCGGCGATGTTGCGTGCGGCGGTCCGGGCGGTCTGCGTATGCACTCCACACCACGGCGTCGCTCTTGATCGAGTCCTGATAGAATAGCGCGGTGTAGAATGCAATCGCCGAATTGTAAACCTGTCGGTCGGGTTAGGCGCGCGCTGCACGGCATTTATAAGACAAGCAGACGCTGAACGCGCGCCGTAACCCGACATCGAACTCGGCATGTCGGGTTACGCTGCGCTAACCCGACCTACGCCTTCACTCACCGATCGCCAATTGAGGATGACCAGATGTTGAATCGCCGTTCTATCGCCCTCCTGCTGGCCCTGCCATTGGTTGCCACTCAGGTCAGCGCGTACAGCGCAACGGCCATGGTGCCCGCGCCACCGCGAAAGATGAACGTTGCGGTCGCCATGGCCGTTCCCTCGTCTCTCCCAGCCGGCGCGGGGGCAGTGGAGCGCGCCCCAGGCGCGATTTTCACGGTCAGTCCGTTGCCGTCGCTCGAAGGGCTGGCCGGGACGGTGAGCCGCGCATCGCGGGAGAGTCCTTATCTATTGATCGCGGCGAATGGGTCGACGCCACTGTCACTCAAGGGCGACGCGGCGAAAGACCCGTAACTCCTCGCTTTACTTATGAAATTTGATATGAGGGAGGAGCTTGAGATCCTGCTGAGGCTCACTGCCGGTCAGCGTGAACGGGTCATGGGTCATTATACACTCGGCAAGGAACAACCGGGCCTCGCCCCGAGGGCGCTCGCCAGCGGCGTCAGTGGCGTCGTACACGGGTTTAGGGACATGGAAGAGGCTCGTGCAGTTGTCGCTGAATTGGAAGCGGGGAATGCTCTAAAAGACCGCCGTGTCCCTATACCCAAACTGTGGTTTTCGGGCGCTGCGGAGACGTTTCCAGCGGCTGCAAACTATCTCGCAGTAGAGCTGAGTAATTCGAAAAAACTGAGTCAACAAGTGAGCGATGCGCTAAAAGGAGCGGGCGCTGAGGCGAGACAGCAGAGCCCTGAGGCGAAACAGCGGAGCGCTGAGTCGAAACAGCGGAGCGCTGAGTCGAGACAGCATATCGCTGAGACGAAAAAGAGGATCGCGAAGTCTGAGGCTGAGATCGCCCGGTATGCGGAGAGTCTCAAAACCATCCAGGCATTGCTCAAAGCGACCGATGCGGCCAAATAGATTGGCGCGTCCCTGAATGATCCCTGCGTGACTGACGCCGAGGGTGGCATCGGGGCCTTGATCATCGTTGCAGCCAGCCGGATTTCTGGTGGATGCGCTGCGCTTATCCACCCTACAAAGCCCACCCCGCCGTAGGGTGGATAAGGCGCGCCGCACGGTGTCGGGGACCGGGTGCCTGGGTCGCGCGCGCCGCATCCACCAATCGATTGCATGATGCCGCCCGGAATGGCTGCGCCGAGACCAGCCCTCTTGCCCTCAACTCGCCGCGATCCGCCGCACCGTGTTCGGCAAATGGTCCCGCACCACCTGCGCAAAGGCATCCAGTGCCGCGCGACGGGGAAAGCTGCGGCGATAGACCAAAGAGATACGCCGGTGGGCCTGCGGCAGCAGGGTCAGCGGCCGGGCGATGATGCCGCTGTCGGTCATCCAGCCGCCGCGGATGGTCAGGGCCGGGACCAGGGTGCAGCCGAAGCCGGCGCCCACCAACTGGAGCAGGGTCTCCAGGCTGGCGGCGCGCAGGTCGGCCATCTCGCCGCGGGTGGGGCGTTCATCCAGGTGGCAGATCTGCATCACCTGAGCGGCCAGGCAGTGGCCGTCGGCGAGCAGCAACAGATCGATGGAGTCCAGGTCGGAAGCCTCGATCTCGTCCTTCTCGTAGAGCGGGTGATTGCTAGGGTGGGCGAGCCAGAAGGGCTCGTCGAACAGTGGCTGGGCCTCCAAGTCCGCATCCTCGGGCGTGGTCGCGAGCAGGGCGGCGTCGATTTCGTGACGGTGCAGTCGCCCGACCAGCGATTCGGTGATCTCCTCCGACAGCACCAGACGCAGTTTGGGATAGGCGCGCTTGAGCGGTACCAGCACCAGCGGCATCAGGTAGGGGCTCAGGGTGGGGATGGCACCGATCCGCAAGGGGCCGGCCAGCGGGTCCTGATGGGCGCGGGCGAGCTGGTCGATGGCGTCGGCCTGCTCGACCGCCAGGCGGGCGTGGGTCAGGATGCTCTCGCCCACCGCAGTGATCTCCACTGAGCGGTTGGTGCGTTCGAAGATGACCACGCCCAGCTCATCCTCCAGCTTCTTGATCTGTCCGCTCAGGGTGGGTTGGCTGACGAAGCAGCGATCGGCCGCCCGCCCGAAATGGCGGGTCTCGGCGACGGCGAGGATGTATTTTAGGTCGCGCAGGTTCATATGGGCATGATAGCGAGTTTTCGCCAACATGAGGGAGTCGATCCATGAACAGTCTCGAGCAGTTGAAGACCATGACCACCGTCGTCGCGGACACCGGCGACTTCGCCGCGATCGCCGAATATCGGCCGCAGGACGCGACCACCAATCCGTCGCTGCTGCTGAAGGCCGCGCAGTTGCCCCAGTATCGCGCGCTGGTGGAGGATGCCGTGCGGTTCGGCCGGGAGCGGGGCGGCGCTGACCCCCAGGCGCAGACCCAATGGACGATGGATCGGCTGGCGGTGGACTTTGGCGCCGAGATTCTCAAGATCGTCCCCGGGCGGGTCTCCACCGAGATCGACGCGCGCTTGTCCTTCGACACCGCGGCGACCATCCGCCGCGCCCAGTGCCTGGTCGACCTCTACGAGCAGGCCGGTATCGACCCCAGCGCCCGGGTCCTGTTCAAGATCGCCTCCACCTGGGAGGGGATTCGCGCCGCAGAGCTTCTGGAGCGGCGCGGCCTGCACTGCAACCTCACCCTGCTGTTCAGCTTCGCCCAGGCGGTGGCCTGTGCCGAGGCCGGTGTGACCCTGATCTCGCCCTTCGTCGGGCGCATCCTGGACTGGTACAAGAAGGACCAGCAGGTCGCCGGCTACCCGGCGCAGGACGATCCCGGGGTGCTGTCCGTCACCCGCATCTTCAACTATTTCAAGCGCCACGGGTATCAGACGGTGGTCATGGGGGCGAGCTTCCGCAATATCGATGAGATCCTGGCGCTGGCGGGCTGCGACTATCTGACCATCGCCCCGGCGCTGCTCGCTGATTTGGCAGCGCGCGACGCGCCCCTGGTCCGTCAGCTCGAGGCGGCCACGGCCCTGACCCTGGATATCCCCAAGGTCAGCTATGACGAGCCGGCGTTGCGTTGGGAATTGAACGAGGATCCGATGGCGACCGAGAAACTTGCCGAGGGCATCCGGATGTTTGCGGCGGATACCAGGAAGCTCGAGCAGTTCACGCATGACTTCGGTCGCGATGCCTGAGTTCACCGCGACCTGCCCGTGGCCCGGATGGTGCGCGAGCGCAGTCCGGGGCGAGTTCGCGGATGGCGAAAGGGTCTGCGGGCGGCGGCGGGGCCCTGGATTTCGCTGCGCTGCATCCAGGCTACGACTGGAACAGCCCCAGATACTGCGCGAAGGCATAGGTCTTGCCGCGCTTGCCGCCGGTGGTCTCCTTGAGGATGCCCAGCCGCTCCAGGTCCGCGACTAGCTTGTAGGTTGAAGCCGGCGAGAGTTCCGCCGCCGCGCCTAACCGTGCGGCATCCGCCAGGGGTTGGCCGTACAGGTAGTCGATGACCTTGCGGGCCTTGGTGGCACGGCTGCCCAGGGTCGCGATTTGGGTGTCCGTTTCCCGCTGGAGCCTCAGGATGGCGTCGAAGGTCGCCACTCCGCCGCGGGCGGTTTCGATCACCCCGACCAGGAAGAATTTGAGCCACTGCATCAGGTCGTTGCGCTCGCGTACCCGCATCAGGTTGTCGTAATAGAGTACGCGGTTGCGCTCGAAGAAGTCCGACAGATAGAGGACCGGGCGTTTGAGTATCCCCTTGCTCACCAGATAGAGGGTGATGAGCAGGCGGCCTACCCGTCCGTTGCCGTCCAGGAAGGGATGGATGGTCTCGAACTGGTAGTGCACCAGGGCGATCTTCACCAGGTCCGGTAGCCGGTAGGCCTCATTGTGTACGAAGCGCTCGATGTCGGCGATCAGGTCCGGGATCTCCGTGTGGAGCGGCGGCACGAAGACTGCGTCGTCGATGGTGGCCCCGCCGATCCAGTTTTGGCTCAGTCGAAACTCGCCGGGCTGCTTGTGCCGGCCGCGCACGCCTTGCAGCAGGGTGCGATGGGTGTCGCGGATCAGGCGTGAGGACAGCGGCAGTTCGGGCAGCCGCGCGACCGCCTCGTTCATGGCGGTCACGTAATTCTGGACCTCCTCCCAGTCGTCGCGCCGGTCCAGGGCGATCTCCTCGCGCTCCTGCAAGGCCTCCGCGATGTTGGTGCGGGTCCCCTCGATCCGGCTCGACTGGGTCGCCTCCTTGATGACGTGCATCCGGATGTACAGGTCCACGTTCGGCACATAGTCCGAGAACATGTCCAACCGGCCCAGTTCTCGCTCGGCCTCGCCGAGCAACTGGATCAGCCCCATGTCGTCGATCTGCCAGGGGCGGTCCAGCGGGGTGGGCGAGAAGCTGCGGTAGGTCCTCTGGTCCACGAGTCGGCCTGACTGGAACTTGTTCATGCCTGCCGCTCCACGCTGGAAACTAAAATAGGGTTGAGCGTTATTTTAGTTATCTGATGGAATATAAAACAAGGCGGATCGTTGTTCTTGAGGGAAGCGGCCGGCAACTGTCCCGCGGTCACTGGTACCGGGATCCTCTGCAGCATCCTATATGTGCGACTTTCCTCATGAAACTGGAGCACATTGAGCGGCAAGCGGTGCCGGGATCGTCTGCAGCATCGCACGGACTGGTTTTCGCCGGAAAAGTCGTGCGAGGGTCCCTCCGTGCACCCGATTTCAAGCGCCTGCAGACCCCCGAGGGTGAGTGTCCCGGTTGTCTTGCCCTGAGCCCCTACCCCCTATATACTGTGATCTGAAGAGTCCGCAGCACAACATCTAGTATTTCAGAGGGAGACCCTGCCATGGCAAGCGCGCAGAATAATATCGCCAGCCTGCCCCTGCGCGTCTTGAAGCGCGACGGGCTGGAAGTCGCCTTCGATGCCGCCAAGATCGAGTTCGCCATCCTGCGCGCGGGCCAGGCGAGCGGCGAGTATGGGGACATGGAGGCGCGGCTGCTGACGGCCCAGGTGGTCAAGGTGCTGGCCCACCGCTTCGGCGGGGGGCGCCTGCCCGACATCGAGGCGATCCAGGACGTGGTGGAGCAGACGCTGATCGCGGCCAACCACTTCGAGACCGCGCGCTCCTACATCGTCTACCGCGAGCAGCACACCCGGCTGCGCGACCATTCACGCACGCTGGTGGACGTGGCCGCCTCCATCGACGAATACCTGGATCGCTCCGACTGGCGCGTCGCCGCCAACGCCAACCAGGGCTACTCGCTCGGTGGGCTGATCCTCAACACCTCCGGCAAGATGATCGCCAACTACTGGCTGTCGCACGTCTACCCGCCCGAGATCGGGGAGGTCCACCGCGACGGCGCCGTCCACATCCACGATCTGGATATGCTCTGCGGCTACTGCGCCGGCTGGTCGCTGCGCACCCTGCTGCACGAGGGGCTCAACGGGGTGCCCGGGCGGGTCGAGGCGGGGCCGCCGCGCCACATGTCGAGCGCGGTGGGCCAGATCGTGAATTTTCTGGGGACCCTGCAGAACGAGTGGGCGGGCGCCCAGGCCTTCTCCAGTTTCGATACCTATATGGCCCCCTTCGTGCGGACGGACCGGCTCGACTATGTCCAGGTCCGCCAATGCATCCAGGAACTGATCTATAACCTGAATGTGCCGTCGCGGTGGGGGACCCAAACCCCCTTTACCAATCTCACCTTCGACTGGGTGTGCCCGGAGGACCTGCGCGAGCAGATACCGGTGATCGCGGGCGAGGAACAGCCCTATACCTATGGCGACCTCCAGGCCGAAATGGACCTGATCAACCGCGCCTATATCGAGGTGATGACCGAGGGCGATGCCAAGGGCCGGATCTTCACCTTCCCGATCCCGACCTATAACATCACCCCGGACTTCCCCTGGGAGAGTGAGAACGCGGACCGGCTCTTTGCCATGACCGCCAAATACGGCCTGCCGTATTTCCAGAATTTCATCAACTCCGAGCTGACGCCGAATATGGTCCGCTCCATGTGCTGCCGCCTGCAGCTCGACCTGCGGGAATTGCTCAAGCGCGGCAACGGGCTCTTCGGCTCGGCCGAGCAGACCGGCTCGGTCGGGGTGGTCACCATCCATTGTGCCCGCCTGGGTTATGAATACCCGGGCCACGAGCCGGCCCTGATGGCGCGCCTGGATCGCCTGCTCGAGCACGCTCTCAACAGCCTGGAGATCAAGCGTAAGGTGGTGCAGCGGCATTTGGACGCAGGGCTCTTCCCCTATACCAAGCGGTATCTGGGGACCCTGCGTAACCACTTCTCCACCATCGGGGTGAACGGTATCAATGAGATGATCCGCAACTTCACCCGCGATCAGGACGACATCACGTCCGAGACCGGGCAAGCGCTTGCCATCCGGCTGCTCGATCGGGTGCGCGCGCGGATGGTGGAGTTCCAGGAGTCCACCGGGCACATGTACAATCTGGAGGCGACCCCGGCGGAGGGGACCACCTATCGCTTTGCCCGCGAAGACCAGAAGCGCTGCCCCGGCATCCTCCAGGCCGGGACCCCGGACGCGCCCTATTACACCAACAGCACCCAGTTGCCGGTGGGTTTCACGGACGACCCCTTCCAGGCCCTGGCGATGCAGGAGCCGCTGCAGTCCCGTTATACCGGCGGGACCGTGCTGCACCTGTATATGAGCGAGCAGGTCTCCAGTGTCGAGGCGTGCAAACGGCTGGTGCGCCGCGCGCTGACCAACTTCCGCCTGCCCTATATCACCGTCACGCCCGTGTTCTCCATCTGTCCCAAACACGGGTATCTGGCCGGTGAACACGAGTTCTGCCCGATGTGCGATGAGGAAGTGATCGCACGCAAACGCCTAGCCAAGGCCTAGCCGCCAATGAACATCATCAATACCAGTACAGAAGAGAGAGCGACCATGAATGAGCAGAACACCGTGACCCTGAACCCGGAAGAACGCACAAGGTGCGAGGTCTGGACCCGGGTCATGGGTTACCACCGCCCGGTCGCCGCCTTCAACGTCGGCAAGCGCGCCGAGCATGGCGAGCGCTGCTACTTCACCGAGACCCCGCGCGGTACGCCCCTGCGCGTCCTGCACCAGGTCGCCGCCTGATTACCACCGCCGCGATCCCGTGGGAGCGGCGTCCCGCCGCGATTGACCGACCGTTGAAGGAAAGCCCATGGGAATTGCACAGTCGCCGGATGTGATGACCGCGGTGCCGGCGCCAGCCGTCCCGCCGGAGCTGCGTGTCGGTGGTCTCACCCCGTTGACCACCGTCGACTACCCCGGCGAACTCGCCGCGGTGGTCTTCTGCCAGGGTTGCCCTTGGCGCTGCCGCTACTGCCACAACGGCCACCTGCTGCCCCCGCGTGCGCCTGGGCAGATCCCCTGGGCCGAGGTGCGCGCCTTCCTGCACAGCCGCCGCGGACTCTTGGACGCGGTGGTCTTCAGCGGCGGTGAGCCGACCCTCCAGCCTGCCCTGGGTGCGGCCATGACTGAGGCCCGCGCCCTGGGCTTCAAGGTCGGGCTCCACACCTCCGGCGCGTTCCCGGCGCGGCTCAAGCCACTGTTGCCCCTGCTCGACTGGGTGGGGCTCGACATCAAGGCCCTGCCGGCGGACTATCCGGCGATTACCGGCGTCCCCGGCTCAGGTGAGCGCGCCTGGGCGAGTCTGGCCCTGCTGCTGGAGGCCGGGGTGGCGTTGCAGGTGCGCACCACCCCGATGCCCGGTCGGGATAGTCCCGCGGAACTGGAGCGACTTCGCGAGCGCCTCGTGGCCCTGGGTGTGCGTGATCATCGTGTGCAGCGCTGCCGCACCGAACATACACTCGATCCGAGCCTGGCCGCTCCGAGTACCGCCCGGCCATTCACCGCCGGATCGGCTGTCGATGCGACTTAAGTCCCACCTACGTGGTCGACGCGCGCTCAGTGGATCTCAATCCGTCGCCAGGCCCCCGAGCGCCAGCGCAGGGCCATCATGGTCCCGAGCACGGCCACATAGACGAGCAGGGCGGTCCAGCCCCCGGCAACGCCGAGCCCGAACTGCGGCAGCCAGTCCACCCAGCCCGCGCCGGGGGCGAAGGTCAGCATGTGCACTAGCGGCAGGAAACCGAGCCAGGACAGCGCGAGCGTCATCACTGCCGGCACCCGCACATCGCCAGCCCCGCGCAACGCAAAGCCGCAGCCCAGATTGAGCCCGTCGAAGATCTGGTAGGCGGCGCCGAGCCAGATCAGCAGCGCGGCGGTCTGCGCCACCGCGTGCGCGTCGGGGTCCGCCGGGTTGATGAAGAGCGGCATGGACCAGGGGCCGGCCAAGGCGAGCAGCAGGCTCACCAGGCCCATGTAGCCGACGGTGAGCTTGATGGACGCGTTGCCCACCCGGCGCGCCCAGTCGCGGTCGCCCGCGCCGATCGCCTGACCTACCAGGGTGGTGCCGGCGCTGGCGATGCCGATCGCCGGCAGGTAGGCGATGGAGGTCATCATCATCGTGACCTGGGTGGCCGCCCCCGCGACCGTGCCGAGATCCACCTGCATGAGCTGGAACAGGCCGGTCCCGATCAGGTCCGCGGCCGGCAACAGGCCCATCGGCAGGCCCAAGGCCAGGGCGCGGCGCATGGGGATGGCCCGGGGTTGCCAGTGGAGATGGCTCGCGAAGTCGCGGCGGGTCTGGGGGTTGAGGAAGATCCGCAGTCCCCAGAGCAGGCCGACCGCTTGGGCGGCGGTGGTGGCCCACGCGACCCCGGCCACCCCGAACCCAAAGGCAAAGACCAGGACCTGATTCAAGACCACGTTCGCCAGGCCTACGGCGGCCATGAGCCCCAGGGTGATCCAGGTCCGGCCGATCCCGTTGAAGAAGCTGGTGAGGCACCAGAGCGCGACGCCAAAGACCGAACCGGCCACGCGCGGGAACCAGAAGTCCAGGGCCATCGCCTGGAGTCCCGGCGGGAGGTGCGCGGGGGCCAGCAGCCAGCCGCCCGCGAGCCCCGCCAGGACGAAGAGTGGGCTCATCAGCAGCACCACCCAGAGCCCGCTCCAGGTCGTCTGGGCCGCCCGCGCGCGCTCCCCGGCGCCGTAGGCTTGGGCGACCAGGGTCTGGACCGCGATCGCCGCCCCGCCAAACAGTAGCACGAAGACGATGGCGAACCAGAAGACCGCCCCCACGGCGGCGGTGGCCTCCGCCGAGATCCGGCCCAGGAACCAGGTGTCGGTGAGATTGAGCACCGCCTGGATCCCGCTGTTCAGGAACAGCGGGGCGGCGAGCGCGAACACCGCGCGGTAGTCCACCCGGCGCCGACCGCGGTGGTCATGGCGCAGGGCGGGCAGGGTGCGGGGGAGTGACTCAGGGGTGATGGGCGATGGCCTTGTCCGTAAACAGATAGTCCCGCAGTTCCTTGTCGAAGGCCGGGTCCTGACGGCGGATCCATTCCAGCACCATGGCCCCGTGCTCCTTCTCCTCATCGCGGTTGTGGGCCAGGATGTCCCGCAAATCCGGATCCTTGCAGGCGTCGACCCGCTGGTTGTACCAGTCCACGGCCTCTAGTTCCTCCATCAGTGACAGGATGGCCCGGTGCATGTCCTTCGTCTCGTCGGACAGTTCCTCGATCGGTTCATGATACCCCTCGTGCGCCATGGCATGATCTCCGCGTGTGCAGTGGTTGAAGCGGTGGGCGCGCGTTGCCGCGCATAGGCCATTGTCGGTGTCTGGCGCCGCGCTGGCAATCCGCTAAGGCGATTTCCGGAAAACTTGATACCAACCACCGTCGGATCGGATGTAGGTGCGACTTAAGTCGCACCTACACTTGGCGGTCCGCTTAGTTTCGGAAATCACCTAAACGCTCGCTTGCAGACGGCCGCCCGGCGTCAACCGCCGGTCTGCGTGCCCTGAGCGCGCAGCAGCGCCTCGAAATAGGGGATTGTTTTCGCGAGTCCCATTTCCAGTGCGACGCCGGGCTCCCAGTCGAGTTGCGCCTGTGCCAGGCTGATATCCGGCCGGCGTTGGGCCGGATCATCGCTGGGCAGTGGCTCATAGGTGAGGCGTGACCTTGAGCCGGTCATTGCGATGACCTTCTCGGCGAGTTGCTTGATGGTAAACTCATGGGGATTGCCGAGGTTCACCGGGCCGGTGAAATCGTCCGGTGTATCCATCAGTCGCACGAAGGCCTCGATCAGATCATCGACAAAGCAGAACGAACGGGTTTGTGCGCCATCGCCGTAAATGGTGATGGACTCGCCCTTGAGCGCCTGGACAATGAAGTTTGACACCACCCGCCCATCGTTCAGGTGCATGCGTGGGCCATAGGTGTTGAAGATGCGGGCCACCTTGATGCGCAAATGGTGCTGCCGACGGTAATCGAAGAACAGGGTCTCGGCGCAGCGTTTGCCTTCGTCATAACAGGAGCGGCGCCCAATCGGGTTCACATGGCCCCAGTAGTCTTCGGTCTGTGGATGCACTGCCGGGTCGCCGTAGACCTCGCTGGTGGATGCCTGCAACACCTTGGCCTTGATGCGTTTGGCGAGCCCCAGCACATTGATGGCGCCGTGCACCGAGGTCTTGGTGGTCTGCACCGGATCGCGCTGATAGTGGATCGGCGAGGCGGGGCAGGCCAGGTTGTAGATCTCGTCCACTTCGATATAGAGCGGAAAGGTGACGTCGTGCCGCATGAGCTCGAAATGCGGATTGCCGATCAGATGGGCGATATTGTCCTTGGTGCCGGTGAAAAAATTATCCACGCACAGGACGTCATGCCCGTCGGCGACCAAGCGGTCGCACAGGTGGGAACCGAGGAAGCCCGCGCCGCCGGTGACCATGATCCGTTTGCGCAGGGCGTATTGTGCGTAGGGTGCGTTCGTGATGGGTGTGCTCATGAGGGACTAGTTGCAGTCAGGGTGGTTGATGTCATCCGGATTGAGTGTCACCTGAAACGGCGCCCGCCGGAGCTGAAAGAAGTCGAGGCCGCTCGGCGGCCGCTACCAGGTGTCCACGTTGCCCGGCGTGAGTCGGACCGGGTGGTGTTCCGGAGGAAAGCCCGCCGCGCGGTAGCCGCGGAAGCGCTCCCGGGCGGCGGCGCGCACCGCGGGGTCCTGATCCACTGGCTCGCAGACGCGCGCGAAGCGGCTGTAGAAGGGCGGGGTCTCCAGGGCCAGGTTGATCAGGACCTGGTTCTCGTCGGTCGCGGTGCAATCCAGTCCGATCAGCACTGGGGTGAGTACCGGGTCGCTCTGGCCCACCAGGCCGTGGGGGATGAAGCTCTCCTGGCGGTAGGTCCAGAGGAGCCGATCGAGGTGGCGCGCCGCCGCCGCGTCCGGGCAGTGGACGAGCACGCGCAGCGACTGCGCGCGGGTGCGCTCCACGAGTCGGCAGGTAAGCAGGTAACGGTCACCGGGGCTGTCAGGCTCCAGGGTGTAGAAGTCGATGCGGGGCATTTTTCTGGTGGCCAGTGGCTGGTGGCGAGTGGACAGGGGGGAGTGTATCGCTTAACGTCGCTGGGCGTGCGCCGCGAC
>CAILVI010000138.1 GCA_903837595.1 uncultured Thiodictyon sp.
CCTTCCCCGTAGGGACCGCGGCGCGGACCGATCACGGCTTGTGCAGATTCGCCGGGCGCGATGTAGAATCCAGCCAGGTGAATCACCTTCGGTCACGCACGATGGACACGGCCAAGAGACCCTTGGCAGACATGTTGATCGAGCGGCGCCGCGAGTTGGAAGAGGCGCGGCGCGAGGGCGAGCGTAAGGATCTGCGCTTTCGCGTCGAGTCCGTCGAGATCGAGATCGAGCTGGAGGTGACCGTCGCCAAGAGTGCCGAGGCCGGCGCCGGCTGCAAATTCTGAGTCATGAATGGCGACGCGAAGGGCAGGATCGGCACCGAATCACTCCAGACCCTGCGCCTCAAGCCCCCGCTTACCCCCTCGCCGCCGCCCCCCCTGAGCGCTCCGTGAAATGGGCGAGCCGGGGGCTTTCCCCGGGCCAGCGTCGGCAATGCCCAACGCGAGCTGGGGGACTTCCTCGGGGACGTCATGAGCATGTCCGGTATCGGCGACCGGCTCCTGTCCTTGACCAGCGAGCTGAAGGCCGGCAATGCCCAAGCACGCCAGACACCGCGGTTGCATGGCAGAGGCCGGCGCTGGTGCCCCCGGGCCTCGCTCAGGAACCACTGGAGATTGCGAACGATGACAGCATCCGGTATCCCGCCAACGCTCACACCGCTCGCCGCTGCCGACGTCATCACTCGCCTTGAGTCCTTGCTGGGCTGCTGCGACGCACCGGAAACACTCCGCACGCAGCTGCGCCAGCTCATCGCCGAGGCGCGGGCGAGTATGGATCACCCGCCGCGCCGGTCCGCTGGACCCGCGCAAGACACGCTGGAACCGCCGGGTGCGCAGCCGTCGGCGCCGTGCGGACAGCAACTGCGTGCCCTCCCCGCGACACGGCTCGCCCAGTGCGCCGGGCGGCATACGGCCGGGGCGCTCATCGCCGTCCTACCCCATGAACTCAGTCAACCGTTGGCCGCGATTGCCATGTACAGTAACGTCGCCAGCGCGTTGCTCCAGTCGGGGACGTTGGCGCCGGACGCGTTGGCGGATGTCATGGATCGGATCCAGGGCCAGGTAAAGCGCGCTGCTGAGATCCTCGCGCGGTTGCGCGAGCTCGTGCGTTCCGACGGGGCAGAACCGAGCTCCACCGACCTGTGCCAGACCCTCGCCGAGGCGGTTGCTCTGATACGCCCCCTCGCCGCCCACAAGCAGGTACAGCTTTTCGTGGATTTTCCGGCGGAGCCGGTGAGGCTTCAGGTCAGCAAGACCGTCATCGGCCAGATAGTGCTCCACCTGCTGTTCAACAGCATCGAGGCGATCGAGCAGGCCGGCACTGCGCAACGCCGGGTGCGCCTGAGCGTCCATCCCGAACCCATGGGGGTGCAGGTCACCGTGCAGGACAGCGGCCCGGGGATCAGACCCGAAGACGCCGAGCGTATCTTCAAGGCCTTCGAGAGCGACAAATCCGCGGGCTGTGGGCTCGGACTCGCCATCAGCCGGGCGCTGATCGAGCCACTGGGTGGACACCTGTGGGTGGATCCTCGGGTAACCGACGGGGCGACCCTGCACTTGCGGTTACCGCGGTCTGCCCACACTGAGGCCGATCAATGACTCCCCTGCGGGACCCGAGGCAACAGCAACGGAGGTATCGATGAGCGATCAGCCGACCGTGTTTGTCGTGGATGATGATGAGGGCGTGTGCGAGGCCATCGACTGGTCACTGCGCCAGGCGGGATTGCGCGTCGAGTCCTTCCCTTCAGCTGAGTCCTTCCTGTCGGCTCACGGCGAACGCCCAGGCTGCCTGGTCCTGGATGTGCGCATGCAAGGCATGAGCGGTCTGGACCTGCAAGAGGTGCTGAAGGCGCGCGGCTCTGAGCTACCGATCATCTTCATCACCGGCTACGGCGACATCCCCACCACCGTGCAGGCGATCAAGGCCGGGGCGGTGGACTTCGTGGAGAAGCCCGTCGCCTGGGACGTCCTGATCGTTCGTATTCGGGAGGCGCTCCGGGAGGATGAGCGGCGCCGTTCCCAGCGTGCGGGACGCACCGAGATCCGTGAGCGCTACCAGCGGCTGACGGTGCGCGAACGCGAAGTCATGGAACTGGTGACCAAGGGGCTCTCCAACAAGGAGATTGCGCGGTTACTCGAAATCAGCTCGCGCACGGTGGAAAATCATCGCGCGCGGGTCATGACGACCATGCAGGCAGACAGCCTGGCCACGCTCTGCAACATGGCCAGCGTCGTGCTGTCTTAAGACCAGACGGCCGGCCCCCTGGACGTTTCCATGGCCGCTGCGAGGTGCTGGCGTGACGCATAGTTGGCGTCGCCCTGGATCAGTGCGAACCGCCCCCGGATATCCCGATCGTCGGCCAGCACGACCACGGTCGCACCCGAGCGCCGCAGGTCCGCGGTGAGCTTAAGTAGCAGCGCGATCCCGGAATCGAACACCCGCTCGACACGGGTCAGGTCCATGATGCAGGTTCGCAGCCCAGCGTGCAGCTGCGGGACTATCCCGAACACCTCGTTAGCCATCGCCAGGTCCAAGGAGCCCTCGAAGGCCAAATCAAGCAGGTCGTCCTCTGGAGTGTACACGGAAGTTATCGGCATGGGATGTCATTCTCCGCTGGCTCGCCGCTGACTTGAGGCCGCGGCGCTTTTGTCGTGATTTTGGTTCGACCGCGTCCGGCTAGTGCGCTAGGGCCGCGGGCAGCAGACGGCAACACTCTTTTCTAACCACCTGGTAGCACTCGCACGCACGCGCCTCCAGGCCCCGGCGATCCAGCACGGTGATGTGGCCCCGACGGTAGCGAATCAAACCGGCATGCTGCAATTTCCCGGCGGCCTCGCTCACCCCCTCGCGCCTGACGCCCAGGCTTTTGGCAATCAGTTGCTGGGTCATATCCAGTTCGTTCGAGGGCAACCGGTCGAGACTGAGCAGCAGCCGCCGGCAGAGTTGCTGGTCGACCGAGTGGTGCCGATTGCAGGCCGCGGTCTGCCCCATTTGGGTGAGCAGGGCCGCGGTGTAGCGCAGCAACAGCTGCTGCAACGGCATGGAGTGGGCGCATTCCTCCTTGAACAGGTGCCCGGTGAGCCGATAGCCGTAACCCGCACTCTGTACCACGGCCCGTGTTGGCATGGTCGGGTCGCCCAGGAAGAGGGCAATACCGACGATGCCCTCATTGCCGATGACGGCGATCTCCCCAGACGTACCGTTCTCCAGAACGTTCAACAGGGAGACTATGGCGTTGATGGGGAAATAGACATGCTCCAATCGCTCACCAGCCTCGTATAGGGTCTGGCCACGCGACATTGCAATGAGTTGTAAGTGGGGCAGCAGTCGCTCATACATGGCCGCGGGCAATGCGGAGAGCAACTTATTGTTGAGTGGATTCGTGGGGTTTTGTAACATGGCCATAAACTAACCTCCAGCGGGTTTGGTAACGATTCCAGGGAACGTGTGTATGACCAACAGCATCCCCACTCAAGCGTCGCTGCGGTCTGGGCTGCTGTTTAACTGGGGTCGCGGCAGGCCGCGCAAGTCCCGCACGGAGTCAGGAGTCGAGCGGTCCGCCGCCGCCATCGCCGGGTCGAGGCGCCGTCGGTGTCGGCAGATCGGCGAGGCCTTTGGGGCGTGCTGCCAATTGCAGTATTTTCCACACTGCCGGTGGCACGCTATCCGTAAGAATACTCAGTCCCACCGACCGGTCGCTGAGTAGTTATCCGGATATACAAATTCAGCGATATGGCAAGAATGTCAGGAAAAGACAAAAGCGGAGGACATCCATGCAAACACTAGACGGCTATTGCAGCACCCACTCGGATCTACGCCAGATGATCCACGACCTGCGCCCGCTCCTCACCCCGGATAAACTGCGCATTCGCCCCCATGCCCGCACGGCCTACCAGCTGTTGTGCGATCTGGACGAGCGGGTGCAGAGTCACCTGGCGGAGGCGGATTGCGGCCTGTACCCCAAGCTGCTGATCCATGATGACCCTAAAGTTAAGTCGATGGCCTGGGGCTTCATCAGCAGCGAGGGGGCGCTGCGTCTCATGTTCGAAAACTACTATAAGAAGTGGCTGAAAAACGCCGATTTCAATTTCAGCGACAATTTCTTGGCTGAGACCCATCAGGTCTTTGAGGTGATCGATCAGCGACTTGATCGCGAAGAGGAGGTTCTCATGCCAAAACTGCTGGAGATCGGTATGTTGCACCAGGCGCACGCCTAGCTCGCCTGATGGTTTCCGTCTCCGGGGGCCTTCGATCGGCGACCCGCGGGCCGAGTGGCGCCCTCGCTTAAGCCGAATCGTAAGCAATCCTGCCGACGCGCCCCTGCATGTGGTCAGCAACGCATTCAGGGCTGCGGGTAACACCGGGTTGACCAGTCGAGACGCTGTACGACTCGCATGCTGGTTACTGTGTCGCTCAGTGTCTGGCACGTTCGTCCTCCTGCGCATCCAGCCGATCGACCCATAGCACGTACACGATGCCCAGCAGTACGGCGAATACCGCCAAGCTGAATGCGATCCCCACCAGCGTCCAGGCGCTCACTGCGCACCCCCCGGTCCGGTGCCCGGCACCATGCGCTTGATCAGGGTAACGGCCATGGCGCCCGCGCCACCCCGGAAGATGAAAGTGGCGGGCGCCTGGGCCGTTCCCCTCCCCGGCCTTCCCCCAATAGGGGAGGGAGAAGTGGAGCGCGCTCCCGGCGCGACTTTCACGGTAAAGGTTGCGTTGGTCATTGCCATACCAGCAGCACGGCCAGCGCAACGGCCGGGATGATCAGGTCGCGTACCCAAGACCGGGACCAGGGAGAGGGATTCGTGAGCATGATGCGGTACCTTCGCTAGGTTGGCCAGGCGCCATCTGGGCGCAGCTGGAGGCTCCGCGGCCTTCACCGCAGAACGCA
This sequence comes from uncultured Thiodictyon sp., assembly GCA_903837595.1. Taxonomy (GTDB): domain Bacteria; phylum Pseudomonadota; class Gammaproteobacteria; order Chromatiales; family Chromatiaceae; genus Thiodictyon. The sequence continues at coordinate 4,898 of CAILVI010000138.1, forward strand.
GTAAAAAAACCCAGGACCGGTGGGTGGGGGGCGCCGGTGTCCTGGGTAGTGGTGAGCCTGGCCACTGCGGTATAGTGTGTCGCCATGGCGTGAAATCTGACTATCCGGGGAAATACTCAGTGTGGGGTGATAGTATCCGCACGCGATTGAACATCGACAGCGTTTGAGGCCCGCGATGGATCAAGACGCCGATCTGCGAGCGCAGGGGCACGCCATTCTCACGGGTATGGCGAGGATACTGCGCGAGGCGGTCGCCGGCCCGAGCAAGGCGGCGCTGGGCCACGCCTGCCTGAGCGTGGTACAGGAGGTGACACATAGCCCGCTCGGCTTCATCGGGATGGTCAACCCCGACACGGGTGTACTGGAAGACATCGCCGTCAGCGATGGGGGCTTGGAGTGCCCGCAGATGCCTGCGCGAGCTGGCCCCGACCAGCCGCTGTCCGTCGGCTTCGATCTCTGCGGGTTCTGCGCCCGGGTGCTGTCCGCTGGCCAGGGATTGATCGCCGATGACCTACCCACGCCAGTGCGCACCGGCGCCCGATGCGATCATCCCCCACTGGGCGCCTTCTTGGGGATGCCCCTCATCCACGCGGGTCAACCGATCGGGTTGGTTGGCCTCGGCAACCGCGAAGGTGGCTACGGGCCGGCGGAGCTGGGGGCGATTGAGGGGCTGGTGCCGGCCATCGTGCAGGTGTTGCTAGCCAACCGGGCCGCGGCGGTGCTGCGTGAGCGCGCGCAACTGCTGGCAGATGTCCAGTCCCAGCAAGCCTTGCTGGACGCCGTGATCGAGCACCTGCCCGTCGGCATCGGGATTGCCGAGGCCCCATCGGGGCGGTTACTGCGCATCAACGAGCGCACGCGCGAGATCTGGCGGATGGACACGATGGCGGCGGCCAGTCCGTCCGAGTATGGCCAATACATCGGGTTTCATCCCGACGGGCGACGCTACGTCCCCGAGGATTGGCAATTGGTGCGGGCACTTCAAGGGGAAGTGATTCGTGGGGAGGAGGTCGCCTTCCTGCGCGGCGATGGTGCGTGCCGGATCATGCGCAGTAACGCCGCGCCGGTCCTGGACGCCCACGGTCACACGATTGCTGCGGTCGTCGTCATTGATGATATCACTGAGCACAAACGGACCGAGGATGCGTTGCGTGAGAAGGATCGGCTGCTGTCCGAATCCCAGCGCATCGCCCACATCGGCAGTTGGATTTACGACCGCGTCGGTCAGATTACCTGGTCGGAGGAGACCTATCGCCTCTGGGGCGTCGACCCGGACACCTTCATCCCGAATGGCGAAACGTTCGAGCAGCTGATCCACCCGGACGATCGACTGGCGATGCGCGCCTGGATTGCCACCTGTATGGCAGGGGAGCGTCCGGATGATCTGGTGTTTCGCCGGGTCCTGCCCGACGGGCGCCTGCGCTATCTCTGCGGTCGTGGTGAGTTGAAACGCGATGCCGAAGGGCGTCCCATCCACATGGCAGGGACGGTACAGGATATCACTGAGCGCAAGCAGATCGAGGACGTGCAAGCCTTCTTGGCGCAGACCAGCAGCACGGCGACGGATGCGTCTTTTTTTCATGCCTTGGCGCGCCACCTGGCCGAGCGCCTGGGCGTGTTCTACGTCTGCATCGATCGGCTCGAAGGGGATGGCTTGAACGCCCGCACCCTGGCCATCTGGTGCGATGGGCACTTCGAGGACAACATGACGTATGCCTTGAGGGATACACCCTGCGGCGAGGCCGTGAGCCAGGCGGTCTGTTGCTTCCCGGCCCAGGTCCGGCAGCGTTTCCCGCGTGACCAGGCGCTCCAGGACCTGGGCGCGGAGAGCTATCTGGGGGCGACGCTCCGGGACCACGCCGGAGCGCCGATTGGCCTGATCGCACTCATCTGGCGCGCGCCGTTGGATCAGCGCTCGCTCGCTGAAACGATCCTGAAACAGGTGGCGATCCGCGCGGCCGGCGAGTTGGAGCGTCTGTTTGCCGAGGAGGCGCTGCGGGAGGTGGACCGGCGCAAGGACGAGTTCCTCGCCACCCTCGCACATGAGCTGCGCAATCCGCTGGCACCACTGAGGACCGGACTCGATCTGCTGCGTCTGCGGGGCCAGGGTCCGGAGATCGCCGGGCGTGCTCAGGCCATGATGGAGCGTCAGCTCGCGCATCTGGTCCGGTTGGTCGACGACCTGTTGGACGTCTCGCGCATCACCCGCGGCAAGATCGAGCTGCGCCGGGAGCCCGTTGATCTGTGCGAGACCGTCCGCGCCGCCATGGAGGTCGTGAGCGCGAGCACGCTCGACACCCAACGCCAGCTGGTTGCGCGCCTGCCCAACGAGCCGCTGACGGTGGGGGGCGACCCGGTTCGCCTGGCGCAGAGCGTCGGGAACCTGCTCAACAACGCCATCAAATTTACCAACGTGGGCGGACACATCTGGCTCACCCTCGGGCGTGATGGTGGTGAGGCCAAGCTCTCGGTGCGCGACGATGGCGAGGGGATCCCGGCCGATCAGCGCAATGCGATCTTCGAGCTGTTCGCACAAGCCCATCCGACCCGCCGTGGTGGTCTAGGGATCGGGCTCGCACTGGTACGCAGCCTCGTGCAGTTGCATGGCGGCCAGGTCGAGGCCCGCAGCGACGGCCCCGGACAGGGTAGCGAGTTCGTCATTCGTCTGCCGTTGCTGGAGGTGGCGCCCACGCCGTTGCTCGTCGCTGCCGAGCCAGCGGTCATGGTTCCGCTGTCGCGACAGATCCTGGTGGTGGACGACCATCCCGATATTGCGGACAGTTTGGGGATCTTGCTGCGCCTGCTGGGTGCGCAGGTGCGTATCGTCTATAACGGTGCGCAGGCCCTGGAGGCGTTCAGCAGCGAGCGGCCCGATGTGGTCTTTCTCGACCTTGGTTTGCCGGACATGGACGGTTACGAGGTGGCGCGGCGCATGCGCGCGCACGACCCGACTGGCAGCCTCGTGCTCGTGGCCGTGACTGGCTGGGGCGCTGAGCAAGACCGCCGACGCGTCCAGTTGGCCGGCTTCGACCACCACCTCATCAAGCCCGCGAGCCTCGACGATCTGCAAGCGGTTCTTGGTCGTTCATTTGCGGCTTAACTGCTCTTTTTAGGGTTAAGGCCCCGTCCTGGGCTGGCCAATTTGGATCGTCGAGTGGGCGGTTCGCGCGCCGCAGACGGCGTTACCCACGCTGGTCCCGTGGTCCCGGCGGGTGCCGCGCCGCCCTGGGCCGGAAGGCGCGCACCCGCAGCGCCAGCCGCTCCCCGTCGGCCGTCGTGTGGTGTGCCGTGAAGTGGCAGCGCACATACAGGCCGACGATCTGCCCCACCGCCACGGCCAGGTCGGGCCGCGCCGCGCCGACCCGACGGGCGAAGTCGGCGGGGCCTTCCCCGGATGCCCTGGTCAACCCGACGCGCGCCAGTCGCCGGCACAGCAGGGAATAACTGCGCGTGACCGGGTCCTGCGGCTGCGCCTGCCGCATCAGCGCGAGCAGTATCAGGCCCATCACCAGTGCCACCGAGGTCATCATGATCCCCGCCAGGGCGAGCTCGCCATACTCGCGCAGCCCCAGGCCGTCGACCAGGCGCTTCTGCTCCTCGCTGGAGAAGTCCAGGACCCAGCCCTGCCAGGCGGCATCCACGCTGTCGGCCAGGTAGCGCAGCTGCCGGATGGCCCGGCCCAGCGGCCCGGCCGCGTCGATCTGGAACCGTAGCGGGGCGCCGGCACCCAGCAGCCGGGAGGCGCCCTGGTTATCGACCCGAAAGGACGCGACGGCGCTGGTCGGGTCGACCCGCACCCAACCGCGCCCGGCGATGGCGACTTCCACCCAGGCGTGGGCATCGGACTGCCAGACCATGTGGTAGCCGCCGATCCGATTGGGTTCCCCGCCGAGATAGCCGAGTACGACCCGGGCCGGCACCCCGGCCAGGCGCATCAGGATCGCGAAGCTGCCGGCGTAGTGCTCGCAGAAGCCGCTGCGGGTCTCGAACAGAAACTCATCCCAGGGGTTGGCCCCGAGTCGCGGCGGCAGCAGGGTGTAGTGGAATTCCTCGTGATTGAAGAAGTTGAGGCCCGCCTGGACCAGGTCCCAGTCGGTCGCGCCGTCGCGCGACCAGCCGGCGACCAGTGAACGCATCCGCGCGGTGACGTTGCGCGGTACCTGTAGGGCGTAGCGGCGCTCGGCCTCGCTCGGCGCTTTGGTCTGGTAGCTCAGGGCCGATCGGGCGTGGTAACGCTTGGCGCTGCTGATGGGTGCGGTCGCGGTCAACGCAAACCCGGCCCCGAGTCGGGTGTCCGCCGGGTATTCGTCCGGGGCTTGCGCCGGCAGGTCCAGGGTGAACAGCCAACGCTGCCGCGACGGCTCCAGTACAACCTCGTAGTCGATGAGGTCCGCCATCTGAGCCAGGCGATCGGCCTTCCCCGGCGGCAGGTCCGCTCCCTGGGACCAGCGGCGATCGTCCACCTCCCAGAGCACCAGGCCGCGCCAGTAGAGCTGCTGCCGCTTCGGTGCGGGTGTGGCGAAGCGGGCGCGGAAGGCGAGTTCGCCATTGATCACCAGTTCGCCGACTGAGCCGGGCTCCAGGTGGTCGGTCATGCCGATGGTGCCGGTGTCCCGCTCCAGGCCCAGGTTCCACAGGGGGGCGTCGAGCCGCGGGAAGAGCAGAAACAGCACCACGGTCAGGGGCGCCGCCTGGAGCGTCAGGCGCGCCGTGACGGCGGCGGTGCGGCGCCAGGGTGCGGCCCCCAGTCCGCCGTTGAGATCCACCAGGAGCGCCACAGTCATGACCGCCACGGCGCCGAGGTACAGGGTCAGTCCGAGTCCGCGATCGAACAGGAACTGCACCGTGATCAGCAGGCCGAGCACGATGGCGACCACCCGATGGTCGCGGCGTGTGCGCAGCTCCAGAAGCTTGAGCGCCAGCATGGTGACCAGCAGCGCCGTGCCCCCCACCTTGCCGACCAGGCTTTGATTGGCGACCAGACAGTTAAGCCCCCCGACCAGGGTCAGGATCAACAGGGTCCAGCGTCCCGGCGTGGCCGCCGGCCAGCGCGCGGCGGCGAACCGCAACACCAGCACCAGCGCGAGGAAGGCAGAAACCTCCCAGGCCATGAAGCGCCCGAGCGGCAGATAGGCGGCCGCAACCGTCAGGGTGATCGCGAGCGTCTGGTCGCGTCGGGACGGCGCGTCGATGAGGTCAGGCTTGGCCATGATTGCCAATGCCATCCCCGCCGGGATTGAAGAGGGCCAGTGCCGCCAGGCACTGCTGCAGGTGGATCTGGCCCCGGTCCAGGGGGAGCTCGCGCCCGGGCAGCCGCAGCCCGAACCGCACCTGGGAGCGCGCGGTATCCAGTAGCTGGCGGGTCAGCAGGCTGATCCTGAGCTCTGGGTCCGGGGTGCTGAGCTGCGCCCAGTCGATCCAGACGTCGAGCCCCTCCTCGCCGCCGAACTGTTTGACGATCAGGCCGCGCTCGCGTGCCAGAGCCTTCCAATCTAGGTGGCGGGGGGAGTCCCCGTACCGATACTCACGCGGCCCCAGGTAGTCGTCGCGGCCCTCGCCGCCGCGCTGGGCCGGGCGTCGCGCCTGGCCCTGGTCCTGCACCGGCGCCGGTGCCGTCGCCGCCGGCCGCGGATAGACCAGGGTCTGCGCCCCACTCTGCGCATAAGACCAAGCGCGAAAGAGATGCATCGGGTGGCGGGTCTCCAGTTCCACCGCCGGCAGCGCCAGCAGGCCGCGGCGCCGGGTCGGCAGGCCCAGCAGCACCATCTGTTGGTCGCGGGCGTTCAAGCAAACCGGCGTGCCGGGGTCGATACCGCCCGCCAGGCGCAAGTCGAACCGCGCGGCTGCGCGCGTGTTGTGCAGGGTGACCTCGAACTGGGCGGGGGTGCCGGCAAACACGGCCGGACCGGGCCGGACCTGCACCGCGAGGCCGAGCAGGTTGAACCAGCAGTGATGCATGGCCACCAGCCCGACGGCGACCAGGAAGAATGTGAACATGAGCCCTAGGTTGTTCTGATAGTTCAGTGAGCCCATGAGCATCGTGAAGGCGGCGATGGCGTACAACAACCCGGTCGGGGTCGGCATGATATAGATCTGGGCCGCGGCGATCCGCGCGATGCCGTCGGCGTCCAGCGGCGCCTTGCGCAGCAGGTCCTGTAGCCGGCGTTGCAGGTTGGCCCGGAACCCACCGCCACCGGCCCCGGTGGCACTCACGGTACCGGCACCGCGGCCAGGATGAGCGCCGCCACCTCGTCGTGATCCAGGCGTCCGGCGGCATCCCCGCCCACCAGCCGATGGATGCAGCAGGCCGGCACGACCGCCTGGACATCCTCCGGGATCACATAGGTACGTCCCGCCAGCAGCGCCCAGGCCTTGGACGCCCGCAGCAGGCCCACACCCGCCCGGGGCGAGAGCCCGTGGACGAAGCGCTCGCTGCGGCGGGTAAACTGGAGGATGGCGAGGCAGTAGTCGATGATCGGTGCGGTGGCCGTGACCTGGGAGACCAGCCCTTGCAGCCGGGCGAGGTCGGCCGCCGTCAGGATGGCTGGTTGTCGCTCGACCATGGCCCGTCGATCCTCTCCGGCCAGCAGCACCTTCTCCTGGGCGGCGGGCGGATAGCCCAGGCGGATGCGCATGAGGAACCGATCGAGCTGGGACTCCGGCAGCGGATAGGTGCCGATCTGGTAGGAGGGGTTCTGGGTCGCGATCACGAAGAAGGGGTCCGGCAGGGGTCTGGTCTCCCCGTCGACGGTGACCTGGCGCTCTTCCATGGCCTCCAGCAGGGCGCTCTGGGCCTTGGGCGTGGCCCGGTTGATTTCGTCCGCCAGCACCAGCTGCGAAAACACTGGGCCGGGGTGGAAGCGGAAGCGCTCGTTGTCCCGCTCATAGACCGAGACCCCAATCACGTCCGCCGGGAGCAGATCGCTGGTGAACTGGATGCGCGAATACTGGAGCCCCAAGAGCCGTGCCAACAGGTGGGCCAGGGTCGTCTTGCCCACCCCCGGCAGGTCCTCGATCAGCAGGTGGCCGCGGGCCAGCAGGCAGGCCAGGGCTAACCGCAAGGCGTGTTCCTTGCCCAGGATGATGGCCCCGGCCGCGGCCAGGACCTGCTCAGTCAGGTTGGCCTGGGGGGGATCGGGGTGGATCGTGGTTGGTAGAGACCCTTTCACGCGTTGTCCTCGGCGGCGCTCGGGCACCGGTGGTAGGGGACGCCGTCACTGAAAAAGCCTGATATTCCAGTGGTAAGGCTCGATTGGGTTAAACTGCGGCCTCCTCTCGGATACTTAAAGACCGCGCCTCATGTTTGCGACCGATTCATACGATGTCATCGTCATTGGCGGCGGCCATGCCGGGACCGAGGCGGCCTTGGCCGCGTCCCGCATGGGTGTGCGTACCCTGCTGCTGACCCACAACATCGAGACCATCGGTGCGATGTCCTGCAACCCGGCCATCGGCGGCATCGGCAAGGGCCACCTGGTCAGGGAGATCGATGCCTTGGGCGGGCTCATGGCCCGCGCGGCCGACCGCGCGGGCATCCAGTTTCGCATCCTGAACGCCAGCAAGGGGCCGGCGGTGCGGGCCACCCGCGCCCAGGCCGATCGGGTACTGTACAAGGCGGCCGTGCGCGCCGCTTGCGAGGACCAGCCCAATCTCGCGATCTTCCAGCAGGCGGCGGACGACCTGCTCATCGAGGCGGGTCGGGTCGTGGGCGTGCGCACCCAGATGGGGCTGTGTTTCGCGTCCCGCGCCGTTGTGCTCACCGTGGGGACCTTTCTGGCCGGGCGCATCCATGTCGGGCTCGCCAATTATGCGGGCGGGCGCGCGGGCGATCCACCGGCCAATGCCCTGGCCCAGCGCCTGCGGGAACTGCCGTTGCGTCCGGCGCGGCTCAAGACCGGGACCCCGCCGCGCATCGATGGGCGGACCATCGATTACAGCCACCTGGAGGAACAACCCGGCGACCGGCCGACGCCGGTCTTCTCCTTCCTCGGAGCCGTTGCGGACCACCCGCGGCAGGTGAGCTGCTTCATCGCCCACACCAACGCCCACACTCACGACCTGATCCGCGGCGGACTCTCCCGCTCACCCTTATATACCGGGGTGATCGAGGGCGTCGGCCCGCGCTACTGCCCGTCCATCGAGGACAAGGTGGTGCGCTTTGCCGACAAACAAAGCCATCAGGTCTTTGTGGAGCCCGAGGGTCTGTGTACCCATGAGGTCTACCCCAACGGCATCTCCACCAGCCTGCCCTACGACATCCAGCTGGCCCTGGTGCGCTCCATCGCGGGCTTCGAGCAGGCCCACATCACCCGTCCGGGCTACGCGATCGAATACGACTTCTTCGATCCGCGGGACCTGCACGCGACCCTGGAGACGAATCATCTGGAGAACCTGTATTTTGCCGGCCAGATCAACGGGACCACCGGCTATGAGGAGGCCGCCGCCCAGGGACTCCTGGCCGGGGCCAACGCCGCGCTGCGGGTCCAGGGCCGCGACCCCTGGTATCCGCGGCGCGATGAGGCCTATCTGGGGGTGCTGGTGGACGATCTCATCACCCGCGGGACCACCGAGCCGTACCGTATGTTCACCAGCCGCGCCGAGTACCGTCTGTTGTTGCGTGAGGACAATGCGGATCTGCGCCTGACGCAGACCGGGCGACAACTGGGGCTCGTCGGTGAGGCGCAGTGGCGTGCCTTCGACAGCAAGCGCGAGGCCATCGCCCGGGAGCGCGAGCGGCTGCGCGAGACCTGGGTGCGTCCGGCGGCGGTGCCGATTGAGGATCAGGTGGCGGTCCTGGGTGAGCCGCTGCGCCAGGAGGTCCGCGCGCTGGATCTGCTGGCCCGGCCCCAGGTCGACTGGCCGGGTATCGTGCGCCTGACCGGTGAGCCGCCCGCCCCGGTGGTGGCCGCGGTGGCGGAGCAACTGGAGATCCAGTCGCACTACCACGGCTATATCGTGCGCCAGCAGGCGGAGATCGATCGCCAGCGTGACCAGGAGGCCAAGCCGCTGCCGGCCGACTTCGACTTCGCGCTGGTGCGTGGGCTCTCCGTGGAGGTGTGCGAAAAGCTCTCCCGGGTGCGGCCCGCGACCCTGGGTCAGGCGGGGCGCGTCCCCGGCGTCACCCCCGCCGCCGTGTCGCTGCTGCTGATTCACCTCAAGCGCTACGCCGGGTAAGAAAAAGGTCTCACGCCAAGGCGCCAAGGCGCCAAGATGTTACCCGGCGGTTGGAAATAGGACAGGATTAACAGGATGTCTCAGGATTAACAGGATTAAGGAACGGTTAGTCAATGTCTTGAGAATCTTGTAAATCCTGAGACATCCTGTTAATCCTGTCCATTTATCCTCAGGCCACTCCGGCCTCACATGGTTACGAAAGTGTTTTTTTACCGTCTTGTCGATTCTTCTTCCCTTGGCGCCTTGGCGCCTTGGCGTGAGACCCTTTTTTCTCCGCACGCCTGGGTCAGGCGATGACCCAAGACCCTTTCGAGCACCAGGGTCCGCTGGCCGCGCGGTTGGCCGAGGGTGTGGCCGCGCTCGGGTTGACGCTCGCGCCGGGGCAGGGCGAGCGGCTGCTCGACCTCCTGGCACTCCTGGCCCGCTGGAACCGCGCCTACAACCTCACCGCCGTGCGCGACCCGCTCGAGCAGGTCTCGCGTCACCTGCTCGACAGCCTCGCGATCCTGCCGTATCTCACGGGTGAGTCGGTGTTGGACCTGGGCACCGGGGCGGGGCTACCGGGATTGCCGCTCGCCATCTGCGATCCCGGCCGGCGCTACTGGCTGCTCGACGGCAACGGCAAGAAGGTCCGGTTTGTGCGTCAGGCGGTGCTTGAGCTCGGGCTCGCGCACGTGCAGGGCGAGCATAGCCGCATCGAGTCGTACCGGCCGGGGCGAAAATTCAGTACCATAGTGAGTCGGGCCGTGGCCACGATCGCACAGATCGAAGGCCTGGCGGCCCCTCTGCTCGAACGTCCGGGTCGCTTGCTGGTCATGAAGGGCCGCTACCCCCAGGACGAGCTCCAAGACCCGGCGCTCCGCGAGCTCGACTTGGCCGTGCATAAGCTGTTCGTGCCCTTCCTCGAAGGCGAACGTCATCTGATCGAGATCCGCTGTGAGTGAACCTGCCATGGCCCGAATCATCGCCGTTGCCAACCAGAAGGGTGGGGTCGGCAAAACGACCACCGCCGTCAACCTGGCCGCGTCCCTGGCCTCCATGCAGCGGCGTGTCCTGCTGGTAGATATGGACCCCCAGGGCAACGCCACCATGGGTTGCGGGGTCGACAAGCACAGCATCGAGTGCTCCAGCTGCGACGTGCTGCTCTCTGACGCGGCCTTCGCGGACTGCGTGCGGCGGGTCTTGGAGCCGGCCCCCGGTTTCGATCTGCTGCCCTCTAACTCCGACCTGACCGCCGCTGAGGTGGGTCTGATCGGCTCGGTCGACCGGGAGCGGCGCCTCGAGCGGGTGTTGGCGAACGTGTCCGCGGCCTACGACCTGGTCATCATCGACTGCCCGCCGTCGCTCAACATGCTGACGCTCAATGCACTGGTGGCCGCCCAAGGGGTGCTGATCCCCATCCAGTGCGAGTACTACGCCCTGGAGGGTCTGTCCGCCCTGATCGATACCATCGATCAGGTCCGCGACAGCCGCAACGCCGGTCTGCAGATCGAGGGTATCCTGCGCACCATGCACGACCCGCGCAACAACCTGGCCAATCAGGTCTCCACCCAGCTCGTGGTCCATTTTTCCGATCAGGTCTACCGCACCATCATCCCGCGTAACGTCCGCCTGGCGGAGGCCCCCAGTCACGGCCAGCCGGTGCTGTTGTACGATCCGATTTCCAAGGGGGCGCTGTCCTACCTGGCGCTCGCCAGCGAGGTGCTGCGCCGCCAAGGCAAGCGCCAACTCGCGGCCTGATCCCGATCAACTTGCCCTCTGTGTCACTGAGCCCCCATCCATGGAAGAGCAAAACATCGTAAGCCCCAAAAAACGCGGGCTCGGTCGCGGACTCGACGCCCTGCTCGGTGCGACTCGCCCGGCCGTGTTGAGCCCTGATCCGAGTCGCGACGCGGCCGGTGGGGACGGGTCTGCCGCCCCTGTCGGCGAGCGCATCACGCGGCTGCCCCTGGAGTGCATCGCGCGCGGTCGCTATCAGCCGCGCCGGGACTTCGATCCCGATGCCCTGCGCGAACTGGCGGACTCCATCGCCGTCCAGGGCGTGATCCAGCCGATCGTGGTGCGGCCGATCGCCCCGGAGCGCTACGAGCTCATCGCCGGGGAGCGCCGCTGGCGCGCCTCGCAACAGGCGGGGCTCAAGGATATCCCGGTGGTCATCCGCGACGTGGACGAGCCCACCGCGGTGGCCATCGGCCTGATCGAAAACATCCAGCGCGCGGACCTGAACCCGCTGGAGGAGGCCGGCGCGCTGGAGCGGTTGTTGATCGAGTTCCAGCTGACCCACCAGCAGATCGCCGAGGCCGTCGGCAAGTCCCGCACCACCATCACCAATCTACTGCGGCTGTTGGAGCTGAACCCGGACGTCAAGACCCATGTGGAGCAGTCCCAGCTGGAGATGGGGCACGCCCGCGCCCTGCTCGGGCTGAAAGGGCCGCAGCAGAGCGCCGCCGCCAAGCAGGTGGTGGCCGCCGGGCTCTCGGTGCGCGAGACCGAACGCCTGGTGCGCCGCCTCCAGCAGGCCGGCGAGCCGACCGCCACGCCCGCTCCCAAGGCCGAAGACCCCGATGTCCGTCGCCTGCAGGAGGACCTGGCCGCGCGGCTCGGTGCCCCGGTGCAGATCCAGCAGGGTCCGAAGGGGACCGGCAAGCTGGTGATCGCCTACCACAGTCTGGACGAGTTGGATGGCATCCTTGCACATATCAAGTGATCTGGTCGGCCGCGGTGCGTGCCGGGCTGGCCCAATGGTATGAATCGGTGTTCTCGGGCGATCGATTGGTTTAGCCTGCGTTGACCCCATTTCCGCAAGCCCTTATACTGCTCGTCTTGGCAAGGGGGACTTTACCCAACACCAGCCACTCTGATGCAACAGGCGGATGCCCAACTCGCTAAGCGGCTCTTTCAGATCCAGACGATTCTCAGTGTCATCGCGGCGGTCATTGCGTTGCCGTTCGGTTGGCACGTGGTGGTTTCGGTGCTGGTGGGGTCTGGGGTTTGTCTGTTGGCCAATCGCTTGTTTGCGCTGTGGGTCTTCCGCAGCTACCGTGCTCAGCAGCCGCAGCGGCTGCTGTTGCGTATTTATGGCGCCGAAGCAGCGAAATTGGCGTTGATCATCGGTCTCTTCGGTCTGGCGTACGTTGCCATCGATGGGCTGAGTATTCCGGCACTGCTGGCTGCATACCTGGTGATCCAGGTCGCATCCACGGTGATTGCAGCACAGTTGGGCGCCCGAGGAGGTGCCCGTGGCAAGGATGGCCAAGAACAGACCGCCACGATAGAAGCCGCCACGATAGAATCCGAGAGATGACCGATGTCGACCGCTGAACCCCTCACTTCGCAAGCATACATCCATCACCATCTCACCCATCTGGGCCTGGGCTATCTGCCGGCGGATAAGGCTGAGTTGATTGGTTCTCACCATCATGGCCTGGTGTTTGCCGCGAACTCCCAGGAGGTCGCGAGCATGGGTTTCTGGGCGATTCACCTCGATACCATGTTCTTCTCCATCCTGCTGGGGTGGCTGGCCTTCAGTTTTTTCCGCAAGGTCGCCGAGCGCGCCACCGCCGGCGTGCCCGATGGGGGGCAGAATTTCGCGGAGTGGGTCGTCGATTTCATCGACGAGAACGTCCGCGGTTCGTTCAGCGGTAAGAATCCGATGGTGGCGCCGCTCGCCCTGACTATCTTTGTCTGGGTTCTGCTTATGAACATGATGGATCTGCTGCCGGTGGACCTGCTTCCTTGGCTGTGGGGTCAGCTCTGGAGTTTGTTCGGCGCCAATCCGCATCATGTGTTCCTGCGTGTGGTCCCCACCGCGGACCCGAACACGACGTTTGCCATGGCCCTGATGGTGTTCTTCACCGTCCTGTATTACAGCTTCAAGGTGAAGGGTGTCGGCGGCTTCCTCGGTGAGTTGACGCTGCAGCCCTTCGGTGTCTGGGGTCTGCCCGCGAACCTGATCCTGGAGGGCATCAGTCTGCTGTCCAAGCCGGTTTCGCTCGCCCTGCGTCTGTTCGGCAACATGTATGCCGGTGAGATGATCTTTATCCTGATCGCGCTGATGTACAGTGGCGGCACCGTCATGGCGGTTTCCGCCGGTGGTCTGCAATTCGTCTGGGCGGTGTTTCATATCCTGATCATCACCCTGCAGGCCTTCATCTTCATGGTGCTGACGGTCGTCTATCTGGACATGGCCCACCAGACCCATCACTGATTCGTTTCGCTCTTCAACTAATCTCTCCTCTTTCCATCAACCGGAGTCACCCGTGGAACTACAAGCCGCACAAGCGTTTGCAATGGCCATCAAATTCATCGGCGCGGGCCTTATGCTCGGCCTGGGCGCGGTCGGCGCCGGTGTCGGCATCGGTGTCCTGGGTGGCCGGTTCCTGGAAGGCGCGGCCCGTCAGCCGGAGCTGATTCCGATGCTGCGGACCCAGTTCTTCATCGTCATGGGTCTCGTTGATGCCTTGCCGGTCATCGCGATCGCCATGGGCCTCTACCTGATGTTCGCCGCCTAAGCTGGAAACAGACCAGGGCAGATCCCAGGGCAGATCAGGATCAGGTGCCCGGCTGTGACCGGTCGCCCGCCAGACTTGAGGCACCCCCAGGCACCCCGCGGCACCCGAGGCAATAGATGAACTTCAATTTGACACTCATTGGCCAGATGATCTCCTTCGGGGTCTTCG
>CAILVI010000139.1 GCA_903837595.1 uncultured Thiodictyon sp.
CCGGCCTCGCGGCAACGGTCGATGGCCTTCTCCAGGATCTCGAAGAACTCCTTGATCAGGAACATCTGTTGACACTCATAGCGGCCGGAGTAGAGGTCGCGGTAGAGCTCCAGCATCAGCCGATCGGCCTCGCTCTCGATGGAGCGCAGGCGGTCATTTAAGTCCCGCATCTTCTGGAGCTTCATCTTGCGCAGTTGGCGCACCATGTCGGCCACCACCAGGGCGGCCTGCTCCAGCATGGCCGCGCGTGGGGCGAAGTCGATCCCGTCCAGTAAGCGGGTGGCCAGGGTGTAGCGCTCGGCAAACCGCTCCACCTGCTTGGGGATGCGCACCAGGGCGGAACTCAGGGCCTCAATGTCCTCGCGCTCCAGGGCAGTGACGAAACTGTTGACCAACTCCTCGTTGATCTTGTCCGCGATCGCGCGCTCGCGCTCGCGGGCGTGACGGAAGGCATCCAGGGCCGGGGTCTTGTCAGTGCCGCGCAGCATCACATACAGGGCCTTGGTGCTGTCGGCCGCGGCGTTAGCCGCGTCCTCGAGCAGCCCGAAGAACTGGTTGCCTTTGCCGAAGATCGTCTGGAGCGAAAACATGTTGGCGCCTCGGAGAAAAAAAGGGCGGGGCGTCCCGAACGGACACCCACCGCCGCTGGGGTGCGGGCGCTATGGTACAGCCCGGCCACCCCGGCCGTCCCGTTGTCACACGCCCGATCAGGCAGATTCCAGCCGGAATCTGACCCCGGAAAGGGCAGTTATCACGCCAAGGCGCCAAGCTCGCCAAGGTTTTTCAGTGTGTTATCGTCGCCCGGCCATTCGCCCAACGGCTGACCTGGATGGCGTTACTATCTTCTTGTATTGCTTGGCGAGCTTGGCGCCTTGGCGTGAGCAATTGCCGGACTCAAGTTGACGGCTTGGCCGTTGGACGGTCGGTGAATTACACTTAGGGGACATTTGTAATTCGCGGTTCCGGCCATCATGCGCAGCACCATCAGCTCCCGGGGACAGACGGTGATCCCGGCCGACATCCGCAACCGCTTCAAATTAGGCCCCGCTGACCGGCTGGATTGGTTTGAGGAAAATGGTCAAATCAGGGTGGTCCCGGTCCAGGCGGACCCCATCGCGGCGTTGCGTGCCCGTGGCAAGGGGGACGCCACCGTCCGACTGATCGCCGACCACCAAGCGGATCGCGACTAAACGAAGGCCACCCACATTCCATGCCCAGAGTCGACACCGATACCTTCTACCGCAACGCGCTGGCGCGCTACGGACACAACGCCCAGGGCGCCCACTGGGAGTCCACCCGCAGCCAGCAGGTGCGCTTCGGCGTGCTGCGCCGCCTGCTGCCGGCGGACCTGTCCACCCTGACCCTGGTCGACATGGGCTGCGGCCTGGGTGATCTCTTCGATTACCTGAAGGGCCTGGGCGCCTGCCCGGGCGAGTACATCGGCATTGATGTGGTCGAACCCATGGTGGAGATCGCCCGCCGACAGACCGGCCGGGAGATACTGCTGCTGGATGCGCTACGTGACCCCCTGCCGGAGGCGGATTACTACCTGTGCAGCGGGGCCATGAATACCCTGACCCGCGAGGAGACCGGCTGCTTCATCGAGCGCTGTCTCGCCGCCTCGCGGGTGGGCTTCATCTTCAACCTGCTGCGCGGGGCGGACGACTGCCACACCTTCAATTACTGGGAGCCGGAGGAGATCGAGGCCCTGGCCCAGGTGCTGGAGGCCGACTGCACCATCGAGACCGGTTATCTGTACCAGGACTTCAGCGTCGCGCTGCGTCACCGGGTCGTGGGGGGCGGGGAGGTCGGGTAACGCGAACGTGCGCAACGTTGGTTACCGGTCAAGATGGTTGATGATCGATCCAACCGCTCACGGGGCGCCCCGGGTCTCTCCACCGATCGCCAGCGGCACCCAGAAGCCAACAGTGGTTCCCCCTCCCGGTGTACCGGACAAGGCGATCTCGCCCCCCATCAGGGTGACGAGGCGCCGGCATAGGGCCAAGCCCAGCCCCATGCCCCCATATCGACGGGTCGATGAGTCGTCGCCTTGGTGGAAGCACTGAAACAACGCGGCGGCCACCTCCGGGGCGATCCCGATGCCATGATCCTCAACCGCGAAGCGCACCGCCATGCGCTTCCCCTGGGGCTCCTGGCCCTGGACCCGGAGGGTAATCTCTCCCTGTTCGGAGAATTTCACCGCGTTGCTCAGGAGTTGGCCGAGGACTTGGCGCAGGTGAGCCGGGTCGCCGTTCAGGGCGCTGGGCACTGCCGGGTCAATCTCTTGGACCAGGATGAGCCCCTTCGCGGCGGTCAGGTCATGGCTGTCCTGCGCGATCTGCTGGAGCATCTCCCGCAGATCGAAGTCCTGCATCTCCAGAGCAATTTTGTCCGACTCCAGACGCGAGAGATCAAGGACATTATTGATCAGGTCCAAGATGCGCCATGCGGCCTGATCAATCGTCGCCAGGAAATCCCGGCCGCGGCCCTCCGGGACCTCGCGTCGCAGCAAGTACGCCATCCCCGTGACATGGTTCAGTGGCGTGTGCATCTCGTGGCTCATGTTGGCCAGGAAGGCGCTTTTGGCCCGGTTGGCGCTCTCGGCAGCATCCCGTGCCTGGGCGAGTTCCAGGGTACGGGTATGCACCAGGTCTTCCAGGTGCTGCCGGTGCTGCGCCAGCTCCCGGTGCAGCCGCACGCGCGCGCGGACCACGGCTGGGTTGAGGGGTTTGTGGATGAAGTCGACCGCGCCCCTCTCTAGGGCATGGGTTTCGCTCGCTGCATCCGTTTGCGCCGTGATGAAGATGACCGGGATCGCGGCGGTGGCGAGGTCCTCCTTGAGTGCCGCGCAGACCGCGTAGCCATCCATGTCCGGCATCATCACGTCCAGCAGGATGACCTCGGGAAGCGGTGCCTGACGCGCCAGCGCTAAGGCATCCGGTCCATTGGTGGCGGCCTTGATTTGGTAGTTCGGGTCCAACACCTCGGCCAGGAACGTGAGCGTGAGAGGGGTGTCGTCGACGATCAGGATGACAGGGTGGTCACTGGGCATGGTCATTCTCCGCGGGAAGGGTGGAAGCGACGCGCAGGAAGGGGGCCAGCAGTTGGCATGCCGCCGGATAATCGATCTGGTCGAGATGCGCTCTCAAAGCGCGGACCAGGGCGCGATCCTCGGCGGAGAGCTGGGCCTCCAGCTCCGCGAGTAAGGCGCGCGCGGGGAGTAGCCCGTTGACCAGCTGCCTGTGGATCTCGGTCACCAAGGGTCGTGCCGCCTCGGGAATTGCCGTGATCGGCCGGGGCTCTGCGGCGGCGGGTGCGGGCAGCACGGCGATCCGCTCCAGGGCCTCAGCATGCGCCTGGCGCAAGGACGCCAGCGCAGTGGTTGAATCCGCTTCGACCTGCAGGGTCTCCTCCAACGCTCGCGCGGCCTCGACGAGCCTTGTCGCGCCGACGAGGCTGGCCGCACCCTTCAGCCGGTGGGTGCGCGCCTGTGCCGCGGCGGTCGCGCCCTGAGCCACTGCGGCGGTAATCGCCGCGGCGTCGTCGCGGATGGTGTCGGCGAACTGACGCAGATAGTCGTAGAGGCGACTCGCGTCAGTGGTGAGTTGGTAGAGCCCCTGCAGGTCGAAGCCGGGGACGGTCACCCCGCCGCCCGCTAGACTGGCGATGTCGGGCGGCGCAGATGTGGCCATTGGGCGATTGAGCCAACGTCCGAGGGTGGCCGTCAAGGTGCCGAGCGTCACCGGCTTGGCCAGCAGGTCCGTCATGCCAGCCGCGCGCATCCGCTCCCGCTCCGGTTCCGTGATCCCGGCGGTCAGGGCGATCACCGGTAGGTCGGCCCACGCCGGGTCGTCCCGAATCCGCCGGGTCGCCGTCAGGCCATCCATCTCGGGCATCTGGATGTCCATCAGGACCGCATCGAAGGGTGTCTCGGCCAAACGGGCCAGGGCCTCGCCACCATGGTCGGCCAAGGTAACCTCGACTCCCAGCAAACGCAGCATGTCGCCGATCACCCGTTGGTTGAGCGGCTGATCCTCCGCGACCAAGATCCGTGTCCCGGCTAGGGTGGGCACTGGCCGGGCAGCCCCCTCTGTGGCGGTGCCAGGGACTGCCGCTGCCACGCCCAGCTCAATGTCTAAGGTGAAGGAGCTCCCCACGCCCGGCTGGCTCTCCACCGTCAGCGTGCCCGCCATGAGTTCCGCCAGGCAGCTGCTGATGCTCAGGCCCAGGCCGGTGCCACCAAAGCGCCGGGCGATCGAACGGTCGCCCTGGGTGAAGGGTTCAAACAACCGGGCTTGGGTGTCCGCATCCATCCCGATCCCGGTGTCCATGACCACCCAGTGCAGATGGACCCCTGAACCCTCGCCTTCCTGGCGGGAGACCCGCAGACGGATTTGGCCCCGCTCGGTGAACTTGAGGGCATTGCTCAGCAGGTTGGACAGGATCTGCTGCAGCCGCAGGGGGTCGCCCAGGAGCGCGCGGGGCACGTCGGGGTCCACCTCGATCACCAGCTCCAGCCCCTTGGCCAGCGCGGTCGCGGCAAATAGGGAGCGCAGACGCTCCAGCAGCGCGTGGAGGTCAAAGGCGGCGCGGTCCAGGTTCAGACGCCCGGTGTCGAGCTTGGACTGGTCGAGGATATCGTTGAGAATCCCCAGCAACATCTGCGCGGACTGATGCACGTGCTCCAGGTACTCCCGGCTCGTCGGGTCCTGGGACTGATGCAGGGCCAGTTCGGAGAGTCCGAGGATGGCATTCATGGGGGTCCGGATCTCATGGCTCATGTGGGCCAGAAATTCGGCTTTGACCCGCGCCGCCCGCTCGGCCGTTTCCTGGGCCTGTTTGAGTGCGGTGATGTCATAGAGGGTGTTGAGTCGCTCCTCGCCCTCCAGGGGCGTGGCCCGCGCCATCACCGTGCGGGTCGTGCCATCCTTGCAGCAGACGGTCACCTCCAGGGCCTCGAACAGCCCGCCCTCACGCTGGACCTGGGCCAGGCGTTCCTGGCGGATCTTCAGAATCCGCTCCCGATTGAGCGGGTCGGGGGTCGCCTTCAGTCGCCAGTCCGTCCAGGTGGGGATGTCCTCTCGCGTAACGCCCTGAGCGCCCCTGTCAAGCAATTTCGACAAAAAAGCCCACCGGGTGCCAACAGGTTGCCCACAAGTTATCCACAACGCACGAGCGCGTTGTGGGCGGTCAGCGAGATGCCCTCAGGCGAGTTGCGGGAGGGGTTTCGCCGC
>CAILVI010000140.1 GCA_903837595.1 uncultured Thiodictyon sp.
CCTGTGTCTTTTGCGCCGCCCCACCGCTGCCGCCGCCGGGCCGCTCATTGTGGCGGGTGATGCGCTTCGCCCGCCCCCAGGCCGGGCTCATCATTCTGGGCTTCACGCTGATGCTCGCCTGCACGGCCGCCGGCCTGGTCCCGCCGTATCTCACCATGCCGCTGTTGGACAAGGTGCTAATCCCCCACCAGAGCACCGGCGCGCCACTGGACTACCACCTGGCTGGCCTCTATCTGGCCGGCCTGGGCGGCGCGGCGGTGCTCGCCTGGCTGCTGGGCTGGGGACGAACCTATGTGATGGCCGCAGTGAGCGAGCGTATCAGCGCGGACCTGCGCAACCACACCTACGCGCACCTCCAGACCCTGTCGCTGGAGTTCTTCGGCGGCAAACGCACCGGGGACCTGATGTCGCGCATCGGCACCGACACCGAGCGCCTGTGCTACTTCCTGTCCGTGAGCCTGCTCGATCTGCTCAATGACATCCTGACCATCCTGATGGTCTCCGTGGTGCTGCTGACGATTGATCCCCGCCTGGCACTGGTCACGCTGGCCCCCTTCCCCATCATCGCCTGGCTGATCCACCGGGTGCGCTCACGCCTGCGCCACGGTTTCGAGCGCAGCGCCGTCGCCTGGGCGGATATGTTGAGCGTGCTGGCGGACACCATCCCCGGCATCCGCGTGGTGAAGGCCTTCACCCAGGAGCGGCGCGAGATCGAGCGCTTCAACCAGGCCAACGAGCACGTCTTCACCACCAACACCAGAGTGAACGTGCTGTGGTCCTTCTTCGGTTCGACCGTGACCTTTCTCACCGAGTTGGGGCTGCTGGTGGTGTGGGCCTTCGGGGTCTGGCAGGTTGGCCAGGACCATGTGACCGTGGGCGTGCTGACCGCCTTCGTTGCCTACATCGGCCGCTTTTACGCACGCCTTGAGACCCTGAGCCGGCTGGTCGGCGCCGTCCAGCGGGCGGCCGCCTCCACCCACCGGGTGTTCGAGATCCTCGATCGCGTCCCCAGCGTCCCGGAGCCGCTGCACCCGGTGGCGCCGGGGCGGGTGTCGGGGGCCATCGAGTTCCGCGGTGCATCCTTCCAATACGGGCCGCGGCGTGTCCTGCACGACATCAACTTCACCGTCCGCCCGGGCGAGATGGTGGGCCTGGTCGGCCACACCGGCGCGGGCAAGACCACGCTGGTCAACCTGATCTGCCGCTTCTTCGACGTGGCCGAGGGGCAGATCCTGGTCGACGGGGTCGACATCCGCGCCTTCCCGGTGGAGGCCTATCGGCGCAACATCGGGATCGTGCTGCAAGAGCCCTTCCTGTTCTTTGGCACCATCGCGGAGAACATCGCCTACGGCCGCCCGAGCGCCAGCCGCGCCGAGGTCATGGCGGCCGCCCGCGCGGCCAGTGCGCACGAGTTCATCCTGCGCCTGCCCGACGGCTACGACTCACTGGTCGGCGAGCGCGGTCAGTCACTGTCCGGCGGCGAACGCCAGCGCATCAGCATCGCCCGGGCGCTCCTGACCGACCCCCAGATCCTGATCCTGGACGAGGCCACCTCCTCGGTCGACACCGAGACCGAGCGCGAGATCCAGGGCGCGATCGACAATCTGACTCACGGCCGCACCACCATCGCCATCGCCCACCGCCTGAGCACCCTGCGCCGCGCCGACCGGTTGGTGGTCCTGGAGCGCGGGCGCATCATCGAGGTGGGGACCCACAAGGCCCTGCTGGAACAGAAGGGTGCCTATGCGCGGCTCTACCATGCGCAATTGGAACAGGCGAAGCAGCATTTGACGCTTTAGGCTCAGGAGCGCACCAGCATGATCGAGACCATCCAGTCAGACCCCGACTTCCAATTGCGGATCGACCCCTTCGGCCGGCTCGTCTACGTTGATGCGACCGGCCACGAATACGTGGATGCGGTGCCGGTACGTGCCTACCCCATCACCGACCCGACGCACTGGGTGGTGATCTGCGATGCGCAGGGGCGCGAGCTGCGCTGCATCGAGGACCTGAGCACCCTGCCGGGCGCGGTCCGCGACATCCTGGAGAATGAGCTCGCGCAACGGGAGTTCGCCCCGCAGATCCGGCGCGTGATCCTGGTCTCCAGCTATCTGGAGCCCGCCGAATGGGAGGTCGACACCGACCGCGGACATACGCGCTTTGTACTCAAGACCGAGGATGATGTGCGCCGACTTGGGCCGTATAGTGCGATGATTCAGGACTCACAGGGGGTACGTTATCTGGTGCCCGATACCCGACACCTGGACCCCTATAGTCGGCGGGCGGTGGACCGATATTTGTAACCCACGGCAGAACTGCAATGATCTTTTCTTGGCACGATCCCGGTGGCAACACAAAGTATTTGTCCGGTAAGTGCCTGCACCGTTGGTGTGTCAGACTTCGCAAATGAAGAAATCCGAAACTCTTGCATTCCTTCAACACTTTCAGCATTCGTTGAATCGCGAGTTACCGGCTTTGCCATCCCTCCATTCGCACGTCCGCGAATTAGCCTCCTCTGCGTTGGGGTTACTTCGTCACCCCAACCTACGGTTTATTGACACCAGGAACGTAAGGGGTAGCGACGAACCCTAAAGAAGACTCAAGGAACTTCTGTGATGCTGACTGATTCCGCGATCCAACAAACCGCGGCCCGCGTCGTCGCGGCGGCCCAAGCGCCGCTGAAGGTCATCCTGTCAAGACCTGACCCTGGACCTGCGCGATAGACATCCGAACGATGAAGAAAACGGCCGTTGGCCGGAATGATGATCAAGGCCAACAAAGCCCACCGCCCGAACCAGGAGCTGATTATGTCTAAAATGCAGAAACTCACAACATCGGAAATAGAAACCCTGCTACCCAGTCGACCACTGTGGTCCATTGAAGATGGCAAGCTCACGCGAACACTTGAGTTCAACGACTTCGTCGCCGCATTTGGCTTCATGAGCAAAGTTGCGTTGATAGCCGAGCGACTGAATCATCACCCAGAATGGTTCAACGTCTACGGCACGGTACGCATCCAACTGCGCTCACACGAGGCTGGCGGATTAAGCAGCAATGACTTCCAGCTGGCGGAACACATCGATAACATGGCATAGACAGTATTCAACGCCTGCGCCGACATGCCAGAGTACTGCACGAACGAAAGCAACGCGGATGCGGCAACCTGTTTCGCAACGCACCCGCCTACTCGGACAGCGGCTCATGGATGTCTTGACGAGGTCAGTCGTCGATACGGCTACGGCAGGGCGATTGCAGGGCCTTGCCGTCGGCCTGGAAGACGACGCACGAGCGCGCGATCAGGGGCGAGCCCGCAAGACCCGCGGGAATGCTGTCCGTGATCGCGCAGGTCCGCTGGCGCACCACGACCAACTGACCGACTTGCGGAGCTGTTTGCACCCCCACCTTCTTGACCAACCTGACAATCGCCTACCCGGCAATCACCAAGGCTGCGCACGCCCAGGGAACCCCCTGGAGCGTTGCGCGGGATTGGCCGCGCCACCCACGCAGTTAGTCCCACAAGCCTTGTCACCGGGGGCAAGGCAGGAGGCTCCCGCCCCCGCCTGCTGAATCCGTCGTCGCTCAGCTCGGCGTGGCCGGCACCCGTCCGATGGAGAGGTAGGTCAGTCCGGCGGCCGTGGCCACGCGGGGGTCCAGAATATTGCGGCCGTCGAAAATCACCGGATGCTTGAGCGCGGCCTTGATGGCCTCGAAGCTGGGGCTGCGGAACTGACTCCACTCGGTCAGGATCACCAGAGCGTCGGCCCCATCAAGGGCCAGCAGCGCGTCCTTGGCCAGCGTGAGATCGGGCCGGTCGCCATAGATCCGATGGACCTCCTGCATCGCGACCGGGTCGAAGGCGCGCACCTTGGCCCCGGCGACCCACAGGGCCTCCATCAGGGTGCGACTGGAGGCCTCGCGCATGTCGTCCGTGTTCGGTTTGAATGACAAGCCCCAGAGGGCCAGGGTGCGGCCTTTGAGGTCGCCGCCGAAGTAGTCCGAGATCTTCTTAAACAGGACCTCCTTCTGGCGGAAGTTGACCGCCTCCACCGCCTGCAACAACTCGGCCCGGTAGCCCAGTGCCCGGGCGGTGTGCTCCAAGGCGCGGACGTCCTTCGGGAAACAGGAGCCCCCGTAGCCACACCCGGGATAGATGAACTGGTAGCCGATGCGCGGGTCTGAGCCCATCCCGACCCGGACCTTTTCGATGTCCGCACCGACCGCCTCAGCAATGTTCGACAGCTCGTTCATGAAGCTGATCTTGGTGGCGAGCATGGCGTTGGCGGCGTACTTGGTCAGCTCGGCGGAGCGCACGTCCATCAGCATGACGCGGTCGTGGCTGCGGTTGAAGGGGGCATACAGCGCCCGCAGCAACTCGCCGGTGCGCGGGTTGTCGGTGCCGACGATGATCCGATCCGGGCGCATGAAGTCCTCGATGGCGGCCCCCTCTTTCAGGAACTCGGGGTTGGACACTACATCGAAATCCGCCGCAACGCCGCGCGCTGCCAGCGTCTGTGCGACCCGCGCCGCCACCTTGTCGGCCGTGCCGACCGGGACGGTCGACTTGTCGACGATGATCCGGTAAGAGTCGATCTGCTCGCCGATGGTTTGGGCCACCGCCAGCACATACTGGAGGTCCGCGGACCCGTCCTCGTCCGGCGGCGTGCCCACGGCGATGAACTGAAACAGCCCGTGCCGCACCCCGGCCGCGGCGTCGGTCGAAAAATTCAGGCGACCCGCCGCGCGATTCTTCTGAATCATGTCGTCCAGACCGGGCTCGAAGATCGGTACCCCGCCGCTATTGAGCAGCTCGATCTTGTGCGGGTCGACGTCAATGCAGAGCACATTGTTGCCCACCTCGGCGAGGCAGGCCCCCGTCACCAGGCCGACATAACCGCTGCCGAATATCGTCACATCCATCGAAGACTCCCGTTTTTTTTCATTGATTTAGCATGGATTGTCTGGCGGCCGCGCCCGGCCCCGGGAGGTGCTTAGCGGCCCCACGGCCGCATGCCCAAGCCGGTTACCGCCAAGCAGGGCGCACAGTATGGTACGGTGCGCCCCGCGCGGGGATTGAAATATATCAGTTCTCTCGCAACACTCCCTGTTGGACAAATCCGGCTTGACGCACCCCAGCAAGCCATCTATACTGTGTCGCTCGATTCGGAGGGGTTCCCGAGCGGTCAAAGGGATCAGACTGTAAATCTGACGGCTCAGCCTTCGGAGGTTCGAATCCTCCCCCCTCCACCATTTAGGCAATGGAGCCGAAAGAGTGTGCTGCCCAATCGGCGCTGCTTCGGCGATGTGGTTTTCGGTGAACGGCGGCCGGATGATCCACCAGTAGGATGCCGCGCGGCCCTCAGAGCGCCACGCGGGTGTAGTTCAACGGTAGAACCTCAGCCTTCCAAGCTGATGGTGTGGGTTCGATCCCCATCACCCGCTCCATAGAAGCGGTCAGGTGCGGCGGACGCCGGGAAATGTGTTCCGGTGCCACTGCCCGATGTTGAAGTTTTTGCCCATGTAGCTCAGTTGGTAGAGCACACCCTTGGTAAGGGTGAGGTCATCGGTTCGACTCCGATCATGGGCTCCA
>CAILVI010000141.1 GCA_903837595.1 uncultured Thiodictyon sp.
CGGCGCCAGACGCTGCCGGCTTGGTGTCGCCTGCCCGCCCGGCCAGCGACAACATCGCCCCTCCCGTTCGCCAAGGACGCGGGGCTCCCACGCTACCGGAACCGCATTCGGAATTCATGCAGGCTTGCCGGAAGGACACGGACGTTACTCGTTCTCCGTGCCGGAGGCGGTGGCCAAGGGCGAACTGCGACCGTTGCGTGATCCCGCGGAGGGATAGGCGAACGCTCCGCGTGCAGCATGCCGACCGCCAACGCCCTTTCGTACACGAAAATAGGCTTAACCCGGTTTTCCGTTCCACTGCGCCTCGAACCCCTATTGCTGGGCCCCTGGCAGCGTTCGTCCTGGCGCTGGCACCTCGACGCGGGTCCGACGTTGCCCTGTCCACCCCTGTTGTGGTGCCTCGTCGGCACACCGACGGCGCTTCTGTTCGGCGTCTGGCCCGCTCTTGGCCTCATCGCTGCCGCTTCCGAGTGGTCACCGTGACGGGGCTGTACCTTGCGCAGCTGCTGCTGCCCCTGATCCTCGTCGGCTGCATGCTGTGGCTCCCAGCGCGCAGCCGCCTGGGGTTCGCCGTGCAGTGCGTCGGCAGTTTCGCGGCGCTTGCGGTCATGGCTTTGCGCGGGATCTGGCTGTTGCCTCCCTGGTGGGCACCTTACGCATTTGGCGCCGCGCTTGTTGCGGCGGCGTTGGTGGGGCTGCGTCGCAGCCGGTCCTTCGCATCAGCGATGCCGGGGACATGGGGCGCGTGGATCGTCGCAGCATCCTTCGTCGCCTTGGGCGCCGCGTCGTTGGTGGGCACTGCCGGCGCCCTGCAAAGCCGCACCCCGCCGCCACGGCCGGTGGTGAACCTGGCATTCCCATTGGCGCCGGGCCGCTACCTCGTCGTCAATGGCGGCAGCGACTTCAGCACCAACGCCCACCTCTTCACGCTCGATGCCAGCGAGCCCCGCTTGCGCGATTGGCGCGGACAATCCTATGGCGTCGATCTCGTGCAGCTGAATGGGCTCGGGCTGCGCGCGAAGGGGCTGCAGCCTGCGGACCCGCGTGCCTATTGCATCTACGCCACCCGCGTGCTGGCCCCCTGCGCCGGTCCGGTTGTGCGCGCGGTGGACGGTCTGCCCGACATGCAGGTTCCAGAGATGGACCGCGAGCACATGGCGGGCAACCACGTCATGCTGCGATGCCACCACGCCGATGTGCTGCTCGGCCACTTGAGCCCCGGAAGCGTCCAGGTCCGCGCGGGGGACACGGTCGCCGCGGGCGTCTGGCTGGGTTCCGTGGGGAACTCGGGCAATACCGGTGAGCCGCATCTGCATGTCCACGCGCAGCGACCGGGTCCTGTCGGCGCGCCGCTGGGCGGCGATCCGCTGCCGATCCGGCTCAATGGCCGTTTTCCCGTGCGCGGCGACCGCATCGGGCCGCCTTGAAGTCCAGCCATGCGTCAGCGACGCCAGCGTTTGTTGAAATGGGGGCTGACAATCTTCGGAACGATGATGGAAAGCGCTTTACCAAGCGAAAGCAGCAGGAAGAAATTGCATAAGAGCAGCGGCTGTGTCGATGGAGGCGTTTCCTGTGTTTCAGGCAACTATGCCGAGTTGACGTAACGGCAGGGAAGGTGGTTTCAACGCGTGCGCTATCCCAGAGTGATGCAAGAGACGACCGGGTTCTGTCCTTCCCATTCCTGGCGAGGCCATACCCAGCGATCTGAAACCCGCGAAGATTCCGCCGCCTGAATATTTCCAGAATACTTATCCATGCACGATCTTGCCAGTGCGCAAGCAAGCGCGGACCGCCAGCGGTGCATTCAGCCAGCGCAAACGGGGGCGGTAAATATCGCAATTTCTTGTGGTACTATTACGACCGCTGGTTTTGCAAACTGAAGGTTCCGGCCTTACCAGGGGCCGCAGACGGGGTGGGGGGCAAGGTTTGCGCAGATCGGTGCAAACCCCACCGAAACCTCCACCCCCTTAAATGACTGGATGGCCACAGGGTTTCAGAATAACGGAAACGTCAGGTGCAATTTTTCGCTGAAGAATAGAGAAGACTATGGATGATCGCACGCGCAACCGAATCTTGGCGGTGCTTTTTGTTGGAGTGCTGATGGGGGCGCTTGATGCGGCAATTGTCGGACCAGCGCTACCCGCCCTGCAGGGAGACTTTGGGGTTCAAGAACGTTCCCTTTCCTGGATTCTCACCATTTATGTGCTGTGCGCACTCTTGAGCACCCCGCTGATGGCAAAACTTGCAGACAGGGCAGGTCGTCGTTCGATCTACGTACTCGATGTAGCGCTGTTCGGGCTGGGATCACTCGTCGTTGCATTATCCCCCACGTTCGCGATGCTGCTGATCGGACGGGCGATCCAGGGAATTGGCGCTGGCGGTGTATTTCCAATTGCCGCGGCGGTCATTGGTGATACTTTTCCGCCGGAGAAGCGGGGTAGGGCGCTAGGGCTTATCGGCGCCGTCTTTGGGCTGGCGTTTATTCTGGGGCCACTCCTCGGTGGGATGTTGCTCAAATACTCATGGCATCTGCTTTTTTACATCAATTTGCCGATCGCTGTGGTGTTGATCATTGCCGCATTCCGAGTGCTTCCGACAACCCGCCCGGCGCAAGCATCTCCTTTTGATTGGGCCGGACTTAGTGTGCTTACCCTATTACTGATATTGCTCACCCTGGGCCTTAATCAGCTTGGCGGCGCCGAGATTAGACTCTGGCCACTCATTCTGGCACTGGGGGGTATAGGACTACTTCCGGTCTTTGCCGCCGTTGAAGCAGGCGCAGCAGATCCAATCATTCGGCCAAAAATATTCAGTTCGCAGCAAATGCTGATGGGGAGTCTGTTGGCGATTGGTTCCGGCATGTGCATGGTCTCAGTATCATTTTTGCCGTCGCTGATCACCGCCTCGTTTCCGGTGGACGTATCTGCTGCCAGCTTTATGCTCATGCCGCTAATACTCACGCTCATGGTCGGCTCGCCAATCGTTGGGCGTCTCGTTGACCGTATCGGGTCGAAGCTGGTGCTGCTCGGTGGTTCGGTGCTGCTGATTGTCGGGTTGCTGACCTTATCCCTTGGCAGCCTCACTCTCGTAAGCTTTTATGCCGCCACGTTGCTCATGGGCCTGGGATTGTCAGCCCTACTGGGAGCGCCGATCCGATACATTGTCATGAACGCTACTCACGCCGCCGAACGAACGTCGGCGCAAGGGGCAATTTCTGTATTTACCGGTATCGGTCAGATTCTGTGCTCCGCACTGATCGGTTCGATCGCGGGAAGTTTCGGGGGTGGTGCAGCGGGCTATCAGGCGGGCTATCTTTTTGTCTCGATTATCACTGTCATCATGCTGGCCGCATCCTTGAGACTCAAGGATCGCGCTGCTGAGGTGGAAGCGTTTGGTAACAATGCAAAAATTAGTTAAACACGTTTATCAAGAGAAAGCATTGGGATCGACAACGTAGTTCCATTGCCCAAGGCTCGAATCATGGCGAATAAACTGATCTTTGATTTCGCGGAA
>CAILVI010000142.1 GCA_903837595.1 uncultured Thiodictyon sp.
CGATCTCTCCTGAATTGGGTATTACCGGTTCCGTAATGTGGAACCAGTATTTGGTTTAGGTACAACCGGACGTTGGACTAGACCAACGATTCAGGCGGAGCGCGGCTGGCGGGTGAGGAAGAAGACCGATTCGGCAATGTCGTCGGGTTTGGCGAAAAAGCCGTCCGGTGCCTCCGGCAGCATGGCGCGGGAGCCGGGCGTGTCGACCACCGCGTCGATGATCACGTAGGAGACATGGATCCCCTCGGGGCCCAACTGGCGGGCCAGCGACTGGGCCAGGCTGCGCTGGGCGGCCTTGGCCGCGGCAAACGCAACGAAGCCCGCGGCGCCCTTGAGCGAGGCGGTCGCGCCGATGACAACGATGTTTCCCAGGCCGGCGGCACGCATGGCTGGAACCACCTGCTGGGCGGCGAGCAGGCAGCCGTAGGCGTTGACACGCCAGGCGTTCTCAAAGACGTCCGGACTGGTGGCGTCGAGGTCGCCGAACGCGCGGCTGGAGGCGTTGTAGATCAGGACTTGGGGGGCGCCCAGATCCTCGCGGATGGCGGCGAAGACGCGCTGCGCGTCCGCCGGGTCGGTGGCGTCGTAGGTATAGGCGCGGGCATCGGCGATCTCCGACACTAATGCATCAAGGTTGTCGCGCCCGCGGGCCAGCAGGGCGATATGGTAGCCGGCGCCGCTGAACGCGCGGGCGAAGGCGGCGCCGTTGCCGGGTCCGGCGCCGACGATGACGCAGACTGGAACTTTCATGGGGGCCTCCCGGGTGGACGGTCAGGGGACTCACTAACGGGTCAATTGTGAACCCAGGCGGCCAGGCTGGCCAGGGTCGGCGAGGCGTGATGCATCTTCGGCACAGACGCTCGGTGCATTGCTCGGTTAGACTTAACCCCCATCTTCAAGAATGTGACCCCCATTTTCATCTGGATCCGGCACCATGACCGATGCGCCCCCGCTGACTGCTCCCTCCCGCGCCACCCCGCAGACCCACCAGCGGGGCGCGGACAAGGTCGCGCGCATCCCGGTCAAGGTGGAGTCGACGGCGGCCCTGTTGCGCAAGCCCGCCTGGATCCGCGCCAAGGCGCCGGTGGGTCCGGAGGTGGCGCGGATCAAGCGCCTGCTGCGCGAGGCGCAGCTGGCCACGGTCTGCGAGGAGGCCAACTGCCCCAACCTTGGCGAGTGTTTCCAGCACGGCACCGCCACGTTCATGATTTTGGGGGATGTATGTACCCGCCGCTGCCCCTTCTGCGACGTGGCCCACGGCCGGCCCCAGCCGGTGGACCCGGCGGAGCCTGAGCACCTGGCCCAGTCGATCGCGGCCATGGGGCTGCGCTATGTGGTCATCACCTCGGTGGATCGGGACGACCTGCGCGACGGCGGCGCCGGGCATTTCGCCGCCTGCCTGCGGGCGGTGCGCAGCCGCTGTCCGCAGACCCGCCTGGAGGTGCTGGTGCCGGACTTCCGCGGCCGGGCGGCAGTCGCCCTGGACCAGTTCGTGGACGCGGCGGTGCCGGACGTCTTCAATCACAATCTGGAGACGGTCCCCAGACTCTATGCGCAGGCCCGCCCCGGGGCCGACTACCGGGGGTCACTGGACCTGCTGGGTGAATTCAGGGCCAGACACCCCGGGATACCCACCAAGTCCGGTATGATGCTGGGTCTGGGCGAGGAGGAGGCCGAGGTGCTGGCAGTCATGTCTGACCTCCGCGCCCAGGGTTGCGAGATGCTGACGCTGGGCCAATATCTCCAACCGACCCGCGACCACCTACCGGTGCGCCGTTACTGGACACCCGCGGAGTTTGACGCCCTGCGTCTGGCGGGGGAGTCCATGGGGTTCGCCAACGTGGCCAGCGCCGCTATGGTCCGTTCCTCCTATCACGCCGATCGCCAGGCCCAGGGCCTGGTCGCGCCGCCCGCTCGGGCCGCCGAAATCGCCGCCGAGCGAACGCCCGAGTGAACCCACGCCTCAACCCACCGCGACCGAATATCGCGCATACCCCTTGCCCAATCGGTCAAAATCTGGCATACCTGTATAGATGATACGCGCGCAGAACATTTTCCTCGTGGGGCCCATGGGGGCAGGTAAGAGTACCGTCGGTCGACAACTGGCGGAATCCTTGTCCTATACCTTCAAGGACAGCGACCACGAAATCCAGCGACGCACCGGCGTCGACATCCCTACCATCTTCGAATTTGAGGGCGAAGCGGGTTTCCGTGCCCGTGAGCGACAGGTTATCGAGGACCTGGCCACCGAGGAGCGGATCGTGCTCGCCACCGGCGGTGGCGCCGTCCTGGACGCCGAGAACCGCCAGAACCTGGCCTCCCGCGGCGTGGTGATCTATCTGCACTGCACCCCGGAACAGCAGTTCAGCCGCACCTCCCGCGACCGTGGCCGACCGCTGCTCCAGACCGAGGACCCGCTGCAGCAACTGCGCGACCTGATGGATGAGCGCGACCCGCTCTATCGTCAGGTCGCCGACCTGGTGGTCTCCACCGAGAAGCGCGGCACGGCATCCGTGGTCAAAGAGATCCGCCGTCGGCTCGAGTCGGAGGAGTCCTGATCGGATCGCTGGTGGATGCGCTGCGCTTATCCACCCTACGCAGTCGCGTCGCCTGAATCAGGGTAAGGCCGTAGGGTGGATAAGGCGCGCGGCACCAAGGCTTAAGTTTGCCCGCGCTGCCCGTGCGCGCCGCATCCACCTAACCCCTCTAGGGTAACCAGCCATGCCCACGACCCTGAACGTCGCGCTCGGCGCGCGCAGCTACCCCATCTTCATCGGTACCGGGCTCATCGCGGACCCCGGCTGCTACCGGCCGCACATCCCGGGCCGGCAGGTGATGATCGTCACCAACGAGACGGTCGCCCCGCTCTATCTGGCGGCGGCGCAAGCCGCCCTCGACGGCCTGCGTGTGGAGGCCGTCATCCTCCCTGATGGCGAGGTCTACAAGACCCAGGCCGTGTTGGAGCGTGTCTATGATGCGCTCCTCACCGCCCGCTTCAGTCGGGACTGTACACTCATCGCTTTGGGTGGCGGGGTGGTCGGCGACATGACGGGCTTCGCTGCCGCCTGCTATCAGCGCGGCGTGGCCTTCATCCAGGTCCCGACGACCCTGCTCGCGCAGGTGGACTCCTCGGTGGGCGGCAAGACCGGGATCAATCATCCACTGGGCAAGAATATGATCGGGGCCTTCCATCAGCCCCGCGCGGTGATTGCCGATACGGCGACCCTCGATACCCTGCCGGACCGCGAGCTCAGCGCCGGGCTCGCGGAGGTCATCAAATACGGGTTGATCCGCGACTGCGCCTTCTTCGACTGGCTCGACGCCAACCTGCCGGCCTTGCGCGTGCGCAATCCCGCGGTGCTGGCCGAGGCGATCCGGCGTTCCTGCGAGAATAAGGCCGAGGTGGTGGCCGCGGATGAGCACGAGGCGGGGGAGCGCGCCCTGCTCAACCTGGGGCATACCTTCGGCCACGCCATCGAGACCGGGGCCGGCTACGGCAACTGGCTCCACGGGGAGGCGGTCGGGGTCGGCATGTGCATGGCCGCGGACCTCTCGGCGCGCCTGGGCTGGCTCACCCTCGCGGACCTGCAGCGCACCCGCGACCTGATCGAGCGCGCTGGACTTCCGATCGCGCCGCCGCCTGAGCTGTCCGCCGACCGCCTGCTGGAACTGATGGCGGTGGACAAGAAGGTCTTGGACGGGCGTCTGCGTCTCGTCCTGCTGCGCGGGATCGGGACGGCCCTGGTCACCGACCAGTTCGACCCGGCGCACCTGCGTGCGACCCTGGGGGGGTAGGAGCGGCGCCCCGCCGCGACCGGCCCTCACCGGGGCGCCGAACCTGCTGGACGAGCATTGCGCATCCATTCATCGCGGCGGCAAGCCGCGCCCACTAGCGACACCCTGTCGTTGGAATCAATGCCCCGCCCTGGTGCAACCCGCACCGATTCCGCCCACACTGCGTGCCCGTGCCAACCCCCGATCGCCCCCTTTTCGCACCGGCAGGCTCACGCAGCCATGGCACACTGAATGCTAGCGCGATATGATCGCCGGTCGCGCGCCGTTGGCTGTTCGTCAGCCGGTGGTGCTGAGCCCCAGTTTCCAGTTTCTTGAGGTCAGGTGCCGCGGCCGATTCGGTATTGGCCAGGGGCCGAAGACGCCGGATTTCAGGGGATTGTGTCGGCCGGCCCGGGTCAGACGACCCCGGCCGTAGCCAGGTGGATGCGTGACGCCCCCGCGCGACACAATCCCAAACCGTTATGCTCCAGGTACCTACGAGGTCAGCGATGAGCCTGCGTGCCCTTCCGCCCGCACAGGGTCTCTACAACCCAGCCAACGAACACGATGCCTGCGGCGTCGGGTTCGTCTGCCATATCAAGAATCAGCGCAGTCACGCCATTGTCCGGCAAGGCCTGGAGCTGTTGCAGCGTCTCACCCATCGCGGTGCCGTGGGTGCCGACCCGCGCGCCGGTGACGGGGCGGGCATCCTGCTCCAGATCCCGGATGCCTTCTTCCGCGCGGTGGTGGACTTTGAACTGCCTCCCGCCGGGACCTACGGCGTGGGCATGCTCTTCCTGCCCCAGGACCCGACGGCGCGCGAACAGGTCCAGAAGACGGTCGAGCGGCGCCTCACCGACGGCGGTCAGCGGGTGCTCGGCTGGCGCGACGTACCGGTGGACAACACCGTGCTGGGCAAAAGCGTGCTGCCCACCGAGCCGGTGGTGCGCCAGGTCTTCATCGGCCGCGGCGCCAATTGCCCGGACGCGGCGGCCTTCGAGCGCAAGCTGTTCGTCATCCGCAAGCAGATGGATAACGAGGTCCGCGCGGCCGGCATCAACAAGACCGCCTTCTACGTGACCTCCATGTCCGCGCAGACCATCGTCTACAAGGGCATGTTGCTCGCCGATCAGGTGGGTTCCTACTACCTGGACCTGGCGGATACGCGCATCGCCTCGGCCCTGGCGCTCGTGCATCAGCGCTTCTCGACCAACACCTTCCCGACCTGGGACCTGGCCCATCCCTTCCGGATGATCTGCCACAACGGGGAGATCAACACCCTGCGCGGCAACCTCAACTGGATGGCGGCGCGCCGGCACACCATGCGCTCGGAGGTCCTGGGCGCGGACCTGGATACCATCTGGCCGCTGATCCCCGAGGGCCAGTCGGATTCCGCCAGCTTCGACAATGCACTGGAACTGCTGGTGATGGGCGGCTACAGCCTGGCCCACGCCATGATGCTGCTGATCCCCGAGGCCTGGGCCGGCAACAAGCAGATGGACACCCAGCGGCGGGCATTTTATGAGTACCACGCGGGCCTGATGGAGCCCTGGGACGGCCCCGCCGCCGTGGCCTTCACCGACGGTCGCCAGATCGGTGCGACGCTGGACCGTAACGGGCTGCGCCCCGCCCGCTACCTGGTCACCAACGACGACCTGGTGATCATGGCCTCCGAGATGGGCGTGCTGGACATCGAAGAGTCCCGCATCATCAAGAAATGGCGGTTGCAGCCCGGCAAGATGCTCCTGATCGACCTGGAGCAGGGCCGCATCATCGACGACGCCGAGATCAAGGCGGAGCTGGCGGGCGCCCACCCCTATCGCGACTGGCTCAACCAGACCCAGATCCATTTGGACGACCTGCCGACCAACGTCGCCCCCATGGCCCCGGACGCGGATACCCTGCTCAATGCCCAGCAGGCCTTCGGCTATACCCAGGAGGACATCAAGTTCCTGTTGACGCCGATGGTGGTGACGGGTCAGGAGGCGGTGGGCTCCATGGGCGCGGACAACCCGCCCTCGGTGCTGTCGCAGCGGCCCAAGCACCTGTCGAGCTATTTCCAGCAGAACTTCGCCCAGGTGACGAACCCGCCGATCGACCCGATCCGCGAGGAGCTGGTCATGTCGCTGGTGTCGCTGATCGGCCCGCGGCCCAACCTGCTTGGTATCAACGAGGCCGGCACGCACTGGCGCCTGGAGGTCCACCAGCCGGTCCTGACCAACCAGGACCTGGAGCGGGTGCGCCACATTGATGACAACTCGGGCGGTGCCTTCCGCACCCGCACCCTGCACATGGTCTACCCCTCGGCGGACGGCGCGGCCGGCATGGGCGCGGCCCTGGACCGGCTCTGCCACGAGGCCGAGCAGTCGGTGCTGGACGGCTTCAACATCCTGATCCTGTCGGACCGCAACACCAACCTGGATCACATCCCGATCCCGGCCCTGCTGGCCACCTCGGCGGTGCACCATCACCTGATCCGTCAGGGGATGCGCACCAGCGCCGGGCTGGTGGTGGAGACCGGGGCGGCGCTCGAGGTCCATCACTACGCGGTTCTGGCGGGCTATGGCGCTGAGGCCATCAACCCGTATCTGGCCTTCGACACCATCGCCTCGCTGCTGCCGAGCTTCGCCGAGAGCATAGGGGCGGGTTTGAAACCCGCCCCTACCTTCGAGGAGGCGCAGAAGCGCTATATCAAGGCGGTCGGCAAGGGGTTGCTGAAAGTCATGTCCAAGATGGGCATCTCCACCTTCCAGTCCTATTGCGGGGCGCAGATCTTCGATGCGATCGGGCTGAACACGCCCTTCGTCAACCGCTATTTCACCGGCACCCAGACCACGGTCGAAGGCATTGGTCTTGCGCAGGTCGCCCAGGAGGCGGCGCGCTGGCATGCCCAGGGCTATGGCAACGAGCAGATCTACCGCACCCAGTTGGACGTGGGCGGTGACTATGCCTACCGGCTGCGCGGCGAGGATCACGTCTGGACCCCGGACAGCATCGCCAAGCTGCAACACGCCGCCCGCGCCAACAGCTGGGAGACCTACGAGCAGTTCGCGCGGCTGGTGAACGAGCAGAACGAGCACCTGCTGACCTTCCGTGGGCTCATGGACTTCCATTGGGCCGAGGTGCCGATCCCGCTCGACGAGATCGAACCGGCCAAGGAGATCGTCAAGCGCTTCGCCACTGGCGCCATGTCATTCGGGTCGATCTCCTACGAGGCCCACTCGAACATGGCCCGCGCGATGAACGCACTGGGCGGAAAGTCCAACACCGGGGAGGGCGGCGAGGAGCCCGAGCGCTTCAACCCGCTGCCGGACGGCTCCCGGAACCCCGAGCGCTCAGCCATCAAGCAGGTGGCCTCAGGCCGCTTCGGCGTCACCACCGAGTACCTGGTCAACGCCGACGACATCCAGATCAAGATCGCCCAGGGCGCCAAGCCGGGCGAGGGCGGTCAGCTGCCCGGTCACAAGGTCAGCCCCTGGATCGCCCGGGTGCGTCACAGCACCGCGGGCGTTGGCCTGATCTCCCCGCCGCCGCACCACGACATCTATTCGATCGAGGACCTGGCGCAGCTCATTCACGATCTGAAGAACGTCAATCCGAATGCGCGGATCTCGGTCAAGCTGGT
Organism: uncultured Thiodictyon sp.; assembly: GCA_903837595.1. Classification (GTDB taxonomy): domain Bacteria; phylum Pseudomonadota; class Gammaproteobacteria; order Chromatiales; family Chromatiaceae; genus Thiodictyon. Next base: position 7,400 of record CAILVI010000142.1, read on the forward strand.
GTCCGAGATCGGTGTGGGCACGGTCGCCGCGGGCGTCTCCAAGGCCCATGCCGACCATGTGACCATCTCCGGCTATGACGGCGGCACTGGCGCGAGCCCCTTGACCTCGATCAAGCACGCCGGCTCCCCGTGGGAGATTGGCCTGGCCGAGACCCACCAGACCCTGGTGCTCAACAACCTGCGCGGGCGCATCGCGGTGCAGGTCGACGGCGGGATGCGCACCGGCCGCGACGTGGTTATCGGCGCCTTGCTGGGGGCGGACGAGTTCGGCTTCGCCACTGCGCCGCTGATCGTCTCGGGCTGCATCATGATGCGCAAATGTCACCTGAACACCTGTCCGGTCGGCGTGGCGACCCAGGACCCGGAGCTGCGCAAGCGCTTTACCGGTCAGCCTGAGCACATCGTCAACTACATGTTCTTCGTGGCCGAGGAGATGCGCCAGCTCATGGCGCGGCTGGGTTTTCGCACCGTCACCGAGATGGTCGGCCAGTCCGACCGCCTGGAGATGCGCCGCGCGATCGACCACTGGAAGGCCCAGGGGCTGGACTTCAGCCGGTTGCTGGCCAAGCCCAAGGTCGGCGTGGATGTGGCCGTCTCCTGGCGGGACACCCAGGACCACGGGTTGGACCAGGCCCTGGACCACGAATTGATCGCGCAGGCCCAGCCCGCCTTGGAACGCGGTGAGCCGGTCGCCTTCGAGACCCGGGTCCACAACTACAACCGCACCGTCGGCGCCATGCTGTCGGGTCGGGTGGCGCAGCGCTACGGTCACGCCGGCTTGCCCGATGACACCATCCACGTCAAGGCCTATGGCACCGTCGGCCAGTCCTTCGGCGCCTGGGTGGCCAAGGGTGTGACCATCGAGCTGGAAGGGGAGGGCAACGACTATGTCGGCAAGGGACTGTCCGGCGGGCGCCTGATCATCTACCCGCCCAAGGACTGTGCCATCGAGCGGGCCGAAGACAACATCATTGTCGGCAACACGGTGCTCTATGGCGCCATCAGCGGCGAGTGCTATTTCCGCGGCGTGGCCGGCGAGCGCTTCTGTGTGCGCAACTCCGGTGCCACCGCGGTGGTGGAAGGGGTCGGCGACCACGGCTGCGAGTACATGACCGGCGGTATCGCGGTGGTCCTGGGGGCCACCGGGCGCAACTTTGCGGCCGGTATGTCGGGCGGTATCGCCTATGTGCTCGATGGTGACGGCAGCTTCGAGGACCGCTGCAACCTCTCCATGGTCGAACTGCAACCGATCACGACGGAGGATACGGCCCTGGAGGCACTCGATCACCAGGGCGGGGACATGGAGAATCACGGGTTGGTGGATATCAGCCACGACATGACCAGGTTCGACGCCCAGCGCTTGAAGGGGATCATCGAGCGCCACCTGCATTACACCAACTCGGACGTCGCACGGCGCATTCTCGACAACTGGGCGGTGTACCTGCCGCGCTTCATCAAGGTGATGCCGGTCGACTACAAACAGGCGCTGGCGCAGATGCAGTCCAAGCAAAGCCGACCACCGCAGCCCACCAAGCAGCGCCCGATTGCCGTCACGCGGGAGATCAGCCATGGGTAAGCCGACCGGATTCAAGGAGTTTGAGCGTCGCGACCGGCGCTATGCACCGGTGTCCGACCGGGTGGTCCACTACCAGGAGTTCGTCATCCCGTTGAGCGATGCCGAGGTCAGCACCCAGGGCGCGCGGTGCATGGACTGCGGCATCCCCTTCTGTCACCAGGGGTGCCCGGTCAACAACATCATTCCGGACTGGAATGACCTGGTCTACAAGGGCGACTGGCAGTCGGCGATCGAGGTCCTCCACTCCACCAACAACTTCCCGGAGTTCACCGGCCGCATCTGCCCCGCCCCCTGCGAGACCGCCTGCACGCTCAACATCGACGACAGCCCGGTGGCCATCAAGACCATCGAGTGCGCCATCGTCGATAAGGCGTGGGAGCAGGGCTGGATCAAGCCCCAGGTCCCGCAGCGGCGCACCGGCAAGCGTGTGGCCGTGGTTGGCTCGGGGCCGGCGGGGTTGGCCTGCGCGCAGCAGTTGGCCCGCGCCGGTCATCAGGTCGCGGTCTATGAGAAGGCCGACCGCATCGGCGGGTTGCTGCGTTATGGCATTCCGGACTTTAAGCTTTCAAAGAAGCTCATCGACCGGCGCCAATCGCAGATGCGCACCGAGGGCGTGGAGTTCCACACCCATGCCCATATCGGCGTCGACATCCCGATAGCCAAACTGCGCGCCGACTATGACGCACTGGTCCTGGCCGGCGGTTCCGAGCAGCCGCGCGACCTGCCGGCGCCCGGTCGGGAATTGACCGGCATCCACTTCGCCATGGACTTCCTTACCCGCAACAGTAAGCGGGTGCAGGGCTCCTATGTGCCGGATGACGCCTTCATCAACGCCAACGGGCGCTCCGTGCTGGTCATCGGCGGTGGCGACACGGGCTCGGACTGCATCGGCACGTCCAACCGTCACGGCGCCAAGTCGGTCATCCAGATCGAGATCCTGGACAAACCACCGGTCAAGGAAGACAAGGGACTGACTTGGCCCGACTGGCCCAACAAGCTGCGCACCTCCTCGTCCCAGGAAGAGGGCTGCGACCGCTATTGGAACGTGCTGACCAAAGGCTTCGTCGGCGATGAGCAGGGCCGCGTCCAGGCGGTGAGCTACTGCCTGGTGCAATGGGACAAGGATGCCCAGGGCCGTTGGCAGATGAGCGAGGTTCCGGGGTCTGAGGCCGAATTCAAGGTCGACCTGGTGCTGCTCGCCATGGGCTTCGTCCACCCGGTGCACGCCGGCATGATCGAGGCACTGAAGGCCGAGACCGGCCTGGAGCTCGACCCCCGCGGCAACGTCAAGGCCCCCACCGAGGGCGTCGGCGCCTACCAGACCTCGGTCCCCGGGGTCTTTGGGGCGGGCGACATGCGGCGCGGCCAGTCGCTGGTGGTGTGGGCCATCCGCGAGGGGCGCCAATGTGCGCGCGCGGTGGATGAGTGGTTGATGGGGCGGTCGGATTTGCCGAGGTGAGTGGGGCGGGCATCCTGCCCGCCAGATGATCGACCGAGAGTAAGAAAGCGGCCTGCGGGCCGCTTTTTCGTTGTCTTTACATGATACCCGGGACGGCCTTACGATACCCCCGAGACATCCGCTACATGGACAAAGACCATGGCTGACAAAGTTGAAGACCTGACAACCGAGATGCTGCGCCGCGTCCACACCAAACTGGATGACATCCAGGCTGAGCTGCGACTGCGCTTCACCGGGGTCGAGACCGGGCTCGCCGCGCTTGATCATCACCTCGCTGCCTTCCACGCCGTCGACGCTGCCCGCGCCGATGAGATTGCCGACCTGCGGCGGCGCGTGGAACGCGTCGAGCGCCGGCTGGAGTTGGCGGACGCCGTTTAGGCGTGGTCCGAAGCCCGCGGACTTGGCCGGGTGCCTGCACTAAGGCTGGAGTCTCGTGCAGGGTAAACCCGGCGGCAACGCCCCGAACATTACCGTTGTCCGTCCCCTATTGCCCTTTGTCCGTCCCCTATTGCCCCCCGAGCGCTGCCTACGTTCATTGCCGAGCACCCGCAGTCGGAGGCGTCCCTGGTGAACTGGCGGCGGGTGGAGGCAATGAGAACGAACTTTGAAATCGGACGTCTGCTGCCGGCATGGGAGCACTTCCGTCAAGCCACCGACATCAGCCCGATCCGCAATGAGGCCCACTACCTGCGCATGGTCGCCATGCTGGAGGCCCTCCTGGACGACGCGGCCGGGGATGAGCAGCATTCGGCGATGGGGCTGGTCGATATCGTCGGCGACCTGATCGAGGACTACGAGGCTGGCCAGCCCCCGCTCCCGGAGGCGTCCGGTATGGATGCGTTGGCGTTCCTCATGGAGCAGCACGAACTGACATCGGGCGATCTCCCTGAAATCGGCAACGAGGGCCAGGTTTTGGACATTCTGGCCGGTCGGCGGGAACTCGATATCCATCAACTGCGCGCGCTCGGCAAGCGCTTCGGGGTTTCGCCCGCGACTTTTGTGTGAACCAGGATCTGGTACTGCTCGCCTGGGGGGCGGATTTGCCGAGGCAGGGGGCGCGTCCGGCTCCGTAGCCCGCGGTCGTCATTGCGGCCGGGACGCCGCAAGCCAGGCCAGAGACGATGACCTCGCAGGCGGCCGCAACCCGGCGGAACGACCTCCGGCGGCTGGCGCCGCTGGCCCAAACCGACAGCACCAAGACAAAGAAGCGGCCTCCGGGCCGCTTTTTCTTTGTGCGCCCCCGCTTGCCGTGCGCCAACGGCCCGCGTACTATCTTCCGGAAGTTGTTCGTGGATACCCAGGCCATGTCTCTCCTTGAGCGCATCACCATCGACAGCGAAATCTGTCACGGCAAGCCCTGCGTCAGGCACATGCGCTGGCCGGTCGAGGCTGTGCTGGACCTCGTGTCCGCGGGGATGTCCACCGCCGAGATCCAAGCAGACCACCCCGAGCTTGAGCCAGCGGACGTGGTCGCCTGCCTGCAATACGCGCGGCTCGTCGTGTCGGGCGAGACCATCGCGCAGCCTATCTGAGTCCCTCTGTGTGTATGGTCGTATGCCCTGCCGCTTGCGCACCCGCAGTGTTTGCTAGTCTTACTGCGGAAATTTCTAGACCAGTTTGGGAGCGTTTGAGGGCCAGCTTTTTTCGTGATACGTTCCTATGTTACGTCCCCTACTTCCCCAACAGCGGAGAATCCAAGCGGATCATCCGGGGCTGCACCCTGAGGACTTGGCCGCGGGCCTGCGCCACGCTTGGCATCTCGTGTAGGGTGAAACGGTTTGGCACGTCGCGAACATTATCGTGGTATGTCACCTACGTTTTGCCTATTTCTCAACCGGCGGTCAACAGGTTGAAACGATCGCAGTAACGGAGGGCGCCCGAGCGCTTCGGGGGCACGTTGACAGGAATCGCAAGATGCGATCAACTGTGGGAAGGCGAATTGCTGTCAGTGTACGTCGTTCGCTAGTACGCTTCACTGCTTCGTAGGTCGGCATCTCGCCAGTCTGTCGAGACTGCAAAATGTCCAACGTACGGCTAAGGTCAGGGCCATATATTACGGGAGGATCGGCAATGGCGGTTGCGGTTGCAAAGAGCGCAGTAATACGGGGTGCATTTCCTGCGGCTAAAGACGTCTGTTTTGCGTCGGAGGCGAATGAGCTTTTCTTTGGCATAGTCGGGCATGTAGGTTCTGGCACCGGATTTGTCTCGAAAAAGCTTAAGGATTTGATTGCTAAGCGATATTACGATGTGGAGATTGTGAAGGCAAGCGAGGCGATCCGTGTCTGGGCCTCAAAGGTTAACTCACCCGGCGATATTCCCCAAAAGAATGGTCGGCCCGAGATTTCTAAGACCCAAAAGATGCAGGCGCTGGGCGACGACATGCGCGAGAGTTCAGCCGACTATGCCGCAGTGGCCCAGGGGGTGATTTCCCTGGTGCGGGGACAGCGCGCAAAGTGGAATGGTGGCGATGCAGTCGATGGCCAGGCCGTTCAACCACAGCCAGATTCTCACCGTGCATATATCATTGAGTCCATTCGCCACCCCGCTGAAGTTAGCCTTCTTCGCCTGGTCTACGGCGATGCGTTTGCATTGGTGGGGGTAGTTTGCCATGAGGATGTTAGGGAACAACGCTTACTTCGGAAATATTTTGAACGGGAAGCTAGGAAGGAAGATGAATCGCTACAACAGGTACAACGCCTGATGGAGCGCGATTCAGAGGATAAGACACAGATGTACGGTCAGCATGTAGCAGATGCATTCTGGGAATCCGACTATTTTGTTGATAACACTCCTGATGAAGATGCTGTTGCCAGTCAGTTCACTCTTAACGAGGATCTTGGGCGACTCGTTGATATCATCACTCACTGTAGAATCGTGAGGCCGACTGTTGCCGAAACCGGAATGCACGTAGCAGTTTCGGCGCAGATTCGGAGTTCCTGTCTTTCAAGGCAGGTGGGCGCCGCCATTGTTGATATGGAAGGCAATGTGCTCGCTATCGGGTCAAACGAAGTTCCAAAGGCTGGTGGGGGAGTTTATGGCGAAGGCCAAGAGGATGAGGATGACAGGAGATGTAGTGCGTGCGAAAGTCCTCATTGCAGTTCCAATGCCGAACAAAATGAATTGATAAGGAAATTGATGAAAGCGTTCCCAGCGCTCAGTAAGGACTCGAATGAAGAGGATATCTTGAAAGGTATAAGGAAAGTTGGTTTGGGGGGGATTCTAGAATTTACGCGAGCGATCCACGCAGAGATGGACGCGCTTACGACAGCAGCCCGTAGAGGAATATCTGTGAAGGGCGCTTCGATGTTTGTTACCACGTTCCCATGCCACTATTGTGCTCGGCACGTCGTTGCGGCCGGAATTGACCAGGTGCAGTACATTGAGCCTTATCCCAAGAGTCGCGCGTTATCCTTGCACGGCGACTCGATTACTAGTCTGGCCGCAGGCTGGGTTCCACCGAGCGCAGCCAAAGCTCCCGTCGCTGCCGTCGAAGATGATCCCGGGGACCGTACCGTTGGCGATGACAAATTCGGGCGTAATACCAATAAGCATAAGGTTCTTTTCAAGCCATTCGTTGGAGTTGCTCCGCGCCTCTACCATCGCGCCTTTACAAAGGATCGTCCATTAAAAGATAACGTTACAGGACAATACAATATCGGCAAGCCGGACTGGGGCGGAAAATGGGGTATTCGCGCGATACCATATACCGACCTTGAAGCACGTCTAACAGCGGAGGAAACGAAATGAACAGGAGCGGACGGCCGCACCTGCGTATCGTTTGGGACCAGGACGCCACGCTTCGTAGCGTCCGTACCTATAGGGAACCCGTTCAACTGAGTTTTCAGTTTGGCTGCACCGAGAATCTCATTGCTTTCATTGGAGAAAGAGGTCTGTCGGGGAGTCTGCTTTCGAGACTCCTGCGCACTCTCCAACCTCATTATCTCCTCGATCTTCGGACGTGCCCGCGCTTTGATGTGTTCGGATACTCACGTAAGAGGGCTTTTTCTGACTTGGATTATTGGGGTACAAAATATTTCTGCTTGTCGACCGAGGAAGCCACGGGGGAGATTGCCGACCGTGCCCGCACGTTAGTCGCGAAGCTCGGCCAGGAGAAATATCTGACTGGACCAATTATTGTTCTCATAGAGACGGAAGCGGAAATAGATCAAGTGTCCAGCGCTATGCCAAAGTCGAAGGCGAAGTCTGGTGAGTGGTCGATAACAGTAGAAGGTCTAGTCATTCAACACTCCTCGACAGGTTGTCTCCGCTCAGTTTAATGGTGCGCAAGGGACGGGGTCAAAAGGGAGGGGGTCAGGTCTTGCAATCCAGCACCGTTATGAGTGTGGTGGATTGCAAGACCTGACCCTGCGCCCCTCTGACCCTGCGCCCCTCCTGATGCGCGTCGTTTGCGACGTCCATACCCCTATCGCCTGGTCAACTTCTTGTGCGAGCGCGGCGTTGATGCGACTCATGTTGGGCGCGTCATCCCGGTAGGATGCAGGAAGAAAGTCGCAGTTGATGGCAAACTTTTCGGGTAACGCTAACTCTCGACACTCATCACCATGGGCGAACAGTTCACATTCGACGCGTTCCTGAGTCACAGTTCCCGGGACAAGACCGTGGTGCGGGCGATCGCCGAGCGGCTGCGGACCGATGGGCTCAAGGTCTGGTTCGATGAATGGGTGCTCAAGCCCGGCGACAGCATACCGGCGAAGATCGAGGAGGGGCTGGAGCATTCGCGCTTGTTGGTGCTCTGCATGTCGGCGAACGCGTTCGGCTCGGACTGGGCGCAATTGGAGGGGGGGACTTTTCGGTTTCGCGACCCGCTGAATATAGAGCGCCGGTTCATTCCTCTCCGGCTTGACGACGCACCCATTAAGGGCTCACTGGCGCAATTCCTTTACATCGACTGGCTCCCCGCAGTCCGTGAGCAGGAGTACGTAAAGCTCTTGGAAGCTTGCCGGCCGCCTGCAAAGCAAACAACGACTGCCGCCGCGCGGAAGCAGTATGCAAAGAGAGTATCGAGGCTCCACTCTCGCAAGATCGCAGCACTCCAGTTCAATTCAGACGGAACGCGCGCGCTTGGGTCACAGGAGAACGGCATGAGACTCTGGGATGTCGCGACTGGCCATTGCCTGCGCACTTTTGAAGGCCACACGGGGTGGGTGAAATGTCTTGCGTGGAATGCTGAGCAGAATAATGCCCTCTCCGGCTCTAAGGACAATACATTGCGGTTGTGGGACGTGGAGACCGGTAGTTGTCTGCGTGTATTCGTTGGCCACGGAGGTTGGATCAGAAGCATAACGTGGAGCAGCGATCAACTCCGCGCCATTTCTGCCTCTGAAGACAATACAATGCGGCTCTGGGATGTAGCGACAGGTCAATGCTTGCGCGTTCTAGAAGGTCATACTGACCGAATTAACTGCTTAGCTTTTGACAGTGAAGGAAACCACGTTCTATCTGGCTCTGATGACAATACAATGCGGCTCTGGGATGTAGCGACCGGTCAATGTTTGCGCGTTCTCGAAGGTCATTCAAACCGAATCAACTGCTTAGCGTGGAGTAGTGACAGTCATCATGCTCTATCTGGGTCCGACGACTGCACAGTGCGGCTGTGGGACATGGACATCGGGCGTTGTTTGCGTGTCCTCGAAGGGCATACTTACCGAGTCACCTGTTTAGCTTGGAGTAGCGATCGAAGCAGCGCTCTATCTGGTTCTGACGACAAGACGGTCTTGCTGTGGGAGCTAGAAACAGGTTTCTGCCTCCGCGTACTCAAAGGCCACAATTGGGGGGTTCGTGTTGTGGCTTGCAAAGGGACGGGGTCAGGTCTTGCAATCCAGCACCGTTATGAGTGCAGGGACAGGGTCAAGGGACGGGGTCAAAAGGGACGGGGTCAGGTCTTGCAATCCAGCACCGTTATGAGCAAAGGGACGAGGTCAGGTCTTGCAATCCAGCACCGTTATGAGTGTGGTGTTTTGCAAGACCTGACCCTGCGCCCTTGTGCTCAGAGTGGCGGGGCTCATCTATGCACGCAGCAAGACGGTCTGTGCATGTTGAGGGGCATGTCCGGTTCTGTGTCGGGCTGTTGCTCGTCGGGCGTTTCCAACAGCAGAGACACTTCTTGATGCTCGGCGATCTCGACTGGTTCGAGGGGACGAAAGACGCCGCCCTCGTAGATCGCTTTCAGGTGTCGGGTCATGGCGAGCCTCGGAGCGCGCTGTGCGGTTGCGCTGATTATAGGCCTGATCCGGGTTCAAAATGGGGACGGGTCGAGTGCTCGCGGACAGCGTCCTGGAGGGGAAACAGGCAACCTACCTCATAATCCACGAGATGTGGGAGGCCAAGCCTCGCAGGCCCAAGCGCTCGACGGCCTGAATCATCGTTCCGGCGAGCGGCCATCTTCTGGGGTCCAAGGCTTCAGCCTTGGTCCTGTCCATCCAAGGCTGAAGCCTTGGACTCCGGGTCCCGGGGTGGTCGGAACGACGATCAAGGCCCGCTTGACGATGCCGCCATCAGGTCAGATACTGCGTGCGTCCGTCTGGATTTCCAATCCTTTTCGGTAAGTGACATGGCCCACCCGACTTATCCACGCGATCTTGTTGGTTATGGCAGGCAGACGCCGGACCCGCAATGGCCCGGTGGTGCACGGATTGCGGTGCAGTTCGTGCTCAACTACGAAGAAGGCGGCGAGAGCTGCGTGCTGCATGGCGACCCGGCCTCCGAGTCCTACCTGTCGGAGATGATCGGCGCACAACCCTGGTCGGGCATGCGCAATGTGAACATGGAGTCGGTCTACGAATACGGCGCCCGCGCCGGTTTCTGGCGGATCTGGCGATTGTTCACCGGCAAGGGTGTGCCGCTGACGGTCTACGGTATCGCCACCGCGCTCGCCCGCAATCCTGAGGCGGTCGCCGCCATGCAAGAGGCGGGATGGGAGATCGCGAGCCACGGCCTCAAATGGATCCAATACAAGGATTTCGGCCTGGAGGATGAGCGCGCCCACCTTGACGAGGCGATCCGCATCCACACCGCCGTGACGGGCACCCGGCCGCTGGGTTGGTATCTGGGCCGCTGTTCGGAAAACACGCGCCGGCTGGTGATGGAGGAGGGCGGCTTTCTTTACGATGCTGATTCCTATGCCGACGACTTGCCCTATTGGGTGGCCGGACCGCACGGGCCGCACTTGGTCGTGCCTTATACGCTGGACACCAACGATATGCGCTTCGCGGTGGCGCAGGGTTTCAATTCTGGCGACCAGTTCTTTGCCTATCTGCGCGACAGTTTCGATGTACTCTACGCCGAAGGGGCCGACGTGCCGAAGATGTTATCGATTGGTTTGCATTGCCGCCTGGTCGGCCGGCCTGGGCGCATCGCCGCGCTGCAGCGGTTCATTGATTATGTGCTGGGGCATGACGCGGTATGGGTGACGCGCCGCATCGACATCGCCCGGCACTGGCACGCACACCATCGGCCAGCGTAACGACAGGCCGACCGACGGACCCTTGACTCCCAAGCGACAAGGCAACACCTTCGCAGAGATATTGCCTGTCATGTGATAGGTCATGCGGCTCGCGGCATCTGGTCGCGGCCGTCGCGCTGCGTCTGCAAACACGCGAACCCGAGCCCTTGTTTCCGTTCGCGTTCCGGGATCGACCTGACACCGGGTGTGCGAGCAGTGAAACCGCGCCATCCATGTGTTTGATCGCTGAGGCCGACGGGCTTGACCGGAAGTGGCCCCTTATCTACAGTTAACACGATTTTTACAAACTGGGGGGTTTGCCGGCCGAGCGGCCGGCCCGGTGAAGGCAGAAGCCATCCGCCCCTAAGCACTCTGCGCGCGACGTCAAACGCATGAACTTGCCGACGCAATCGCGTATGCTGCCCAATAACAACCTGTTCGCGCAAGCGCGGAGAAATGCAATGATCTATTGGTCCTGGGACCCGTCCCTCTCGGTTGGTATCGATGTGATCGACAGTCAACACCGCCGAATTGTTGATTACATCAATGAGTTAGCGGTGGCGAGAAACGAAAGAGACAAAGAGGAGGTGACGCAGGTCCTGATGAACCTGGTCGATTATACGAACACCCATTTCGCCTTTGAAGAGGAGTTGATGAAAAACGCCGGCTATCCCCTGTCCGACTCACACAAGAAGGTGCACGAGGCGTTTATTTCGAACATCAAGAAATTCGTTCAGCAGCATGAAGAGGGCAGGGATGTGACCAGCAAATTGATGTCGACGCTGCAGATATGGTTAACCAACCACATCAAGAGAGACGACAAGGATTATGCGCCCTATGCAGCCAAGATGATGAATCCAGGTTGGCTCAAGAAGACGTTGAACAGATTCTTCGGTTAGCAGGATCGCCGATATGGGGTCCGGATTTGCGGGGGCCACTTTATTGGTGGCCCCGTTTTACTCCAGGGCCTTGATCGTCGTTCCTGCCACCCCGAGGCCAGAGTCCAAGGCTCGTGCCTTGGATGGATCGGACCAAGGCTGAAGCCTTGGACTCCAGAGGGCCGCCGCCTACACCGCCCCCCAGACCTCGCGGCGGCTCTGGGTCTTGCCCGCCAGCACCTGATCCAGGGTCTGCTGCGGGACTTTGTAGGTGTGGTCCTTGGCCGCCTGCGCGACGGTGAGCACCTTGTCCTCGGAGTTCTGACCCTTCAGGTCTGCTTTCTCCACATAGAATTCGTCCATCAGGTTGTTCCAGACGATGCCGTCGTCGAACCTGATCAGGATATAGCGGTTGGCGCCGATCTGGACCTGGGCGCTGGCGGCGATGTTGTCTACATAGAAGACCGGGACGCAGTCCGGGGCCAGCTCGTCCTGGAAGCGCGTCACAAACTCGGGCAGTTCGTCGATGCTGGCGAAGTTGCCGGCGATGAATTGCAGTTTATCGGCCGTCGCCAGCACCACCGCCTCCTTGAGCATTGCCCGGGGCGGGTTGCGTTTACGGGCGGCCTCATCGAACTCACCGGCCAGCACGATCAGATCGCCGCGGAAGGCATAGAGTCCCGCGGTGCCGGTTGGGCCCTGGGCGGTGATGAGCCAGTAGCGTTCCTGTTCCTGGTAGGTGTCGAGCAGCATCGGATTGGTCTCTCAGGTTGGGGGTAAGGATTCGGTGGCTCAGGCGCCATAGGGTCGGTCGTACCAATCGCGCAGCACTTTGAGGTCGCGCACCGGTAGGTAGTCATAGGCGCCCATCAGGTCGGCGTGGACGGCCTCGGCCAATTGGTGCGAGACCTTGGGGTTGGTCAGCATGTGGAAGTACCAGGCAAAGGGGTAGCCGAGTGCCCGGTCGAAGCCGTGGATTTGGTTGGCGAGTTGGGCGCCCCGCGCCACCTCGCCATCGGGCAGTGCTGGGGCCTGCGCGGCGGCGATGGCGACCGGCTTGGCGCTGCGGTGGTCGTCGCCCTCTTGGTCGCGATATTCACGGATGGCGAGCACCCAGTGTTCGCAGAAGGTCGAGGTCTCGCCGGCGCTGCTGCGGTCCCAATCCGCCAGGAAGCGGGTGAGGCGGGGGCTGGCGTCGGTGGACTCCACCAGTGCATTGACCGGAAGCAGCCGGCGAAAGAGCAGCCGCGGTGGTCCCACCGGTGTCGGCTCCAGGCGCGGGCGATCCATGGGGTCGACGAAGTCTGCGATGCTGTCCGGGAACCAGTCCGACTCGCTCAGGCGATGCTCCAGTACCTCTTGCAACTCCTCGACCTCGATCTGGATGAAGTCGTGCGCCGCCGGGCCGGTCGCCGCGACCAGATAATGGGTTTGGCCGTTGAGGCGGGTGGCGCAGTAGCCTTGACCGTCGATCCGTGCCATCAGTTCGTCGACGTCACCGCCGGAGAATGACTCCGCCCAGGGGCCGATGTGCTCGGCGACCCGGGCGCCGTCTGCGTCCACGACCCCGCCCAGTCGATGCCAGCCGCCGCGCGAGAGGGCGTGGCGGACCTCGGGCAGCAGGTTGCCGATGGCCGCTACCAGGGCCGGTACGCCCGCGCCGGTTGGTAGCTCCGTGCAGATCTGGGCCACGCGCAGGGCGAGCGTTTGGGATTGGGTTGGGTCAAGGTCGGTGGCTGTCATTCGCTTGGCCTTATCGGTCGGTGGTCGGTGAATTGGCCGCGGCCCGGGCCTGTGCGGTCGCCCGGACATCGGGGTCGGAGTCGTCGAGCAAGGCGGCGAGCAGGTGGCCCGGCAGCCGCTGCGCCAGGCGCAGGCGTACCCGCCAGTCCGGGTCCTGAGTGAGGCCGTTGACCTCCTCGCAGCCGATGCGCTCCGCCACCTTGATCCGCACCTCGGGTTCGGGGTCGTTGCGCAGCAGACCCAGGCTCTCGAGCGGGAGACGGTCCGCGACGGTGACGCGCACCTGGGAGTCCGGGTCGCGGAGCATCCGGAACAGCCGCCCGATTGGCAGCCGGCGCGCGACATATTGGCGCACCAGGTAGTCCGGGTCAGTGGCCAGGCGCTCCACCCGCTCGGGGGGCAGGCGTTGCGCGACCATCACCCGCACCTCGCGGTCCGGGTCGGTCGCGAGCACGTCCAGCGCCTCGACCGGCAGGCGGTAGGCGAGTACGCGCCGCACCGTCTCGTCCGGGTCGCGCAGCAGCGCCAGTAGTGTCGGCTGCGAAACATAGCGGGCGGCAATGGCGCGCCGTTCCCAGCAGTCGTCTCCGGCGCAGTCCTCCGCCAGGGCCGGATTGACCCGGAAGAAGCGTTCGATCTCACGGCCGTTCATGCTGCGCACGCACACATCCCCCGGGGTGCAGCGCCCCTGGGTCAGTAGGTCGCGCCGGTGCGGGCACTCGGCGCAGTTGGGGAGCGGTGGCGCGGACACGTCGGGTGCAGCCGCCGCGGGCCCAAGGGCGGGTGCCCTAGTGGGCTCCATGGTCCAGTGCGGCCAGGACCAGACCGGTCGCGGCATCCGCATCGGCCGTCAGGCGCAGGCAGTGGGCCTGGCCGTCGACCAGATAGAGATTGAATCCGTCGGAGCTCCGCACCGGTGCGGTCACACCGACGCCTTCGCCGATGTCCTCATCCTGGCAGTAGGTGAAATGGATGGGCGCGAAGACCTCGCGCAGTGCCCCGACGGTCTGCTCATTGAGCCCGGCCCGCGCAACGACCTGCACCACCTGATCGAGACGCTCAGCGCTGATCATGCCTCCTCCTCGCAGCTGCGTTCAAAGCGAATACGCTCCTGCGGCGCCAACCCCATGGCCTTGGCGAGCCAGGGCGGGGCCTGGTGTGACAGGGTTTCCTGGAGCCGCACCATGCGCTCGCGGGCGCTGCCGCCGGCCGCGTCCTTGATCGGGTGGATGTCCAGCTTGATCACCTTGGCCGTGGCCGGGCCGCCGATAGAGGCGACATAGAGGACCTGACAGTCTGCGATCAACCCGGCACGGTAGGCATTTCTGTCTTCGACACCGATGTCGTCCACCCGGCGGACGTCGATCAATCGGCACTCGGTTCCCGAAACCTGATAGATCAGGAAGCGCCGGGCGGCGCCGAAGTGTCCGTCCAGGTTCTCGCCGGTGTCGGAGGCGCAGGCGACGCGGATCGAGCCCGGCATGTCGCCCTCGGTGTAGGGGGCGAGCGGGGGCGGGGGGGCCGACTCGCTGAAACCTTCGCCCTTGAGGTACGCCAGGGCGGCCTTGAGTGCATCAATGTCGATGTCGCCTAATTCTCCGTCGGCGGCGGCCCGAAGGTCCTTCACCTTGAGCGCGGCGAGTTTCTCCGCGGTTGGGGGCAAGCCAATGGCCGCGGCCAGCACCCGGATCAGGCGTGCCGGGTCGGTGTCCGGCAGGGCGCGGGCCGCCAGGCCGATACGTAGGGCGAGGTCTTCGGAGATCGGGCTGGCCATAGGATTGTCCCCAGATGGATGCAAATTGTGATGTAAGGACATGGGGATCGACGTAGGCTGGATAAGGCGCGTCTCACGACCGCTCCGATCAGCACCGCCCCGTTACGCGCCGCATCCACCAACCTCAGCGGATGGTGGATGCGCTGCGCTTATCCACCCTACGCGGCGATGATGCAGTCGTCTTCCATGCAGGCATTGACGCACTGGGGCATGTCGAATTCGCCCTCGCACTCGGTGCAGGTGTCGGGGTCGATCTTGTAGACGCCCTTGAAAGGGGTAATGGACTTGGTGGGGCAGATGGGTGCGCAGTCGCCGCAGGCGGTACAGGCGGATCTCACGATTTGCATGGCCATGATTGGTCTCCGGTTCTCTAATCGACGCCGCCGCGGGCGGCGGCCGGTTGCAGGGTCATTCGGCGCGTTTGAAGCGCAGGGTGGTCGGAAAGATCGGGGGTGGGCTGATGGGGTCAATGTACCACCGTGACCCGTCGGTCAGCTCCACCTCACCGCCCCAGCTCTCCGGGGTGTCGGTCTCGACAGTGGCAATGGTCTCTTCCATGTCCTTCTTGGCCACATAGAAGATGAGCGCGCCGCTGTCGCTCTTACGGATCATCACGCTGGGCATTGGGGCACCTTGAGTCAGTGTTAACCGCGGTCGTCGGTCGTCGGTCGGGTTAGGCGCGCTGCGTTGATCACTCAAGTTGGCGCGGTGCTACCGCGGGCCGTAACCCGACGCTTCGTGGCATTCAGCGTCGGGTTACGCTTCGCTAACCCGACCTACTCGACTTCGTGGCATCCAGCCAGTCACAGGGAACCGACCGCCGGGATGGCGGTCGGTTCCCGGTTAACGGACCAAGTCGTAGTTGTAGTCGGTGACGCCCATGATGCGGGTCTCGTCGTCCAGTCGTTCCAGCACCGCGTTGACCAGGGTGGTGAGGATGTACATGGCCCCCTCATACCCCAGGGTGGTCATCCGGTGCAGGTGGTGCCGGTCGAAGATCGGGAACCCGATACGGATCAACGGGACCTCGAACTCCACTCCCTTCTGCAGGGTGTCACGCTGAATGAACTTGCCGTACGAGTTGCCGATCATGAAGTCCGGCTTGTTGGTAAAGACCAGTGAGCGGAAGTGCCACAGGTCCGCACCCGTATGGACCGTCGCGCCCTTGCCGTAGGGCGACGCGGCCAGGATGCCCTCAACCTCCTTCTTCCAGCGCTTGTTGGCCTGTTGGCAGAGGATATCGGTCGGCTCTGCACCCAGTTCCAGCAGGAACTTCACCATGCCCAGGACATAGTCCGCATCGCCGTAGAGTGCAAACTTCTTGCCGTGCAGCCAGGCGTGGCTGTCGGTCATCATGTCCACCAGGCGGCCGCGCTCCTTGGCCAGCGAGGCCGGGATCGGCTTACCCGTCAGCGCCGAGACCTTCATCAGGAAGTCGTCCGTCCACTCCAACCCCATGGGGATGTTGATGGGGGTGGCCGGCTGGTTCCAGACCAGTTCGACGTGCTTCTTGGTCTTGGGCAACTGCCAGGGCTGCAGCAGCAGGGTGTCGATGGCGTTGGGCGCGTCCTTGACCTCGGTCTGGGTGGTGCCGCCGGCATACATGCGGTATTCACCGTCGGCCGGGGTGTCCAGCACCTCGGTGGGGTCGCACAGCATGCTGTGGGCCACGCCCATTTCATCGAGCATGCGGTGGATGACCCGGTAATTACCCAGGTAGGTCTCAAAGCCCGGCACCACATTGATCTTGCCGTTGCTGCCGACCTTCTTATCCTCCATGGCGTTCAGGCTGAAGTGCCGGACGATGCCCTCGAACATGTTGTCCCAACCGGTGGTATGGGAACCGACAAAGCTCGGGGTATGGGCGAAGGGGACCGGGAGTTCCTGGGGGATGTGACCCTCTTTCTTGGCATTGGTGATGAAGCTGCTCAGGTCATCGCCGATGACCTCCGCCATACAGGTGGTGGACACCGCGATCATCTCCGGCTTGTAGAGCGCCAGCGCGTTCTCCAGACCGTCGAACATATTCTTCTGGCCGCCGAAGACCGCCGCGTCCTCGGTCATGGAGTCGGACACGCAGGCGATCGGCTCCTTGAAGTGCCGGTTGAAATAGGAGCGGAAATAGGCCACACACCCCTGGGAACCATGCACATAGGGCAGGGTCTTCTCGAACCCCAGGGCGCAAAGCACCGCACCCAGGGGCTGGCACGCCTTGGCCGGGTTGATGGTCAGGGCCTCACGCTTGAAGTTGAGTTCCTTGTATTCCTCGGTGGTGGTCCACTGAAAGACCTGCGCCACGCGCTCGCTGGTGTGGCCCTCTTCGACCGTGTTACGCTTGTTGGCGAGGTTGTCCTTGTACTCCGGCGCCCGGAACAGCGGGTAGCTCGGCTTGATGTCGTCGACTGTCTGGCTCATTTCGAATCTCCTGCCGCGCCGCTAATCTGCGAACAATGGCATGAAAGGGACTGATCTTCGGGCATACTCTGGCCGCCGGCGCACCGGCGGCCGCTGACCGCTAGGCGCGGGCCTGAACCGGTTCCGCCTGGGCCGCCTCCGCCGCCAGCCAGGGGGCCTGCATCTTGCCCCAGCAGGGGTTGTTGATGGTCATATCCATATCGCGGGCAAAGATGGAGAAGCCGTCATAGCCGTGATAGGGGCCTGAGTAGTCCCAGGAGTGCATCTGGCGGAAGGGGATGCCCATCTTCTGGAAGATGTACTTCTCCTTGATGCCGGAACCGATCAGATCCGGCTTGATGCGCTTGACGAACTCCTCGAACTCGTAGCCGGTCACGTCGTCATAGAGCAACGTGGATTCGGCCATGTCCTTGATGGTGCGGTCATAGTCGTCGTTGTGGGCGAACTCGTAGCCGGTGCCGACCACCTCCATCCCCAGGTCCTCATAGGCGCCGATGACGTGACGGGGGCGCAGCCCACCGACATACAACATCACCCGTTTGCCTTCCAGGCGCGGCCGGTACTTGGCAATGACCGCGGCGTACTGCGCCTCGTATTTCGCGATGACCGCCTCGGCGTTGGCCTGGATGGTCTCATCGAAGAAGGCAGCGATCTTGCGCAGTGACTCGGCGATCTTGGTCGGCCCGAAGAAGTTGTACTCCATCCATGGGATCCCGTACTTTTCTTCCATGTGCCGGCTGATATAGTTCATCGACCGGTAGCAGTGGATGAGGTTGAGCTTGACCTTGGGCGTGAGCTCCATCTCGGCAATGGTGCCGTCACCCGACCACTGGGCAACGACGCGCAGACCCATCTCTTCGAGTAGGATACGCGAGGCCCAGGCGTCACCGCCGATGTTGTAGTCGCCGATCACCGCCACGTCATAGGGCGTGGTCGCAAACGAGTCGTCGCCGTCGCGGTTGCCGATGACCCAGTCGCGCACCGCGTCGTTGGCAATGTGGTGACCCAGTGACTGGGAGACCCCGCGGAACCCCTCGCAGCGGACCGGGACGATGGGCTTCTCGAGCTCCTTGGCCTTCTTCTTGGCGACCGCCTCGATGTCGTCGCCGATGAGCCCGATCGGGCACTCGGACTGGATACTGATCCCCTTGTTGAGCGGGAACAACTGCTCGATCTCATCGATCAGCTTGGAGAGCTTCTTATCTCCGCCGAAGACGATGTCCTTCTCCTGGAAGTCCGAGGTGAAGTTCATGGTGCCGAAGCTGTCGACCCCGGTCATGCCGACATAATAATTGCGGCGCCCGGCGCGGGAATATTGACCACAGCCGACCGGGCCGTGGGAAATATGGATCATGTCCTTGATCGGGCCCCACACCACACCCTTGGAGCCGGCATAGGCGCAGCCGCGCACCGTCATGACACCGGGCAGTGACTTGCGGTTGGAGGTGATGCACTTCTTGGACTGCTCGATCGACTGATCGTTGACCGCCAGGTGCTTGGCGCGGTCCTTCTTGGCCTTTTCGGGGTAGACTTCCAGGACCTCGGCAATGAGGTCCAGGGTCTCTTCACGAGTCAAATTTGCCATGTTGGCTCTCCGCTACGGGCGCCGCGGCTAATCTGCCGACGAGACGCTCTGCAACAACGCTGTTCTGAACCACCGAGGCGCCAGGGGGCGCCTAGGGGCACGATCTTGGGACTGCGCCCGATCAGGCGGCTTCTGCCTCGGCCGTCTTGCCGACGACTGACTCGTCTTCCTCGTCCATCAGGCCGAAGTCCATCAGCAGGGCTTCCAGCGCATCCATGGTGATCGGGGTCGGGATCACGAAGTTCTTGTTGTTGATGATCTTGTGGGCCAGGTCGCGATACTGCTGGGCCTGCCCGGCCTTGGGGTCATACTCGATGACCGTCATGCGGCGGATCTCGGCGCGCTGCACCACGTTGTCGCGGGGCACGAAATGGATCATCTGGGTGCCGAGCTGGCGGGCCAGCTCCATGATCAATTCGTCTTCGCGGGCGGTGTTGCGGCTGTTGCAGATCAGGCCGGCCAGGCGCACGCTACCGGAGTTGGCGTACTTCACGATGCCCTTGGCGATGTTGTTGGCCGCGTACATGGCCATCATCTCGCCGGAGCAGACGATGTAGATCTCCTGGGCCTTGTTCTCGCGGATGGGCATGGCGAAGCCGCCGCACACCACGTCGCCCAACACGTCATAGAAGACGAAGTCCAGATCGGCCTCGTAGGCGCCTTCCTCTTCCAGGAAGTTGATGGCGGTGATAACACCGCGGCCGGCGCAGCCGACGCCCGGCTCCGGGCCGCCGGACTCGACGCACTTGATGCCGCGGTAGCCGACCTTCAGGACATCTTCCAGTTCCAGGTCTTCGACGCTGCCGGCGTTCGCCGCCATCTCCATGATGGAGTTCTGGGCCTTGGCATGCAGGATCAGACGGGTGGAGTCGGCCTTGGGGTCGCAGCCGACGATCATCACCTTCTTACCGGCCTCGGCCAGGCCGGCGACCAGATTCTGGGTGGTGGTGGATTTGCCGATTCCACCTTTGCCGTAAATGGCGCATTGACGCAGTGCCATGGGTAGGTTCTCCTGTAAGTGGCTTTCGCAGCGGTTGAACAAAATTGGCGTTCGCTTAGCCTTCAGCAAACCTCGTGCCAGGTCCTAATGCATACTAAAATCTATGTAAGAACAAAAGAATGCGTAGTCGTGGGGCGCCCTGCGGCCTTGGTAGCATCCACGACAAGGCGGCGGCGGGTGTATGGATAGCTACAGACAAACGGCGTCGGACATGGGGCCGGACCCGGCCGAACCGTCGCTGGCCGCCCCGGCGGCCGTGCCGCCGACCCTGCCGAAGACGGCGCGGCTGTGCCTCAACCGCTGCAACCTGCCGCCCTGGATCCTGGGCAGCCTCGCCTACCAGCAGCACCCGGTGCCGCTCGCAATCGATGGGGTGCGAGATTTTCACGCGGACCTTTGCCGCCGCCTGGACCCGGTTGACGACCATCGGACCCGGGCCGAGCGTTTTGTCGACTACATGACGGTGCGCTTTTGTCTGGAGGACCTGGAGGAGGCGGGCCTGACGCCAGGCCGGCGCAAGAAGTCCCGGGCCAACGCCAACTATCTGCGGCAGGTGCGCGGCTGGTCCTTCGACTCGGACGGGCGCGAGGGGGCGGTGCTCAAGTATTGGGCGGAAACGCGCTTCGGGTTACTCGCCAGGCACCATGGGGGGCCGCTGCACGGGCGCGGGAGCGATGCCTATGTGGGGTTTCAGGCCGAAGCGGTGCGGGGGATCTACGGCACCAATGCGCTGGAGTCCCAGCTCGACCTGCTCTACACCTATTGTCAGTACGAGCTGCGTCGCCAGCACCCGGGGCTCAGCCACCTGACCCTGTATCGGGGCATCAACTCGATCGGCGATCACGAGGTCCTGGGCCGCGAGCCGGACGGCACCTACCTGGTGCTGCTCAACAACCTCAACAGCTTCACCAGCGAGCGCGAGCGCGCCGATGAATTCGGCGACTATCTGTTGACCGCACAGGTGCCGCTGCCGAAGGTCTTCTTCTACAACCGGCTGCTGCCGGGGATGCTCAAGGGGGAGGACGAGTTTGTCGTCATCGGCGGGGTCTATGGGGTGCGGATCTCGACCCTGTGAGCGGCTGGCTGGAGCGGGTGCGAGCAAGACTGATGTGGTTTCGGTGACGACGTAGGGTGGATAAGCGCAGCGCATCCACCAGCGGCCCCTGGTGGATGCGGCGCGTCCAAGCACCGTGCCTGGTCCGCAGCGCCGCGCCGCGCGCCTTATCCACCCTACGACGGGCGATCTTGCTGACCACATCACTCTTGATCGCACCCGGCTGGAGCACGTCGCTGCGCAGGTGTCTGTGCCCTTGGTCTTTCCTGCTAGCGCCGTTTCGTCTAGTCTGGGGACAAAGCCCTAGTCGTCGGGATGACTACTACGAACGGACCCACCCGGGGCCTGAGGATTGTCTCCTCTTGATCGAGGTTGCAGAGACCAGTCTGACCCACGATCGCCAGACCAAATTGCCCCTTCACGCCCGCTTACGGATACCTGAGGTGTGGATCGTCGATATCTCTGGGCGCCACCTGGACGTATACCGGGACCCGGACGATGACCGTTACACCCAGCAGTTCCGCGTTTTCGACTTGGCACGCGTCGAGATCGCTACGCTCCCCGGTGTCGTGCTCGACCTACGCACCCTGTTCTGAAGCCGCCCTCACCGGGTCCCGGCCTGACTTTCACGGCAAGACCTCGACCAGTGGGGAAGGCCCGGGCGGCGGTCGGAACGATGACCAAGGTCGCACCAGCCGTGTGCGGCCATTGTGGATAACCATCGCCTTGTGACATGCTGGGGGGGGTGACCCCCGATCCTTATTACTGCGTCCGTGGCACTACCCTTTTTTGTGTATAAGGATAATTGACGACTACTTTCCAACTGTCCTTGGTCCCACCGTCGATCGTTTCCCAGGCGGCAATTTGGCTGAACTCGGTGTCGCCGATGACAATGGAATAATAGCCAATGCCATAGGCCGCGCCCTGCATCAGCCTCCCGAAGGCCTGCACCGACGGCGACGGGGCGAGAAAGAGATTCTGGCCGATGTATTCCGTGCGATCATTATAGACCGTCAACCCGTCCTGGCGCATGATCCAGACATTCCGGGCCTGCGCCTCGCGCGTGGCGACCAGCGGGACAAATTTGGGCAATACCTGTCCCGGATAGACACGTGCCTCGAGGTAGCTTACGGGAGTGCCATTTTTCATTATGGGGACGCGATAAATCAGCAGTATGCGTTGGTTGTCGAGTAGCGCGACCGGCATCGCCGGCAGTTGTCCATTATGGCTCGCGTCCTGATTCAAGGCGGACAGAATCTCGGGCTCGGTGCCTAGCGCAAAGGATTCAAAATGCGGGTGGCGGTGGTGCAGTTGCGTGAGCAGTTGTCGTGTCGTGATGTCATCCGCAACAGCGATATCGGCTTTGGTCTTATTGAGGTCAGCGAACAGCTTCGCGGTATCGCCCACGATGGCCGCGGTGATCGCGCGCGCCTGTTCCTGCGACCGTTGGGCGTACGTCGTCAAATCCACCAGAGCCCCCTCGGCCCTGGTCTTGGCCTGCTCCATCTGCGCCGCGTAATGGAGCGAAAAGCCGGCGCCGCTGATGATGGCAACGAGTAATAGCCCGGCCATCACGACCAAGGCGCGGTGGCGCGCCAGAAAGCGGCGCAGCAGTTCCCGAGTGGAATAGGAATAGATATTGACCATGCCGCCTTCACGAAAGGCGCGCAATTGCACTGCCAGTTCACCGGCGTCGCGGAATCGCTCCTGCGGCGCGGTGCGTATGGCCTTGTCGCAGATGGCAATCAGTTCCGGAGGTGCGGACGGGTTGAGCGTTCCGGGCGAGCGCACGGCGGGGTGCGCGCCGATCTGTGTCTCGATCTCCTCAAGCCTGCCGCGATAAGGCAGTTCGCCGGTGATGATCCGGTAAAGAATAACGCCCAGGCTATAGACATCACTGGCCTTTCCGGCCTCGCCGCGAAATTGTTCCGGGGCCATATACTCAGGCGTTCCCACAACCTGGACGGTCTGCTTGTCGCTTAACGTGTGGCGCTGGTGGGTCAGTGCCTCGCGATAGAAATAGGTGTTGTCGTCGTCGCTCAGAACCTGTGCCAGGCCCCAGTCGAGAACGATGGTCTCCCCGAAGCCGCCGCAGACGATATTGCCGGGTTTCAGGTCGCGATGGATCACGCCCTTGGCATGGGCGTAGGCGACCGCATCGCAGACGTCGATCAATACGTCGAGCAACTTGAGGCGCCGGGCAAAGGCCGGGGCTACCGCGGACTGAACGCACTGGTTAAGTGATTGCTCCAGCGTTTCGCCCTTGACGTAACGCATGACATAATAAGGTTTGCCGTCCGCGTGCCGCCCGAGTTCATAGACTGCAACAATGCCCGGGTGCTCAAGCTTGCCGGTAATCTTGGCCTCGTGGATGAACGAGTTGGCCACCTCGCTGTCGGCGGTGCCGGAAAATTCAGCCAGCAGCTCCTTCATTGCCACCCGGCGGCCGATGATTTCATCATAGGCCAGATAGACGCGTCCCACGCCACCCTGACCGATCGTATCCAGAATCGTCAAGTGCTCTGGAAAGCCCGGTTGCACGTGCCGCCTGAGTCTTTTGGCGATGGTAGGATGATCCGCCAGCACGATGGTGGGGCCATCGTCAGGCGATGGTGCGTTGGCAACTGTGTTATCGATGGCCATAGTGATTGACGTCGGCTACAGCCGAGTCTTGCTCCTTGTTGTTCACCGCCCGGCTGACCGTCATGCGGCTGACGCCGAAATGCTCAGCGATTGTCTGAGTCGGCGGCAGGGCAGTCGCTGGCTTGGTGGAGGCCGAGAGGCCGCCGTCCTCGGCCCACTGCACGGCGCGGCTGACCGTTGAGTAATGAATGCCAAAGTGGTCTGCAATCTCCTGCATCGTGTAGGCACCGGTCAGAAAGGCGCGTGCCATAGCCTCACGACGTAGCGGATAGGTCCGTGCGAAGTAAGCGAGCGACTTGGCGAGCGGGCGGCGCTGCGCCCTGGAGACTTCGCGTAGCCGGCCCGGCGGCGCGCCGGCGCTGACCGCCTGCTCGATGAAGGCACTGCTGCCCAGAAAGACCCGATGGCGCAGTCCCCCCAGATACACGGCTGATCCACACATGCGTGTAGATGCCGTTGCGTTGACGCATACCCGGCGACAGGTTCGCGTCCGGCGTCTCCACCACGACATGGTAGTGGTTAGTCATCTCGCAGTAGCCGTGGCAGCGCCAGTTGAACCGCTCGCAGGTCGCCCCCAGTGCCGCCAATCAATCCGCCCGGTCCCGCTCGTCGCGATAGATCGCCTCGCGGCGGTCGCCCCGCGAGGTGACATGGTAAAGCTCGCTGGCGAGCGCGATGCGCAGCGGTCTGGTCATGCCCCAAAGTCTAGTTCAGAAATGCTGGATTGCAAGACCTGCCCCCGTCCTGGACCTGTGCCCAAGACCTGACCCCGTCCTGTGACCGAAATGCTGGATTGCAAGACCTGACCCCGTCCTGTGTCCTGACCCCGTCCTGTGTCCTGTGTGACCCCCCGTCCTGTGACCTGACCCCGTCCTGTGACCCCGTCCAGTGCTTGACCCCGTCCCGTGCTCCGGGCTTCTGCGTGCCCTTTGACCCCGATGCCTTTCAACCCCGCAGCCTTTCACGCGGCCCTTGACCCCGCGGCTGCTTCTTCGTGTCTCTTGCTGTCTTTCGCGTGTTACTATTCTTGTATACCTACGTACCGAAAAGCACCTGGAGGCAAAAGTGAGATATTGCGATATTCCGTGTTAGAACCTCTTCGCTCGGGGTCCATTTCCCTATTGGAATTGTAAAAGGGCACTTGATCGTTTTCCGCTAAGACAAGACCGTAAATTGTTGAGTAGTCGTGGGGGGACCGTAGAGATCCCTGAGCGTCCTTCCCAACGCGTGAGAATTGGAACATGCTCACGGTTTCGCTTAAGACGTTATGGTCAAGCATAGTCCAATAAGCAAGTGGACGAACTCCAGTCAAAAATGAGGTGTCGCGGCACGGTGTAACATGCAGGAGTGTGCGTTCAGTAACCGATTGCCCCTTTTCCGCAAGAATTTCCCTAATGGTCATAGCTTGGAACCACGGGGCTCCGCGCTCTTCTGATTTACTATGCGATTTATGGGTTTTATGGTTCCTGCAAAAATATAAATTACATTGATCACAGAAGAAAACCCTCCCCCTATTTGTACACGATGAGATAGCGCAGCGTGAAACTGCTTGGGGCATCCCGCATGTCCGGTCCTGCAGAGTAACGGGGTAAGACCCCGCTATTGGTGCTGTGCTCGCCGCCGATGCCGCTGCTGCCGCCTGCGAGGGAATAGGGGGGGGAATAGATGTCATTGGAATAGGGGTCAGATCCCTATCTTGGTCTACTCGCGAGGTTCCCGCCACATAACTGGGGTCAGCCCCCGTTTTCTGTTCCATTCTCTCTACGTTCGGAGTGGCTGCCGCACAGGTCAAGATAGCATGAACTTTTTGAGAAGCACCGAATCCCTTTGTGACTGGAGTCGGTAAGTTCGCGCCAGCAGGCGGCACTGGTGTGCGGTTTGACATTAGTACTTAGCCTCGCCCCATGATCAAAACCCGATTAAGCCGGCACTGTCCGCTCACTTCTGTATTGACGCTCTTGTACTCTTCACACGAGACTATCAGCAGTTGGCTAATGTACGTTTGCTGGTTGTCCGCTTAGCACGAGCATTTGAACCGCCATGCTCGCGACTCCGATTACTCATGACCGCTCTGTTTGACGCGTATCGGCCACCACATATCCAACCCAAAGCAATGCATTCTCTTCCAGAAGTTTCGCCTTCGCATCAGGGTCGCTGGTGCTCTTATCCCTCAGTATCTCCCCAATCCAGGGATAGAGCGGATCGCCACCGCACCCGTGACCGAAGCCCAGCATCAGCATGACCACCAGAGCCATCCCGCGAGGCGTCGTCAGCCGCTGATTGCGCGCCCCCAGTTGCCTCTTGAGAATGAGCGCCATGAGCGCCTCGCTGCCGAGAAAGGCGGCCTTCTCGGGGTAGATCAGGCCGATCTCATCAAGCATGAAGGGGACCAGATCGTTAGGGGCAAAGTTCAGCGGCTGACTGGCGAAGGCCCGGATGTTCGTCAGCGCCTTCAGTCGATAGACATCATCCGGACCGGCAACCTGAAATTGATAGTCGATGACTCGCTCATAAAGACGCTCGGCACGGTCCATCTGGGAGCCGGAGTCGCGTTCTTTGAGAATCTCTCCCGCCCAGGGGTATTGCGGGTCGGTGTCGAAGGCGCTGCCCAGGACGAGCATCAGTTCGAGATACAAACGCATCGGACCCCGGCGATCGAATCCGTAGCCGCGGGCGCTCTCGATACCGCGCCGGATTACCCGGCGCATCTGCTCTTGGCCGATCGACTGGCAAAGCAGTGGCCTGAAATCGGCAAGATGTGCGACCATCTGATCCTCGAAGGCACGCCAAGCCGCCGCGTCGAAGACCTCCATCTGTTCCTGGCGGATGATCAGCATGTCGCACCGCTCATCTCATTTCCAATGGGCTCATGGTCAGCTCCTGCAATACCGAAGTCGGTGCGAGCGGGTACCATTGCGAAACGGGCGAGTACTGCATGCATTACTCCGCTACCGCGGCGTCGGCGGCGGAGTGCGTCAGCGACTGCTGTCCGAGCCGGGCGCCGTCGAGCGTAAAGCGTAACAGGGTGTCGGTGCCCCGTGCCTGAGCATAATAGGCGCCGACCGGCCCGAACAGGGTCTGTAACTCCCCCGTATTGCAGGCAGGCAGGTAGATGGACAGTATCCGTGGATCATAATAGCGGAAATAGTGCGGCTTACCCTGCTGATCCGCGACGATGAACAAGTTGCGAAAATGCGTACGAAGGCTACGGAAGTTCGCGTCGGAGCCCGCGAGTATGCCCCAGTGCCGCCCCACCTCGTAGGTGAGAAGTCGTCCGGTGAAGGGGGAGTCAGCGTCCAGTTCGACCAGATAGGGAGCGACCTGGGCCAGCTCCGGTTCCAACTCGCCGCGAA
>CAILVI010000143.1 GCA_903837595.1 uncultured Thiodictyon sp.
CGGCCTGTTCCTGGCGCCGAACGTCATCGACGCCACGGTGTCCGCCACCCTGCCGCTGGTCTCGTAAGCCAGCGCTCGCATCGCCGGCCCGCGAGCCGGGCCGCCACCTGATCACCGTTCCCGCCGCCGGGTGGTCAGTCCTGGCGGCCCGCTCAGACACCCCGCCCGCCATCCGTCTCAATCGCCGTCAGCCACCCCCTAGCGGAGAACCTCTTTGATCCATCGCCAGTTTCGCGGTTCGCGTGCGGCCGAACTCTTTCCGGTGCTGGCCTATGAACCCGGCCAGCAACTCTTTATCCTGGACGACCTGTCCCTGGGCTTCGGGTTCGTCTGTGAGCCGCTGTCCAGCGCCGATCGCGCGCAGGCCGATCGGCTGTCGGTGCTGATGAACCTCGACTGGCCATCGGAGACGCTGGTGCAGATCGCCTTGTGGGCCTCGCCGGACATCGAAGAACGGTTGGCACGGATGCAGGCCCTGCGCATCGGTCACGGCGACGAGCTGCTGCGCGAGTCGACGCAACGGCGCGCCGAATTCCTGCGGGCCGGGACCGAGGCCCCGCTGGGACCGGCCAGCGAGCTGCGCCTGCGCGACCTCCAGGTCATCGTCACCGTCAAACTGCCCATCGCCGAGGGCAAGCCCACCGAGCGCGAAACCACCGACGCCGCGGTGTTGTGCGCGACGGCGCTGCAAGTCCTGAAGACGGCCGGGTTGCGGCCGGTCGCGCTTACGGCGGATCGCTATGTGCGTCTCATGTCGACCCTGCTGAACTGGGACCCCCAGGCCGGTTGGCGCGACCGGATCGTGCCCGAGTGCGACCCGGACCGGCTCATCCGCGAGCAGTTCATCGACCTCACCCACGCGCTGGAGGTGGACGCCAAGGGCATCACGCTCGGCACGCACCGGGCGCAGACCTTTTCGGTCAAGCGCTTTCCCGACCGCATCGCCTTCGGCATGGCCGCCCGCTATATCGGCGACGTGGTGTCGGGCACGCGGGGTATCCGCCACAACGTCCTGATCACCCTGTCGGTGCGCTTTCCGGACCCCGAGGCCATGCGCACCAAGCTCGCGGCCAGCCGGCAATGGGCCACCCACCAGGCCATGGGCCAATTGTCCCACTACCTGCCCACCCTGGGTCAGACCAAGGCCGGCTATGACGGGCTGTTTGCCTGCCTGGACAACGGCGACCGCCCCATCCAATGCTATCTCGGGATTGTCCTCTTCACGCCGGTGGACGAGGCCACTGCCGCCGGCTCCAACCTGCGGACATATTGGCGCGAGCTGGGCTTCCAGGTGATGCCGGACCAGTTCTTCCCGCTGCCCCTGTTCCTGCACTGTCTGCCGTTCGGCGCGGACCGCGATGCCATCCCCCACATGATGCGCTATCGCACGATGGCCTCGAGCCATGCCACCACCCTGATGCCGGTGTTCGGCGACTGGAAGGGGACGGGCAGCCCGGTGCTCAACCTGGTGGGGCGCGCGGGGCAGCTCATGGACCTGAACCTGTTCGACTCGGCCACCAATTACAACGCCGTGGTTGCGGCCTCCTCCGGGTCGGGAAAGTCCTTTCTCGCCAACGAACTCCTGGCGACCAACCTCAGTGTCGGCGGACGCTGCTGGGTGATCGACGTCGGGCGCAGTTACGAGAATCTGTGCGAGGCGCTGGGCGGGCAGTTCGTGGCCTTCACCCGGGACGCGCAACTTTCCGTCAACCCTTTCGGCCTCATCGGCAGTTGGGAGGAGGAGGCCGATGTGGTCTGTGCCC
>CAILVI010000144.1 GCA_903837595.1 uncultured Thiodictyon sp.
CGACCGGTGTCATATTCGGGTTTTGCATTTTAGCGATTCTTTTCTTGCCGGCTATTCATCAGCAGTTTCTGATCGTCTGTTTGTCGATCTCGAACTCCGGGTTAGCCTTGAGATCTTCCACCACGGCGGTCTTATGGTTATCACCCGGTCGCCATAAGGCGGTCACCGAGCACGTCCGCGGGCATGTCTGCGGTAAGGATGTCGCCGACAACACAGCAGCTGCCGGGGGTGAAACGTGGGGCGTAGGCGTCGAGTTCGGCCAAGACGGGGGTGTGATTGGCTGCCTTGATGGTTATTCCGCCTCACCGGCCGCGACGGCTTCCGCATAGGCCAGTCTAGCCGCAGCGATTCTTAATCTTCTGTCATGTTGATCGACTTGCCGAGCAAGGTCCGGGTGTTGGGCCTGGTGCCCAGCCAGGGGCAACGATCATGACACGAAAGCGCATTGGGCCGTCGGCCGCCTTTTCAGAAAGCCATCAGTCGACGCAGTAATCATAATCCGATATTCGATCTCCTTGTCGATCTCAAAGTGCAGTGGTGAACCGTCAGCCGCCAGACGCCCGTCGCGGTCGAGTGCGCCGAGGTAGGCGAGGAGCGCCGTCTTCGGATTATTCCCCTTTCCCCAGGGACGGTCGGTCACGAAGCCATCAGGAAGGTCCTCTACGCCGGAGTCCCAGACCACGCAGTAGCTGTCCATCCCGACCAGCGGTGCATAGGCTTCCAACTCGGCCAGAACATGCTCATGCGTGTGATTGCTGTCAAGAAAAACGAGCACGCGGTTAAAGTCGGCGGCCCGTCGCTTTACCGCTGAAACGATCGTCGGCTCGATCGACGATCCTTGAACCAACTCGATCAGATGTGCCATTGGATGGCTTGCGATCGCGGCGCGGTTGTGTGCCCGAATGTCGATGTCGATGCCCAGCACGCGACGTTGAGAGTCGCATGGCACCAGCGGCTCACCGGCCGCTACGGCGTCGCAATAGTCCAACAGCGCCAGCAGTGAAGCGCTGAGGATCAACGAACCGCCATGTGCAACGCCGGTTTCGATGACGAGATCGGGGCGCACAGCCCAAATCAGCTCCTGAATCGCATAGACGTCTTGGGGTACCTGGATGATTGGTCGGCCTAGCCAAGTGAAGTTTTGGGCATACGAATGACGGATCGCTTCGCGGACCCAGACATTGCTGAGCCCGCGGAAATCCTTATCCTCTCCCAAACGGCGGACATTCTCTTTCACGCGCCGGTCGAACTCTTTTTCAGGCGTCATGTTGATCTCCAGTGGCGCACCGGGGCGCCGCGTAGCAGACGGCGTCCCCCAAGGAGACGCCCCGAGGGTGGCCCAGGGAAAAGTTGTATAATGGCAAATTATTGCGCAAAGCTTACCTCTCCGTATGCATGACCCTAAACTTCTCGGCCAACTCGCGCCACCATGAATCGGTCTGGAAGATCGCTTCCGCGATATCTTGATGCATCTGCGCTAAGTCCTCTTGCCCAATCGCTTTGTAGCACTTAGCAAGAAAATGATGGCCGAACGCATGCTCGGGATACTTGTCGATTACGTTTTTTATGTAGTCTATTGGCACATCATAACGCCCGATCCTCATATTGTAGTTCTCCACGAAGTTTACTCTCAGTTGCAAGTTGTAAGCAAAAGCCTGCAAAAGCTCAGGGTCCACACCGGGCGCGCGAATAACTGATTTCGTGGCGACAAAATCGTCACTCTTGTTGTTTTCAATATAGTCATTTTGAATGCAGATATCGTAGAGTCGGCTACCAAAAATTGGCATTGCCAAATATACGTGCACCCAGTCGAAGCCGTTATCCAATAGCATCTGCAACGTTTCATCCCGATGAATATCGTGTTCGCCGGGGAGCCCGATAACTATGAACACATGCGCGCGGACGTCAAATTTACGGAGCGCCTCAACTGCTGGTTTTACAAGCTTTATCTTCAGTGGCTTATTAATAATGTGATTTAGTACATAGTCTGACCCAGACTCCACAGCTAACGCCACTGCAGAAACCCCTGCCTTAGCAAGTAGGTCGGCGACTTCTTCATCGATCGCGTATACCGCCACGCCGTTCGGAAATTCCACTCGAATATCGAGTTTTGCTAGTTCGCGCAGGATTTCCTTGGCACGATTCCGATCATGAAAAAAGTGATCGTCCTCCAGAAGCAGCACCGTCATGCCAAATTCATCGCGCATACGCTGGACATCGGTGACTACTCGTTCCACACTCATGATGCGCACGTCGCGACCATGGAGACTGGGGTTCGAGCAGAACACGCAATGGAACGGGCAGCCTCGAGAGGTATGGATTGCCATCTCGCGCTTAGGCCGGCCGGCGTAGCGTTTATCGATGCTGCGATGGTTGTATATATCTAGATCGATGTCGTCATAATCAAAGGGCGGAATCTCGTCCAAGTTCTCGATGAACGTATGCTGTGGCACCTTATGTCGCGCTAGACCATTTCGGCAGATCCAGCTCTTATGCACTTGAATGACGGCGTAGGGGTCTTCAGCCTCCAGCAATGCCTGCAATGGCCGCTCCCCTTCTCCTATGCAGATGGCGTCAAGTTCTGGGCAATTTTCCAACATCATCGAGAAGGCAGCTGAACTTAGCCCGCCGCCTGCCAATATGATAACGCTTGAATCAATGAGTTTGCAGCATGCGATCAGTGCGCGAATGTAGCGGCCCGAAGAATTAAATAGGGCAGAAATGCCGATGAAGTGGGGCTTGAATTCGCGCATGGCGGCCGCGATCTCGAGAGAAAAAACTTCGCCAGGGTTCTCAGCCGATGCTGTCTCGACTAGTCGCTTGAGGATGACATTCAGATCGAGCAGGCGTGTCTCATGCGGTACCGCGCAGTGGGCCTTGAGATAAGCCTGCATCGACAGAATGCCATAAGGCAACGTGAATGCCGGAAGCACCGCTGCCCGATCCTTCGACAAATAGTCGTCGGCATTAAAATAGGGCGGAATAATGAATAGCAATTTCTTCATAAAACCCTGCTTCTGATTGGTTGGCTCCGCAATTCGTATTACATCGCCTCAATTGGTCCTCGTGCATGTATGTCCCACCAATGAGTGCGCGATGCACGGCGGTGCCCGTCTCGGTCTCGCACTATTTGGCTATAATAATCCATCATTTCCTTGGCATTAATCCAACGCCCTGGCAGCGCCTCACCAAACGGTCCTGATGCGCCGGGCAAAAAGCGCCACTGGATGACAGGGTCGACTAATTGTGGCACTTGTGACTGATCAAGAAGTTGGAACTCGCAGTAGCCGAGCTCGGTCATTTTCTCCAAATAACGGAACCCGAAGCGGCAATCTTCTACGCTAAGGTACTGGGGCAGTTCATCTAGGAGTGCGAGTTGATCCAGCACCAGTTCATCCGCCCCTTCAACGTCCACTTTCAAATAAACAGGTGTACCGGCGTGCGCAAATAATGCAGCTATAGGCAAACCGTCGATCGTTATAGGCTCAAGCAGATGGCCATCTCTTCCCGCCCAAGCGGCATCAAGACTGCTCCAGTGATCAATGGCGCGGTTAATATAGAAGATTTTCAATCCTATTGAATCGGTGATTGCAGCATTGATGATTTCCAGCCGCCCATTAGCGATAGCTGCGGCAAAGCGGGCGTTCGTGACTATGCAAAGTTCGGGGTTAGCCTCTACCCCTACCACACGAAAGCCGCGGGCCAGATAGTAAGCAGAATCGTCGCCGTTATTCATGCCGAGGTCAATCACCAAATTTGATTGACTAACAAAACGCTTCACGTGCATTACCCCCTGGGTTGCTAGGAAGCCCATAGATTACAGCACCGGTTCCCACCCAGCTATGTAGACGCATCAGGAAGCGATAGTCTGGCAGCGTCTGCATCAGCCACAACGGCAGTTCCCACAGCCCCTGCGAGTTGTGGTAACTGGTGACGGCCAGGAGTGGCCGGCACCGGGCCAGCGTTTGGCGCGCGCCGCGCAGTGCCGCAAGCTCTCCGCCTTCGAGATGCAGCTTGAGGAAACTTGGCGCGAGCCCTAGCTGGTCGATGGTGGTGACTGGCACTGGTACCTCTCCGAGTTCGGAGAGCTGTGAGGCATAGTCCAGCCCAGCCGCAAAACGCGCCTCACGCTGTGCCTCGGCCACGGCCCTGGGGATAATATGTAGGGCCGCGCCATCCGGCAGGCCTAGGCCCCCGGCCAGTTGGTGCAGTTGCACAAGGCTGTCGGGATCAGGTTCGACCGCCCAAATCTGCGCGCACCGCCCCTTAACGGCTTCAAGGAAACGCCGGATGACCCGGCCCTGGTGTGCGCCGATGTCGGCGAAGGCCTCGTGGTTTGTCAGCAGAGCGCGCAAATCCGCAATAAAATAGCGGTCATCGGTTGTCACCGGAGCACCAATAAAGTTCCATTCTTCGCGCAAGCGCCGCCAAGCCAGAAATTGCAAGTGATGTGCCCGCGACAGATTATCACCCCAACCCGCCAGAACGGAAGCAATTCCCACTAGATCACGTTCAACCAGCGGTGGCGCGAACCAGCCGTTGGATAGGGGATGCCGATCACGATAGGCCTCAGCGATGTCATAGAAGGGGGCGACATCGACCCAGCCACACTGTCGGAGATCTTCGTCCAGTGTGGTGTAAGGTATCGTGGCCACACACACCGCCAGCAGCATGGATTTCCGCGCTTGCGCGGGCACTGCGTCGGGGGTAAGCAGGTGCACACCCTCCCAGGCAGCCGAATTGGCCAACCGCTCGGCATCGCGGTCCACCACGAAATCGATGGAAATGCCGACGCGAGTAAAGTAGTCGCGTGCCAATCGGCCCAAATCGCCCGCTCCGTAGAGTGCCAGCGGCCGGTCAACGAGGCGGGGGGCTAGCGTCGTCTTCTCTGCCGCGACCTGCCGCAGTAAGGCCAAGGCGGTGCCTATATCGGGCGGGGCCGGCAAGGCTCGCGGCAGGATGTAGGAGCGTTCGGTCATGGGATTTCCAGGGTGCCCGCCCAACGTTGCAGGTCAGGGTCTTCCGGGAACCGTGACAGGAAGTGATGCACGCTGCCCTTGTTGGGCCCGGTCGATGGCGATTGGCTGAGATCGGGTATCCCGCCCGGTTGGAAACTGGCGAACCAGTCCCCCGGGGTGGTGCCAAAGATTTGACGGAAGGCGAACGTGCCCTTCTCCTGTCGCATCAGCGTCCGGTACTGCACGCTCATTGCCGTTTCCATGGTCTGCGCGGTGAAGCGGGTTCGCACCGTCAAGGCCGCTCGACGGGCCATTGCCAGCCGACGTCCGGAATCGGCGAGCAGGGTCTGCACCGCCGCCTGGAATCCGCGCTTATCGTTGACGACGAATCCGGTCTCATCATGAGCAACGATGCAGCGCTCGGCCGGATTGTCGAGTACCACCGGCACCACGCCCATCGCCATCGCTTCGATCAGGGCATTCTCCGCTGTGCCGTAATGACGTGGGTTCAGCGGGTAGGCCAGGACGTCAAGCCCGGCCAGCACTCGGGCGATATCCGTGACATGACCGTGGAATCGTAGAAGGCCCGGTTGGCCGAGCGCCGCGCACTGCGCCTGAAGGGTATCGCGGTTTGTCAGGTCACCGTAAAGATGTACCGGTAGCGTCGAGGCAGGCAGGCAGGCGATGAACTCGACGAAGTCCGGATGGAGTTTCGCAAAGTCGAGCGTACCAATATAGCCGATGCGCAGGCCCACCGCGACGTCTCTTTCTATCCTTGCCGGCAGGCCGTCGACGCAGCCGCTGGACACCACGGGGAAGTCCCTGCCCGACTGCAGCACCACCTCGCTTGCAAGCGAGCAGGGCGAGGTGAAAACCATCCGCGCCGGGGAGGCCAGAAGCTCCGGCGGGACGCAGGGTGCCCCCAAACCAGAGACGTGACACCAAGTGAGCAGGCGCATCGGCGCCGGTCTCAGGGCGCACAACAGGGCCGGAATCTCGGGATGGTTCCAGAATTCAAGTTGTACGATGTCGGCCTGCGCGACGGCCGCTTCGACCTGTGCGACTGATGGCCGAATCGTCACCGGCCAGCCGACCGCCTCAATAGACTCGAGCGCCTGCCGCTTTTTCGGGTCCTCAAGGCACAGCACGGCGTGGTCATTCGTGCCTGTTGTCGCCATGCCCCGCAAAAGGACGGACAGCGCCTTGCCGACACCGCCGCCCAGATGGGGCGTGATGTGCACGATCCTCATGGTGCGCCGTTCAAGTGACGGGCTGCACTCCGCCCGGTCAGTGTCAAGTCGGTGATGGGACGCACTGTTGCGCCGACCTATTTACGCACGTCGGGACTGATATTGCCCGCCACATATTCGAGGAAGCGCGGCCGCAGGTGGTCGCGATAGGCGTCGAGATTGTCGGGCAGGCAATGGCTGAGTTGCCCGCAACTGCGACAGACTGGATGCTGGCTGCGCTTACCCTCGAGATGCATCAGGCGGTGGGCATTCAGCTGTTCGGAATGCCAGATCGATTTCAGGCTTTGTCGGCGCACATCACCCATCAGGAGCTTGCGGCCCCAATCGAGAAAGCAGGCGCTGACCAGTCCGTCGGCATTCACCGACATGGAATAAAATATGTAGGGGCAGGTATCGGTCGGTGTCACCGGTTGCTGGTAAATGCCAGTCGTGATCTTAAATCCGGTATGGGCCTCGACGTCAAATTGGGGCCAGCAGGGGGCAAAATTCTCGATGAAGATGCGGTCGCAGTGATCGCCGAACGTCTCGTAGAATTCCTCTCGCTGGGCCTCAGTAATCAGCTCGCCGGGGATTTTTAGTACGATTTCACAGTTGCCTTTATGCGCATACAACCACTTTACATTAGCGACGAATTTCTCGAAATCGAAATCGAAACCCGTGAATTTCTGGTACTGCTGGTGAGTCATGCCGTCGACTGAAATATTTATCTTGTCGAGACCCGCATCAAGGATAGGCCCGAGCCGCTCTGGCGTCATCAAGGAAGCATTCGTCGTAGTATCTATATATTCAACTTTGCCGCTTTGCTTGGCATAGGCAATCATCTTGTCCAGGTTCTTGTTCAAAAAGGGCTCGCCATCTTTGTATAGTCGCAATACCTTGATCGGGCGATCAAATTCCTGCAAATCGTCAACGATCTTCTGAAATAATGGGAGTTTCATAACACCCTGAAAGCGCGCCGTTTCTTCGATCATGTCCCGGTGTCCCGTCGGGCAGAATGGGCACGAAAAATTGCATGCGCTGGATGGATCAACGAACACGACAAAAGGTGTGGCTAATGGGATTACGTCCTGTAGTGCGGTCCGCCCCTCAAGGTTGATGCGTGGTTTAATTTGCGCCTTCACTTGCTTCTCCAGTTGACTGTAATTCGACCCTGTTTATACGGAACTGTTGCCAACAATGCATGGGGGGTCGAACGGACTCTCTGGCCGCACACCAAACTTGAGCAGATCGCGTCGTCCATATTCGTCGGCAATCCTTTCCGCTAACTGCCGCACCGTGACCGGGATGCCCGAGCAGATGTTGAGCGGGCCTTGATGATTGCCAATGACGGCCTCGGCGATCATAGCGCCCGCGTCGCGAACGTCCAGATAGTCGCGGATCTGATCGCCGCTGGTCAATTCGATGGGTTCGCCGGCGGCGATGCGTTGTCGTAGGCATGGCACCAGTCGTCGCTCATCTTCTCCCTCTCCGTAGAGATAGAATAGCCGACACCAGGCAAACTCGACCGCGTTCGCTGCAAGCAGTTGGCTCAGGACGTAAAACGCAGACGCCTTGCAGGCGGCGTACAGTGTTTGCGGATTGAGCGGGGTATCGATGCGCAACACGGCCGGCCCTAGGTCGTATTCGGCGCAGGTGCCAACACCCACAAAGCGACGCACCCCGGCTTCAATGCTGGCGCGGGCCAGCTCGAGCGTGCCGGCGAGACAGGTCAGGTTGCGCTCGGATTGAAGATACTTGCCTGGTTCGGTGTACCAAGCCAGATGCACGACGGTGTCGACGCCACTCAGCGCATTCCCCCACCATTCGCGGCTGGCCTGGAACAGATCCGGGGTCTCGATGACCTCGGTGGCTTGGCTCAATCCGGTTATGGCGCCCGCGTTGGGACGTAGCACGAGGCGCAGCGGATGCCCCTGCTCGGTCAGGTTGCGCATGACCTGGCGGCCCACGAAGCCGCCGCCGCCAGTGAGCAAAATCATGGCACCCGGTCCGCCATCATCCGCGACCGGCGGTGAGGAAGATCACGGGGTCTCGGTGTCTGGGCCTTTCTCATCTGATCAACAGCCGCGGGACGGCGGTTATGAAATGTGTGCCTTGCGTGGCCAGTTGGCTGAGTTGGTTGCGCACCTCATCGGCAATATTCCAGGGTAGAATCAGCAGATCGTCCGGACGCTGTGCGGTCAGAACCGCGGGCGGGAGGATCGGGATGTGACTGCCGGGCAGGTATTTTCCCTGCTTGGACGGCGCCACGTCGCAGACGAAGGGCAACAGGTCGGGCTTAACCCCAGCGTAGTTGAGTAGGGTGTTGCCCTTGGCCGCCGCCCCATAGGCGGCGACGGTCCGGCCAGCGCGCTTTTGCTCAATTAGGTAGGCCACCAAGTCGTCTTTGACGCGGTCGGCGCGTGTTTGGAATCCCTGGTAGACCGACAGGTCGCTCAGACCGGCGCCCACCTCGTCGTCCAACACCTGGCGGACGCTCGGCGTGGATAAACGCGGGTCGTCTCGGTGTACGCCGTAGACCCGCAGGCTGCCACCGTGGGTGGGCAGTTGTTCAACGTCGCAGACGTGCAGGCCCTGGGCGGCAAAGATGCGCTGCACCGTGCCGAGCGAGAGATAGGAGAAGTGCTCGTGATAGACCGTGTCGAATTGGTTTTCGGCAATCAGCCTCAGCAGATGCGGAAATTCCAGCGTGATGGTGCCGCCGGGTTTGAGCAAGGACTTAAGGCCGGCGGTGAAGTCGTTGATGTCCGGCACATGGGCGTAGACGTTGTTGCCGATGATGAGGTCGGCCTGGCGCCCCTGTTCGGCCAACTGCCGACCCAACGCGGCGCCGAAGAACTCGCGCAGCACTGGAATACCGAGTGACTCGGCGGCCGCGGCCGTGTCGGCGGTCGGTTCGATACCAAGGCAGGGGATCGCCGCGGCGACGAAATTGCGCAACAGGTAGCCGTCGTTGGCGGCTACCTCAACGACCAGGCTTGCGGCGCCGAGGTTGAGTCGGGCGCAGATCAGGTCGGTGTAACGGGCGGCGTGGGCCAGCCAGGTGGATGATGTCGAGGAAAAATAGGCATAGTCGGCGCGGAACAGATCGGCGGCTTTGGTGTAGTCGGCGGTCTGGACCAGCCAACAGTGGTCGCAAACATAGAGTTTGAGCGGGTAATACAGCTCGGGGCGATGAAGGTCCGCGTCCGTCAAATAGGCGTTGGACGGCGGGGCGAAGCCGAGGTCCAAGAACACATGGCGAAGTCTGGTGTCGCAGTGGCGGCAGTTCATCAAATGGCCATGCCGAGGAAATCGTCCGTCAACCACGGATGGGTCTGATCGCGGGTAGAGCGTTCGGCGACCGGCAGTGGCCAAGCGATGCCAAGTCGGGGATCGACGGCGTTGAGTGCCCCTTCGGCGGCCGCGCAATAGGCGGCGGTGTGCAGATAAAGCAGTTCGCAGTCGGCCGTCAGGGTCTGCAAACCGTGGGCAAAACCCTCAGGGATGACGAGCGTCCGGTGATTGGCCGCGCTCAGCCGTTCGGCGTGCCAGCGCAGGAAGGTCGGCGAACCCTGGCGCAGGTCAACGGCGACGTCGAAGACCTCGCCCCTCAGGCAGGTCACGAGCTTGGTCTCGGCATGGGGCGGGGATTGAAAGTGTAGCCCCCGGACGGTGCCCGCCTGGGCGGTCAGGGTATGGTTGATCTGGGCGATGGCCTGGCCGTGGAGCAGTGGGGCAAGGGTGTCGCCGCAGAATAGCCGCTCCAGATAGCCCCGCTGGTCGCCGATGGGGTGGCGCTGTAGCAAAATGAGCCCGTGTAGGGGTGTCTCGCTGTGGGTGAAGCGGTTCATGTAGCGGCGAGGAACGCGGCGATGTCGGCTTCGCACAGGTTGTGTGCTGACTCACCCTGCGCTTGCAGGCGATACCAGCGTAGGGTGCGCTGGACAGCTTGCGTCAAGCTCCAGCGGGGGTGGACGCCAAGCTGGGTGCGTGTCTTGGCGATCTCCAACGCTAGCCAGCCGGCTTCGTGCGGCCCTTCGTTCCCGTCGCCCCAGTCGACCGTGCCGCTACCGTAAACGGATTGGGCGAGTTCGATCACCTGCCGGACGGTTGCGGCCTCATGGGTGTGTGGGCCGAAGTTGTAGGCGCCGGCCAGCGCGGGTTGATCCCAGAGGCGTTGCGCGAGTCGCAGATAGCCAGCCAAGGGCTCGAGCACATGCTGCCAGGGTCGAGTGGCCTGTGGGCGGCGAATGGCCAGTGGTTGATTCGCGTCCCAGGCGCGAATCGCGTCCGGGATCAGGCGATCCTCTGACCAATCGCCGCCGCCGATCACGTTGCCTGCGCGGGCGGAGGCGACTGCAACCCCTTGCCCTGCCAGAAAGGCGTCGCGATAGCTGCCGATAACCAGTTCAGCGGCAGCCTTGCTGGCACTATAGGGGTCGTGGCCGCCGAGTGGATCACTTTCACGGTAGGGAAAGGCGTGCTCGGCATTTGCGTAAACCTTGTCTGTTGTGACGGCGACGACGACCCGCAGCGCGCACACCACGCGCAGGGCCTCCAGTAGATTGGCGGTGCCCAAGACGTTGGTTGCAAAGGTGCCGAGCGGGTCGCGGTAACTGGCACGCACCAGCGACTGGGCAGCAAGATGCAGGACTATCTCAGGATCAGCGGCCGCGACGCGAGCGGCGAGGGCCGTCGCATCGCGGATATCGCACTCGTGGCTATCGACCAGGCACGGGATCTCGGCCAGGGCGCAGAGGTTAGGCGTCGTGACCGACGCCAGGGCGATACCGGTGACCCGTGCACCCAGTTGACTCAGCCAGAACGCGAGCCAGGCGCCCTTGAAGCCGGTGTGACCGGTCAGCAAGACACGCTTGCCACGCCAGAACCCGGGGTCGGGGTTCGGCGGGGTCATGCCCACCGCTTCCACGGTGCCTCACCCGTATCCCACAGTTGTTCGAGCTGGTTCTTGTCGCGCAGGGTGTCCATGGGCTGCCAGAAGCCTCGGTGCTCAAAGGCCATCATCTGACCCATTCGGGCAAGTTGGTCTAGCGGTGGGCCCTCCCAGGCGGTCTCGTCGTTGACGATGAGATCGAGACAGCGCGGTGACAGTACAAAAAAACCACCGTTTATCAGGCCGCCGTCGCCACGCGGCTTTTCGGTAAAGGCGGTAACCCGGTCCCCGGCCCGCTCGAGTGCGCCATAGCGGCCGGGCGGCTGTACGGCGGTGACTGTCGCCCATTTGCCATGCGCCTGATGGAAGGCGATGAGCGCCGCGATGTCCACGTCGCTCAGTCCGTCGCCATACGTGAAACAAAAGGCCTCTTCATCGCGGATATAGTCGCTGACCCGCTTCAGTCGACCGCCGGTGAGCGTGTCGTCTCCGGTATCGACCAGTGTGACCTTCCAGGGTTCGGCCTTTTGTTGATGTACCTGCATCCGGTTGTTCGCCATATCGAAGGTCACATCCGACATGTGGAGGAAGTAGTTGGCAAAATATTCCTTGATCAGATAGCCTTTGTACCCGCAGCAGATGACGAAGTCATTCACGCCATGGCCGGAATAGAGCTTCATGATGTGCCAGAGGATAGGCTTGCCGCCGATCTCGATCATCGGTTTGGGCTTGAGATGGGTTTCCTCGGAGATGCGGGTGCCGAGTCCGCCGGCGAGGATGACGGCCTTCATGACTGCCGTTGTATCGTCCAATCGAGCCTGGGACGCACGATTCCCGGGATGGAGCCGCTATAACCGTTGCGGAGGTTGTCCAGGGTCTCGCCGATCGGATCCACCACGGTCACCGCCAGGGCATCGCGTTCGAAAAAGCTGACGTGGACGTTAGGGAAAACAAACGTGAGGGCAAGTCCGATAAAATAGGTTTCGCTGTTCAGCAGCTGGCCGGGAATTTCGCAACAGGCGACGTAGGTGCCCGGCTCAGCACCCGTGCAGCGGTCATACTCGGTACTGCCACTGATGAAAGCTACCTCGCCGCGGGTATCGTAAAAATGGAAATTTGGACCGGGTGCCACTGGCGTTGGCTGGCGCAATTGATAACGCATCGTGACGCGGAAGGGCTGGCGGATATCGACCTCGCCGGTCGTATTGCCTGCCGCGTCCTCGATATGTGCCTCAAGCAGTCTCGCCAGGTGATCGCCGATGGGCTTAGGGCCGCGTCTGAAATCGGCAGAATAAGGTGCTGAGCCATCGCGGCCAAAATAAGACAAGACCACCTCGGGTGCCGTCCCGGTGCTAACGAGCCGGCCGCGATCAAGCAACAGGCCACGCGAGCAGAGCGAGGTAATCATGCCCATATTGTGACTGACAAACAGGATCGTCCGGCCATGGGATGAGACGTCCTGGATCTTCCCCAAGCATTTTTTTTGAAATGCTGAATCCCCTACGGCCAACACCTCATCGATCACCAGTATTTCCGGCTCGAGGTGAGCCG
The DNA here is from genome assembly GCA_903837595.1 of uncultured Thiodictyon sp. Classification (GTDB taxonomy): domain Bacteria; phylum Pseudomonadota; class Gammaproteobacteria; order Chromatiales; family Chromatiaceae; genus Thiodictyon. Next base: position 12,633 of record CAILVI010000144.1, read on the forward strand.
CCACCGCGAATGCCAGGCGCACATACATGCCCGACGAATAGCGCTTCACCGGTGTGTCGATGAACTGCGCGATCTCGGCGAAATCGATGATCTCGTCGAGTTTGCGTACGATCTCGGCCTTCTTCATGCCGAGGATTGCGCCGTTGAGATAGATGTTTTCGCGCCCGGTGAGTTCGGGATGGAAGCCAGTGCCGACCTCCAGCAGGCTGCCGACGCGGCCCTTGATCTTGACGTGACCGGTGGTGGGAGCGGTGATACGCGAAAGGACCTTGAGCAGCGTGCTCTTGCCTGCGCCGTTGCGGCCGATGATGCCAAGGATCTCGCCCTCGTGCACCTCAAAGCTGACATCACGCAGCGCCCACAGCTCACCGCCGACGCGGTTACCATGGTCTTCCATGCCGATCTTGAGCGCCGGGTCAGGCCGGCCGCGGGCCTTCGCCCACCAGCGGTTGAGGTCTTCGCGTAGGGTGATGCCGCCGATGAGGCCCAGACGGTAATACTTGCTCAGGTTTTCGACTTGGATGACGACCGACATGGCTCAAACCGTATCCATAAACGTCCGTTCAACGCGGTTGAACAGGACAATACCGACAAACAGGATCACGCTGGTGACCGCGACGCTGTAGGTCAGCAGCCCGAGGCTGACGGCCCCGACACCCAGGTAGGCGAAGCGGAATATCTCCATGACCGGTGCGATCGGGTTAAGTAACGCCCAGAAGCGATAAGGCTCTGGCAGTGCAGAGACCGGGTAAATAACCGGGGTGGCGTACATGAGCAACTGGACGCCGAAGCCGACCACGACCGTCAGGTCGCGGTAGCGGGTGGTGAGCGAGGAGACCATCACGCCGAGCCCCAGACCCAAGGCGGCCATGATCACGAGCAGCAGCGGCGTCAGGAGCACCCAGGCGTTGGGTGAGACGACCGACCCGCGCAGCATGAAAAAGCCGACGAAGCACAAAAAAAACAGGAACTGGATACCGAAGGCGATCAACTTCGACAGTAGATCCGCCAGCGGTACGGCCAAGCGCGGAAAATAGACCTTACCAAAAATCCCGGCATTACTGGTGAAGGTCCCGGAAGTGCCGGTGAGCACGGTCGAGAAATAGCCCCACATCACCGTCCCTGCCATATAGAACAGGAACGGCGGCGCCCCGTCGGTGGGTATGCGCGCGATGTAACCGAACACGACGGTGAACATCAGTGTGGTCAGCAGTGGCTGGATAAGGTGCCAGGCGGGGCCCAGGATGGTCTGCTTGTACTGTGCCACGAAATCGCGGCGCACGAATAGCGCGATCAGGTCCCGGTAGTGCCACAGCTCGCCCAGCTTCAGATCGAACAGGCGTCCGCGGGGTTCGATCGTTTGGGTCCATTCGGACATAAGTCTTACGTCTTGCGGTGTTAGCGGTCGTCGTGCCGCTGATCGGCTGACATTCCGGTCAGCCCGATTGGTCCGACGCGCTGTTGATTAAGTTCTGTGAAGTCAGCTTGGACGGCCCCGACTTCGGCCTTGAGGCAGGCGATTTCCTGCTTCAGTGCCTCGTATTCGTCGATCTTGCGTTTTAGGAAGCGGGCGGTAATGCGCGCTTTGGCATCAATGCCGCTGGCAGTGAGCAGGTAGGCGTAGGCGCGCTTGTTACTGCTGTTCGTGAAATTGGTCACTTTGATCCATCCCTGATCGAGGAGAGCCTTGACGCAGTAGTTCACCTTTCCCAGGCTGACGCCAAGGGCTTGAGAGAGTTCTCGCTGGCTCGCGTCCGGCCGCTCCGCCAGGAGCTTCAGCAGGTGGTAGTGGGCGTCGTCGCTCAGGGGAGGAGTCCTGCGGATCGAGTCTCAGGCACGCTACCGCCCTACCGTCACATGGACAGTAAGTGGTTTTGGGGCGCTTGGAAGAGGGCTTGCAGTGCCCGGCCGCTAAATTTGTTCATTTGGTGAACACATTAGTCATTTCAGCATAGACCCGGGTAGGGGTCAATGCTGCTCGGGCTGCGGGCGCTGCAAAATTTGGCAAATCATCGAGCGCATCTGGTGGAGCCAGCGCCAGCAGCCTCGGTGCTCATGGCGGCTTGGGTGTGTCTACTCCGCCCTAGGGTAGCGGATGGCTTTGTCGCAGGGATAAGACAGCGTCTCCCGCAGCGTTCTTGCGGCGGTCCCAGTTTGGACCTGCGGGTGGTCTGGGCAGACGGTTGCCGGGGGGGCACGCCAGCGCAGGCGATTGGTTCCACGCCGCGGCGCAGCCCGGCTACGCGGCTGATCCGGGCCGGGGGCGCGCTGGTACCGCGCACACGACTGGTCCCCGGCTACTGCCGGACGCCCTCGATCACAAACGTCAGTTCCACGTTTCTGGCAGTCGGCCCAAAATCTGATATCCCGAACTCCTTCAGAGGGATTGCGGCGGTGCCCAGGAAGGCGCGACGATATTTGCCCCAGGGGTCGGGGCCGTTCCCGAGCTGCTCCACCTGGAAGCTGATGGGCTTGGTGATCCCGTTCAGGGTCAGATCGCCTGCAAGCTCCGAACTGCCGAGTCCCTCCTTGTACGCGGTGCTCTTGAAGGTCGCTGTGGGGAACTTGTCGACGTTCAGGAAATCCTTGTTGCGCAGATGCTTGTCGCGCTCCGCTTGATTCGAGTCGACGCTCGCGGTCTGGATCAGCAACTCGATGCTGGAATTCTTGGCGGCCTCGGTATCGTAGGTGAAGGTCCCGGAGAAGGTGTTGAACCGCCCGTACACCCACCCGAAATTCAGGTGCCTGATGCGGAAATTGATGGAGGCGTGGCCGCCGGCGGCGTCGATGGCGTACTTTTCAACCTCCGCCGCGGCGCTGCCTGGCAGCCCGAAGCTGGCGGCGGCGAGGGCCAGGGCGGCCAGGATGAGTAAGGGGCGTTGGGGAATCGACATGGACTGGACCTCGTGCGGGGTTACGGGAATCTTGGCGTCAGGGCAGTCCGCCGCGGCCGAGCATCCGCAGCAGCGTGCGGTCCCGGTCGACGAACTGGTGTTTGAGCGCGGCCAGCGCATGCACCGCGGCCAACGCCATGACGCAATAGGCGAGGATAAGATGCACACTACCTGCCAGGTCCGCCTGGTGGGGAATGCTGGTCACGGTCGCGGGGATCGCGAACCACCCGAACACCTCGATCGGACGCCCGTCTGCCGTCGAGATGAGATAGCCGCTCAGCGTGATGGCGAACAGCAAGACGTAAAACAGCACATGGACCAGCGCCGCGGACCGGCGCGCCAAGGGGGTCAGGGTGAGTGGGACGCGCGGGGGCGGACTGACGAAGCGCCAGGCCAGCCGGGCGGCCAGCACGATGAACAGCAGGACCCCGGCGCTCTTGTGGATATAGGGTCCGGGGAGGTACCAGGCGTCAGCATAAGTAAGGCTCCGCATATAGACGCCGAGGCCGAACAGCCCCACGACCGCGAACCCCATCAGCCAATGCAGGGCCACGGAAACCACCCCGTAACTGTCCTCGGTGTTGCGCCAGCGCATGTTCTCGTCCGCTCCCGGGCGCGCGACGCCCGCTTGACGTGAAAATAATACTTTTAATCAGTTGTTTGGGGGAGCCCGCCGCCCCCCCACCGGGACTGGCGCAGTGCCGACGGCCGGGCGTCCGGCGTTCCGGCCGCAGTGACCGACGACGTGGCCAACCGCTGCGCTCCCGGAGGCTGAAAGTCAGCTTACCCGAGATCGCGACTCTGGCAAACTCCCCGCCGCCAACGCCTCTGCCCAGCGCGTTCCCTAAGTGTTCGAGCACCCCAACGGTCGACCTTGACAGTCTCCGGTCGCTCCAACGATGATCGCCCCGTCCCGACGGCCGATGTGCCGGACCGTTGACGGCGTACCGGGACCCGAGTTCCATCGCTCCGGGTTCACTCGAAAATAGCCAGCCGAAGAGGCTTTGGGCCGCCGCGCGGGCCCCGCGATCACATGAATACAGAGTCGTTTCCGGATGCCATCGTTCGCGCCCGCGCACTCGCGCTGCATTTCGACGATGGCGAAACTCAAGCACTGGACGGGGTCGATATTGCGATCCGCGCGGGCGAATTCGTGGCGGTGGTCGGTCCGAGCGGTTGCGGTAAGTCGAGCCTGTTGAACATTATCGGCACCCTCGAGGCCCCGACGACCGGCGAGGTCTTCTTCCGCGCTCAACCCTATGGCGGGATTCGCGACCCCTCGCTGTTTCGTCGGCAGCACATCGGTTTCATCTTCCAATCGTTCAATCTCATTCCCACGCTAAATGCGCTTGACAACGTCGTGGTCGCCACCATCGGCGTCCCGGGGGCGGGCAGCGACCAGGTGGCGCGGGCGCGTGAGCTGCTGGAAAAATTGGGTTTACGCGACCGCATGGCCCATTTTCCCAACAAAATGTCGGGCGGCGAGCGACAGCGCGTGGCCATCGCGCGCGCGCTCATCAACACCCCCGATCTGATTCTCGCCGACGAACCGACGGGCAGCCTGGATAGCGCCAACAGCGCGGCGGTACTGACCCTGCTGACCGACATCCAGAAGGAGCGAGGGTTGACGCTCATCATGGCGACGCATGACCCGAGTGTCTCTGCGCGCGCCGATCGGATCATCCATATGCGCGACGGGAAGATCGCGCTGCCGCAGGACCCTGCCCCATGAACCTGCTCAGTCTCGCGTTTGGCAACATTTATCGCCGACCGGCGCGCGCCGGACTCACCGTCTCGGCCATTTCGCTCGGCATCGCCGCGGTGGTGGCACTCACCGGTATTGCGTGGGGATTTGAGGCCAGTTGGCAAAAGGCGAACGATGCGCGCGGGACAGACCTCATCGTTACCCGTATCGCGAGCGAGAATGCCATGCCTTCGCCATTCCGGGCGGAGCGCGTCCAGGAGGCGCTCAAGGGCTATCCGCACGTCCGGCAAGTGGTCGGGTTATTGAGTGAAATGCTCAGTGTAGGCGAAAATTCGCCCCCCGTCTTCGTGTTTGGCTGGGCCTCTGGCAGCTACCTGTGGGACCACCTCAAGCTGGTGGCTGGGCGTTGGTCCGGCGCCGACACCGAACCGGTGGTGGTGATCGGCTCGCTGGCCGCCGAACTGCTGCACAAGCGCGTCGACGACACGTTGGAGATCGAGGGGCAACAATTTCGCGTGGCCGGGATCTTTGAAAGCCCGGCGGTCATCGAAAATGGTGCAGTGGTGATGTCGCTCACCCTGGCGCAGCAGATCCTTGACAAGCCGGGAAAGGTCAACATCCTAAACGTCAAGCTGGATGAATCGGCCGCCGAGGCTGATCTTGCCGCCTTCAAGGCGCGGGTGCACGACACGCTGCCCGGCTTCGTCGCCATCACCTCCGGGGAACTGGTCGGCAAGAATACCGTGGTGCGCATTTCCAAGGCGATGAGCCATGCCACCATTCTGATCGCCGGCCTGGTCGGCGCGCTGGTCGTGTTCAACACGATGTTGATGAGCATCAATGAGCGCACGCGCGAAATCGGCATCCTGTTGACGGTCGGCTGGCAACGGCGGACGATCATGAAATTGGTGTTTTCTGAATCGGTGATCCTCACGCTGGCCGGGGGGTTGATCGGTATCGTGGTGGGTATCGCGATTACCGGTATTCTGGAGCATCTGGAGGTGATGCGCGGCAAGATCGATGCGGTGTTCTCGCCCGCCTTCCTGGTGGGCGTGGTGGGGCTCTGCGTGTTGCTCGGTATCGCCGGCGGCCTCTTTCCGGCACTCAAGGCGGCCCGCCTGCGTCCGGCGCAGGCGCTCTGGCACGAGTGATGAGACGCGTCGGCGCGCTCTTGCTGCTCATGGTGCTGACGGTCGCGCTAGGGGCGCCAGCCGCGTGTGGCGACGAGCTAGCCCCGGCGGCAATTGCCGAAGCGATGCGCCAGGCCAGGTATTCAGACGGATTCGCGGTGCGGATGAACATCACGCTGGTCGCACCCACCGGCCAGCGTTCGCTGCCCATCAAGTTGTCCATCGTCGGGCAGATGGATGCCGCCGGGGGGCGGTTGGTCATTCGCGGCATTGCGCCGGAGCGGATACGCAATCGCTTCATTGCCGCGGAGCGCATCGGCGCTGGCCCGATCAGGGCCGTCGCCTATCGCGAGTCGGCGGCCGCCGGCTGCGCGCAAGCGGACCCGCTTATGCCGGTATTCGACTCCAATCTGGTGGTGTGGGACCTGTTTGCTCCGTGGTGGAGCTGGCCCGAACCGCGCATGGTCGGCACCGCCCGGGTTGCCGAGGACGATTGCGTCAATCTGCGCTTGCGCACCGATAGCACCGCTTCACCGATCCGCGAGGTAGTGAGCTGTGTCGATGCAAACCGGCACCTGCCATTGCGGACCCAACTGTTCGATGGCCGGCACACCCTGGTCCGCACCGTGGTCGTGGATGAAACCATGCGCCAGGAATCCGGCCGGATCGCAGCGAGAAAGTTCTCGATCACGGGCGCCGACCAGGCGGTGAGTGAGATTGAGGTCTACAGCGGGGATGAGGATTACCACGTGCCGGCTGGCACCTTCGCCGCCCTCGACACCGCGGCTGCGGTGTGGAACCACGCCAATCATGCAATACCTTGATGCTTTGGCCCCGGTCGCGAACCTGTCAGGTGCCTGGTGTAACGACTATGTGATTTCACGGCTTCGTCGTGATTTACTCCTATTAGAAAGGGCTTATTTTACGTGCTTTCATCGTGAATGGGTTACCCTGTCAATCTGACAAAGTAGAACGACGCACCAAGGCGGCAGCGAGCCCCAGGTAGGTCGCGGGACCCCCGCCGAGCGGTATGGAGCAGGCCGCCGAAGGACAGCGGCGCAGCCCGTCGATCAAGAGAATGGATACCAAGGTTTCCGGCAGCAACAGGCCTGCGGCCGAGTGCCTCGGCAGGTCTCCGCACAGGTCGCCCGCGTCGATCCGCAGGTCCGCCAACCGGCAACCGTCTTTGGTACCCACGAATGCTGGGGTGCCCAGCGGGGGAAATCGTCGACGCTGGCGGCGGAGGCAAAGCCGTCGCGCAACGGCCAGATCGGCAGGCCCTGGGCCGGTTGGGCGGACCACTGGCCGGGCTGTTCGGGCTCTCCGTCGGCGTCAAGTCGATGACAATAGCGTAAGCGTTTTTCCGACAGCATCGGTCGTCGTTTGCCGACACGGACCACCGAACCGCACGAGTCCACCCTGACCCCAGGAAGCGCACAGCAATGATCCTAGAAAGAGCAGTTGGACCTTGCCCTTCGTGAGCTAACCTGATGAAATATTTACGCAAGGAGGTGCGTATGAACGATCTTATCCTTCACCCTATGGGTGAGACCGAAACGACCGCATTTGTGCCGTTCGCCGGCCCCGTTGCCGTGGACACGTTTGGTGGCAGAGTCCACGTTGAGTGGGACCCGCAGGCCGCCGTCACCCCACTGGGGCAGCTGTCGTTCTTCACCGAATTTCTCCATGGCAGTGGGCGATTCGATCCCTGGGTGGACAGCTGCCCGTTGCGTCTCACCAGCCCCAATGCACCAAGGAAGCGGGATGTATTGGGTACTGTCATGCTGTCGATCCTCGC
>CAILVI010000145.1 GCA_903837595.1 uncultured Thiodictyon sp.
CTGCATCGAGGGCGCGGCGGCCGCCGCGACACTGTCACGGATCAGGTCATCGAGTGCCTGCTCCGTCACCGCGTCAAAAAAGGGGGGACGCCACCCGTGTGCTCGAACACCAACGCGTGCGGACCGGCCTCATTGTAAAGGTGCGCCCAACGGATCAGTGTTTGCAAGTGACGCCCCACACGGCGAGCCATCGCCGAGGCGCCACGCCCCTGTTGGCTCAGTTCGTACAAGGCCAGAAACCGCTCACGGGTGCGGGCATGGGGGGCATTCATTGCCTCCTTCCTGAGGTCGTCCGGGATCTGATTCCACTTCGCGAGATCGAGTTTGAGCATAAACGATGCGTGCTTTCGGTATTGGGGACAGGTCTGGCCGACAGGGTGCTCGGCACGGGACGCAAAGTACCACAGAAATTACGTATCCCGCGCTGGGCGCGGTTTAACAGAATAATACTCTGTTTTTCAAAAATTTTTCAGAAACTCGCCGTGCAAACGTCTGGCTACAAGTGGATCGCTTTAATCAAATCGAGTGCTGCAGGCTGCTTGGTATTCGGGGTCCTGTCGATCATCCCCGTACTCTACGACATCCGGCACCTACCTAATTCTGTCCCCGTAGAAAAGCACGGCACTACATTGCGATTTCAGACAGGTGTGTACCTACGAATCAGTTGGTTGGATGTCATTCAGGGCTGTATATCAATAGGGGTTACGTAAAAGATGGGCTAGCGTATCGGCCATGAACGCCCCCTGAACACCTTGTCGGCACCGAACGCCCCGCCGGCATCAAGATCCCGCCTCCGCAGTGCCTACCTCCGCTCCTTGATTTCCACCCCGAGCGAGCGCAGCTTGCGGTACAGGTGGGTGCGCTCCATCCCGGCCTCCTTGGCCATCTTGCTGACGTTGCCGATGTGCTTCTCCAGCTGGTAGTCGAGATATGCCTTCTCGAATTGCTCCCGCGCCTGACGCAGGGGCTGGTCGAAGGACACGAGCCCCTCCAGCGGCGGGGCCTGGATCGGCGGCGGGGCGCCCAAGGCGCCCTCGACCTCCTGTTGGGTGATCTCATCACCGCTACCCAGGATCAGGACCCGTTGCACCAGGTTCTTGACCTCGCGCACGTTACCGGGCCAGGTGTAGTTGCGCAGGAAGTTCTGCGCGCCGACGCTGAAACGGCGGTAGGGGAGCTTCTCGTGGGTGGCAAAGAAATCGAGGTAGAAGTTCAGCAGGTCGGGGACGTCCTCGGCGTGGTCGCACAGGGCCGGGATATTCAGGGGGACCACGTTCAGGTGGTAGAACAGGTCCTCCCGGAAGCGGCCGGCGCGCACCTCGTCCTCCAGGTTACGCTGGGTCACGGCGATGATCCGCACGTCGATCGCCACCGGCTCAGCCCCGCCCACGCGCAGGAAGGAGCCGTTGTCCAGCGCCCCCAAGAGCAGTGCCTGGGCCTCCAGGTCCATGTCCGCCACCTCGTCCATCAGGAGCGTGCCGCCGGCCGCCTTCTCCAGGCTCCCGTAGTGGGTCAGCCCCGCCTCCTCGCTGCCGAAGAGTTCGCGGGCGGCACTGCCGCCGGTGAGCGCCGAGACGCTGAGATCGACGAAGGGCCGATCCCGCCGCGGGCTCTGCGCATGCAGATAGCGGGCAAACGTCTCGCGGCCGCTGCCGGACTCACCGGTGATGAGCACCCAGGTATCGTGCTGGGCGATACGCTTGATCTGCTCGCGCAGCCGTTGCATGGCCGCGCTGCGCCCCACTGGCTCCTGGACGATGGGGGCGCGGCGCTTGAGCCCGATGTTTTCCTGCTGGAGCTTGTCCGCCTCCAAGGCCCGCTCCACAGTGAGCAATAGCTTGGCCATGGACAGGGGCTTTTCCAGAAAGTCGTAGGCCCCCAGGCGGGTCGCCTCCACCGCCGTCTCCACCGTCCCGTGGCCGGACATCATAATCACCGGGCAGGGCAGGCCCTGATCCTGTGCCCACTCCTTGAGCAGGCTGATGCCGTCCAGGTCGGGCATCCAGATATCCAGTAGGATGAGATCAGGGCGCCGTTCGCGCAGCGCCAGCCGGGCCGCCGCGCCGCTCTCGGCGCCGCTCACCTGGTAGCCCTCGTCCTCCAGGATCTCCTGGACCAGACCCCTGATGTCCGGTTCGTCATCGACGACCAAGATGTGTGTAGCGCTCATGGATGTGGGTGTCGCTCTCGCTCGGCTGCCGCTGGCGGCAGTCCCCCGGTACAGATTGGCAGACGGACCCGGATGGTGGCCCCGCTGCCGGTGTTCTCGGCGCCGATCATACCGCCGTGTTCCTCGATTATCTTCTTGACGATGGCCAGCCCCAGCCCGGTGCCCTTGGGCTTACTGGTGACATAGGGCTCGAACATCCGCTCCTGGATGTCCGTGTCGAACCCGGGGCCGTTGTCCGCCACCTCCAACTGGACCAGCGCCGCGCCAGTCGCATCGTCGAGGCGCCGAGTGCTGACCTCGATGCGGGCGTCGTCGTGCCCCTCCAGGGCCTCTTGTGCATTCTTAATGAGGTTATGGATGACCTGGCGCAAACGCAACCCATCCCCGCGGACCCAGGTCGCGGGCGACCCCAACTGGACCGTCAGGGCACTCGCCCCGGCGCTGCGATACAAGTCCAGAACCTCTTGGACCAAGCGGTCGAACTCCAGCGGCGCGGGCGCCGCCTGCGGCGTACGCGCATAGTCGGAGAAGTCGTTGACCATGCATTTCATGGCCTCTACCTGCGCCACGATGGTGCGGGTCGAGCGGTCGATCAACTGGGCGTCCTGCGGGCTCGCCGTGGGAAGGAGCTTGTGGCGCAACCGCTCCGCGGAGAGTTGGATGGGGGTAAGCGGGTTCTTGATCTCGTGGGCGAGGCGCCGCGCCACCTCGCCCCAGGCGGCGTTGCGTTGGGCCGCAATCAGCGTGGTGATGTCGTCGAAGACCACGACGTGACCCCGCCCGTCGGTTCCCGGCAGGGGCAGGGTGCTGCCCCGACACATCAGCGTCTGGCGACCCGCGGTGCGCTGCAGGACGATCTCCTGACGCCAATCCAGGCCCGCCTCGAGGTGGCCGCGCACCGCCTCGATCCAGGGCGCAAGGCCGGGCTGGGCCGCCTCCAGGTTGCAGAGGCTACGATCCTCGGCGGCGGCGAGCCCTAGGTTGAGGATCTGGAGGGCGGCGGGATTGGCGGTGCGCAGGCACTGCTCGGCATCGAAGGCGACCACCCCGGAAGACAACCGCCCGAGCACCGTCTCCAGGTAGGTCCGCTGGGTCTCCACCGCCAGTTGGCTGCGTTCAGCGGCGTCGCGCGCCTGGGCGATGCGCCTGGTCATGGTGTTGAAGGAGGCCACCAGGAAGGCCAACTCGTCGTCGTGCTTGGGCAGCGGCAATTGCTGCTCGTAGTCGCCCTCGGCCACGGCACGGGTACCGCGGGCGATATCGGCCACCGGGGCCACCAGGCGCCGCGCCGTATGGAAGGCACCGATCAGGGCCGCCATGACGCCGAACAGGAGCACCAGCGATAGGGTCAAGGAAAAACTCGTCTTGAGCGATTGCCGCAGATAGGCGAGCTCCGTGTAACGGTTATAGGCATCCTCCAGGCCGGCCGACAGCGCGGTGATGCGGCTCGAGGTCGGAAAGATCGCCTGCATCTGCAGCGGCCGCCCGCCCGGATCGCGGACCACTACGCGGACCACCAGTTCGTCACCCGGTCCGGTCTCGGTCCCCACATAGTTGTTGCCGGCGCGCAGCCCCTGCTGGACCTCACGATCCGCGTAGCTCGGAACCAGCTTGGCCGGGTCCTGATTGGCGGTGCCCAAGACAGCGCCGGACGGTCCGAAGACGCTCAACTCCTCGGCCCCCGCATGGCGCCTCATGCTGTTCAAATTCAGTGCAATGGCGGTGGACGAGCGGTCCTGGATACCGCTCAGCAGGGCCTCGGTGTACTTCACCAGCACCCGTTGGTTAAGATCCAGCGAGGCCTGATTCAGTACCAGTGCGTCCTGCATGGCGCGGCCGATGTCGACATCGAACCAGCTGTCGATGCCACGCAGCAGGAACCCCAGAGAGAAATAGTAGACAACCCCTACCGGCAGAAGCGAAATCAGCACGAACAGCACAACAATCCGCAGCGTCAGCCGCGAACCGGCCGCGCGGCGCCGATAGCGGCGCAGCAGCTTGACCACGTTCACCACTACCAGCACGGCCAGGATCAGCAGACCACCCAGCACGCCAAACAGCAGCGGCACGAAGGCGCGGCTCAAGTCCTCGGAGTTCTGGATCGCGTCGCGCATCAGCACCAGCGCGACAAACAGCGCGCTGACCAGCGCGGCGATCGGCACCATGCCCAGGACACGAATATTTTTCAGTGGGTTAACGGCCATTTCGTCCAGGGACTCGCGAGCTTCCAGGCCCCACTCAGGTAGGCCGTAGGCCGCAGCGGCAGGGGTAACGCCTCGATCTCCAGAGAGACCTTGAGGTGGACCTCATAGGGTTTGCCCGGTTGGAGTCGACTCTGGTCGACCAGGTCCAACCCTTTGATCTCACCTAAGGAAGCGATGGCCGCTTCGCGGGTGACGAAAGTCCGCCCGGCGGTCCCCGGCAGCCGGTAGACCTCGTAGGTCTCCGAGAGCGGCCGGTGCCGGATGGCGTAGCGCAACTCGAGGTCGGTGACGCTGCTCTCCCAGATCCAGGCGTCGGCAAGGCGTACCTGGAATTGCATCAGGATGGTCAGCGGCACGCCGTTGGCCAGGGCCTCCAGGGCCTCGGGCGAGAAACGATAGTCGATCAGGGCGTCCAGGGTATAGGTCCCAGCGACTAAACGGGTCTGCACCTCGGTCACCCGAAAGTCGGCGGCCAGGGCGTGCGAGGCCAGCAACACCGCCAACACCGCCACCCACCAGGTACGCCCCGGACGGCGACCGGACCGGTGCCCAGTCACCCCCACTGTCATTGCGCCATCTTCTCGAGCAGGGCGAAATAGAACCCGTCGCTCCCCCCGTCGGTGGGCAGCAATTGGCGACCATGGCGGCGCTCTCGCCCCCAGGCAGCCGCGGCGTCGCCGAGGAGGATCGGCGCCTCACGGGCCTGCGGCTGGCGCGCGAGGAAGGCGGCGATCTGGTCCTGGTTCTCCGCGGCCAACAGCGAACAGGTGACATACAGCAGCCGCCCGCCGGGGACCAACAGCGGCCAAATGGCGTCCAGGATGCGGACCTGCAACGCGCACAGCTCCGGGATGTCGGTGGCGCGGCGCAGCCACTTGATGTCCGGGTGACGGCGGATCACCCCGGTGGCGGAGCAGGGCACGTCGAGCAGGACCCGGTCGAAGAGCGGACGCACCCAGGTCCCGCGGGGTTCGGCGGCATCTGCGCACTCCACCCGGGCGCTGAGCCCCAGGCGGGCCAAGTTTTCGCGCAGGGGCTCCAGCCGCGCAGGCGCGGAGTCGATGGCGACTAGGTCCAGTCCCGGGCCAGTACGCTCCAGAATGTGCGCGGTCTTCCCGCCGGGGGCAGCACAGGCGTCGAGCACGCGCTCTCCAGGCTGGGCGTCGAGGATCTGGGCCGCGAACTGGGCGCCGCCGTCCTGGACCGAGACCAGGCCAGCAGCAAACCCGGGTAGCGTCTGGGCGGGGACAGGTCGGTCCAACATGAGGCCGGACTCGGTGCCGGCAATGGGGCGGGCGGTAATCCCGTCGGCCGCCAGCAGGCCGGCAAAGGCGCGTCGATCGGTGCGCGTGGCATTGATCCGCAAGCTCATGGGGGGGCGCGCGTTGCTGGCGCCGACGATGCCCTCCCACTCCTCGGGCCAGTCCCGGCGCAGCGCGGCAAGCAGCCACTCAGGGAACAGCCAACGGACGCTGGGCAACGCGTCTGCCTCCGCCAGCAGGGCCTCGCGCTCGCGCAGGAAGCGCCGCAGCAGTGCGTTGACCAGGCCCGCCTTGTCCGGCTTGCCGAGCAGACGCACGGCCTCCACGGTGGCGGCGACCGCCGCGTGGGGAGGCGTACCAAGCACGGTCAGTTGGTAGAGACCGACCAGGATCAGGGCCTCCAGATCGCGGTCGCTCGGCTTGACCGGGTGGTGCAGCAGGATCCCGACCAAGGCCTCCAACCGCGGCAGGACCCGCAGCGTGCCGTAGATCAGCTCCTGGGTGAGTGCGCGATCCGCAGGCGGGCGGGGCAGGACGGATTGGCTCATGACTCGGGTGAGAGATTGACCGCGGTCGCGTACCTGGTGGATTGCCAAGGCAGCAGCAGCGCGGGCGTCCGCGCCGGGTTGGCGTTCTGAGTCCGCGGGACCGTTCCATGGGGACGGCGGAGCCCGCCCTGGGCGCGTATCCGACCTCGGTCCGCCGCACGGCGCGCCCGTGCGATCACGCGGGGTTGGCCCGGCCCCAGCGGGATGCGCGCGTATGGCTGGCGGCTTTGCCCGGCTCCAGGGGTTATCGCTGGGTGCTGCGTCACCTGGGGACGGCAGATCGCGGCTGGCGCCGTCCACAGGGTCTTTGGGTCCGCGCTCAGCCAAGATACACACCAGTCATCACGCGGGCGTTCAGAAAATCGGCGGCGTCCATCGGGCGCTTGCCGGGCGGCTGCAAGCGGGTGATCGCGAGCAGGCCAGCGCCGGTCGCTACCCGCAATCCCGCGCGGTCCGCGGCCACGACGGTCCCTGGCGCGGCCGCCACGCTTGGTTCTGCGGCGACCTGTGCCGCCCAAATCCGCAAGGGCTCGCCCTCGAAGCGGGTCTGGGCCACGGGCCAGGGGTCGAAGGCGCGTACCAGGCGAGCAATGGCCGTGGCCGATTGGGTCCAGTCGATGTCTGCTTCCTCCTTCGTGAGCTTGTGGGCGTAGGTCGCGAGTGTCGGGTCTTGGGGTTGCGCGACCCGGGAGCCATCGGCAATCCCTGGCAGCGCCTCCAGCAGCGCTCGGGCGCCGAGGGTGGCGAGCTTGTCGTGCAGTCCCCCGCCGGTCTCCTGACGGTCGAGGGCGATGCTCAATCGGTGGTAGACGCCTCCGGTGTCGAGGCCCGCCTCCATGGCCATGATGCAGACGCCGCTCTGCACGTCCCCCGCCAGCACCGCGCGCTGGATGGGCGCCGCCCCACGCCAGCGCGGCAGGAGTGAGGCGTGAACGTTGACGCAACCCAACCGCGGGGCGGTGAGCACCCGCTGCGGCAGCAGGAGCCCGTAGGCGACTACCACCATCAGGTCCGCGCCGAGGTCACGCAGTTGCGTGACCGCGGCCCGGTCACGCTTGAGCGATTCGGGTTGGTACACCGCCAGCCCATGGGCCAGGGCCAACTGCTTGACCGGGCTCTGCTGCAGTCGGCGCCCGCGCCCGGCGGGGCGGTCCGGTTGGGTATAGACCGCCACCAGGTCATGACCGGCAGCGAGCAGCGCCGCCAGGCTGGGGACGGCAAACTCAGGGGTTCCGGCGAAGACGATGCGCACTCAGATGGCCCGCTGCCGCGGCGTGTCCGCGGGTTTGCCTTGCCGATGGTCGCGTTCCAGCTTGTGGCGGATGCGCTGACGCTTCAGGAACGAGATATGGTCGACGAACAGCTTGCCCTGCAAGTGGTCGACCTCATGCTGGATGCAGACCGCCAGCAGTCCTTCGGTGTCCAGGGTGAAGGGCTGGCCGTCCCGGTCCAAGGCGCTGACACGCACGCACTCGGCGCGGGTCACCGGCTCGTAGAACCCGGGCACCGACAGACAGCCCTCCTCCCCTTGTTTTTCCCCACGTAACTCCAGTATCTGCGGGTTGATGAGGCATAGGGGCCGGTCGTTCTGCTCGGAGACGTCGATGACTACGATCTGCCGGTGGATATTCACCTGCGGAGCGGCCAGTCCGATGCCCGGCGCCGCATACATCGTCTCGAACATGTCCGCGACGATACGCCGGACCTCAGAATCGACGCATGCCACCGGTGCCGCCAGGTGGCGCAGACGCGGATCGGGGAAGGTGAGGATGTCAAACTTTGCCATGTCAATGAAGGCGCCGAGGGCGGCTGAAAAGGGGTTAAATGGGGCTCGCCGTGGACCTTGAGGGGTCGCCGCCGGGCGTGGTCAGTGGCCGCCGCCGGCCCACCCGCTGGCAGCACCGGAGTTTCATGCGTTACTATCCAGTTCATACTACACCCCGCAATGGGGCCGGGTGAATCCGGAATCGACCCTGGCAACCCTGATCCGCCCTAGCAACCCTAACGGAGGAGTGATGCGCCCGCAGTCCGTCTGCCCCGCCACCGCGACCCGCACGCCCACCCCGCACCTGGCCACGTCACTCCTGTGGGCTGGTGCACTACTCGCAGCCTGCCTGCTGATCGGCCCTGCCGCACGCGCCGCCGAACTCCGGCCGGGTGCCCCCGAAACCTACACGGTACGCCCTGGCGATACCCTGTGGGGTATCTCTGCCCGTTTCCTGCGAGACCCCTGGCATTGGCGCGAGGTCTGGCAAGCGAACACGGATGTCAGCAACCCGAACCTGATCTACCCGGGCGATGTCTTGCGGCTCACCATGGTCGACGGGCATCCGCGCATCGCCGTAGATCGCGGCGGCGAGTCGGTGGTCGGCCATCGGGGGGGGATGCGCGTCGTCAGGCTCGCACCCCAGGTGCGGACGACCTCGCTGAAGGAGGCGATTCCCACCATCCCCATCGCTTACATCGGCCCCTTCCTGACCCAGCCGTACGTGGCGGAGTCAGACCAGATCAAGGGCGCACCCTATGTCGTGGGCTTTCCGGATGAACATATCGTCGTCGGGGTGGGGGACGCGGCCTATGTGCGGCGGATCGACAAGGTCAAACCGGACCGCTTCCAGATCCTGCGGCCCGGGGAAGCCCTGCGCGACCCCAAGACCAACGAGCCGCTGGGTTATCTGGCCACCTTCGTCGCCAGCGTAGCGCTGGAACGCACCGGTGACCCGGCCAAGGTGCGGGTGTTGCGCATGGAGCGCGAGGTCGCCATTGGTGACCGAGTGATTCCAGCGTCAGCGGAGGAGCCGCTGCGGAACTTTTTTCCACGCCCCGCACCTCGGGGCTTACGCCCGGAGATCCTATCCGTACTCAACGGGGTCACCCAGGTCGGCCAATACGACGTGGTGATCATCAATGCCGGGACCCGCGACCGGCTCGAGCCTGGCCATGTCTTCGAGGTGTTCCAGGGCGGAACCAAGCAGACCGACCAAGTCCGGCAGAACGGGAGCGACTGGAACTGGAAAGAGGAGTCGCCGCTGTCCACCGAGTTCTGGTACGGCGCCAACCAGGAAATCCGGGGTTGGCGCCACGACGCGCCGGACTCCGATGCGCCTGTCCCGCCCACGGTTGATGTGCGGCCGCGGCGCTCGACCTACATTCAACCCTTTGAAAGATCTGGTCTTCTCATGGTGTTCCGCGCCTTCGAACGGGTGAGCTTTGCCATCATCCTAGAAGCCAACCGACCGATGCACGTCCACGACCGGATCGCGCCGCCGCCGGCCTGAGGCCGTGTCATCCTTGGACGCCTGGCTGGCCCTGGCGGGAGCGCCCGGGATCGGGCCGCAGACCTGTGCCCGCCTGATCGAGCGTTTCGGCAGCCCCCAAGGCGTGCTCGACGCTGCACCAGAGGCGCTCCGCGAGCTAGGGCTGAAGCCCCCCGCGATCAGCGCGCTTGGGCGGCCGGACCGCGCGTGGATCGACGCCGTGCTGAGGTGGGCCACCCGGCCGGACGCCCACCTCCTGACCCTGGACGACCCGCGCTATCCACCGTTGCTGCGCCAGATCGCTGACCCGCCGACCCTACTCTACGTGCGTGGCGAACCGGGTCTGCTCGCCGACCCGCAGGTCGCGATCGTCGGCAGCCGCAACCCCAGCGCGGCAGGGCGCGAGATCACCCGTGAGTTTGCACGCCGGCTCGCGGCCTGCGGGCTCATCATCACCAGCGGATTGGCCACCGGCGTGGATGGGGAGGCCCATGGGGCAGCGCTGGAGACCGGCAAGACCATCGCGGTGCTTGGCACCGGTCCCGATCGCGTCTATCCGGCAGGCCACCGGGACCTGGCACGGCGCATCGCGGGGCAGGGCGCACTGGTGAGCGAATTCGCGCCCGGGGAGGGACCCTTGGCACATCACTTCCCGCGCCGCAATCGGCTCATCGCAGGACTGTCCTTAGGCACCCTGGTCACCGAGGCGGCCTTGCGCAGTGGCTCCCTGATCACCGCTCGCCAAGCGGGGGAGCAGGGTCGCGAGGTCTTTGCCGTCCCCGGCTCCATCCGCAATCCGCTGGCGCGGGGCTGTCACGCACTGATCCGCGAGGGCGCCGTGTTGGTGGAAGAGCCCGCCGAGGTCCTGGCCGCCCTGGCGCCACAACTGCGGGGACAGCTGGCGGCGCTGGCCCCGGTGCTGCACGGGGGCGGAGCGGATGGCACCGCTTGGCCCGACCCCGACTATCGTCGACTGATCGAAGCCCTGGGCTTCGATCCGGTCGCACCGGACGAACTGATCCGCTGCACCGGGCTTTCCGCCGCCGCGGTCTCGTCCATGCTGTTGGTATTGGAGTTGGCCGGTCATGTATCATCCTGCCCTGGAGGCCGCTACTGCCGTGCGCGGACCTGATCGCCGCCGTTTCAGTCAGCCCGCGGGCTGGCATCGCCCAAGAGGTTCCGATGGATGACAGCATGGTCGATGTTTTGATCTACCTGTTCGAACACTACATGGACGGAGAGTGCGCGCCCCCGACGGATCAGGATGCGTTGGAGGACGAACTGAAGGGTGCCGGTTTCAGCGCGGGCGAGATCGCCAAGGCGCTGGATTGGCTAGACGTACTCGCGGCCGGTGCAAACACTGAAAGCCCCGGTTATCATGGCCGCGCGATGGGTTCCATACGCATCTACACGGACAACGAATGTGCCAAGCTAGACCGCGAGGGTCGCGGTTTCTTGCTGTTCCTGGAACAGATCGGCATCCTCGACCCGGGCAGCCGTGAGTTGGTGATAGAGCGGGCACTGGCCATCGACACCCCGTACGTCGGCGTGGAAGAGCTCAAATGGGTAGTTCTCCTAGTCCTCTTGAACCGCCCGGGTATGGAGGCCGCCTTCACCCGCATGGAAGACCTGATCTACAGCGACGCACCGACCTATCTGCACTGAGTTTATTGATTCCAAAGAGAGTCCTGTTTTTTCGTGGCGGGGCCAAGCGAAGCTGGACCGCTGCGCCCACCCGCCGAACGGTCACAATCCCCCGACGCGGCCAGCGCGCGGTGCCTCAAGCAGCCCACCGAGTGATGTCGCGAACACGTCGTGCTCACCACCGCTCACTGACCACTTTCCCCTGACCACTGACTTCGGTATACCCTAGTACCCCGCTCGACCGAGCACCGAACCCCACCAGGCCCGTACCGCCCATGAATCTCGTCGTCGTCGAATCCCCCGCCAAGGCCAAGACCATCAAAAAGTACCTGGGACCGGACTTCGAGGTCGTCGCCTCCTACGGCCATGTGCGCGACCTCATCCCCAAGGAGGGGGCCGTGGACCCGGAGCACGGGTTCGAGATGAAATATCAGATCATCGAGCGCAACGAAAAACACGTTCAGGCCATCGCCAAGCTGCTCAAGGACGCCGACGCACTCTATCTGGCCACTGACCCGGACCGAGAAGGTGAGGCGATCTCCTGGCACCTTCTCGAACTACTGAAGGCGCGGCGGCAGATCGGCAAGCGTCCGGTCTATCGGGTGGTCTTTAACGAGATCACCAAACGAGCGGTCCAGGAGGCCGTGGCGAACCCGCGGGAGCTGGCCCAAGACTTGGTTAACGCCCAGCAGGCGCGGCGCGCACTGGATTATCTGGTCGGCTTCAACCTCTCCCCGCTGCTGTGGAAAAAGGTGCGCCGCGGACTCTCGGCCGGGCGGGTGCAGAGCCCGGCGCTGCGCCTGATCTGTGAGCGAGAGACCGAGATCGAGGCCTTCGTCCGGCAGGAATACTGGACCATCGAGGCGGACTGCGCCCGTGAAACGCGTCCCTTCGCCGCCAAGCTGGTGGAGTTCGAAGGCGCGAAGGTCGAGCAGTTCACTATCACTGGCGGCGAGCGCGCCGCCGTGGTCAAGGCCACCTTGGAGCAGGCCGCGAACGGCCGGCTCACCGTCGAACAGGTCGAGCGCAAGCAACGCAAGCGCTTCCCGGCCCCACCCTTCATTACCTCCACCCTCCAGCAGGAGGCCGCGCGCAAGCTCGGATTCACCGCCCAGCGCACCATGCGTGTCGCTCAGCAGCTCTACGAAGGTGTGGACGTGGGCGGCGGCGCCGTCGGTCTCATCTCCTACATGCGTACCGACTCGGTCAACTTGGCCCAAGAGGCGATCGCCGAAATCCGCTCCTATGTCGCAGAGCGCTACGGTGCGAACCACCTGCCGCCCGAACCGCGTCTCTACAAGACCAAGGCCAAGAACGCCCAAGAGGCCCATGAGGCGATCCGCCCCACATCGGTCCTGCGTGAACCGGGAAGCGTCAAACCCTTCTTGAGCGTAGAGCAGTTCAAGCTCTATGAACTCGTATGGAAGCGCTCGGTGGCCTGCCAGATGGCCCATGCACTGATCAATCAGGTCTCGGTGAACTTATGCGCCGGGACGGGCAACACCCTGCGCGCCACGGGCTCCACCGTAGCGGAAGCGGGCTTCATGCGCGTCTATCTGGAGGGTCGCGACGACGCCACCGCCGCTGATGACGACGAGGACAGCAACCTCCCGCCCATGGAGGAGGGTGACCTTATTGATCTGAAGGCGATCCGCGCCGAACAGCACTTCACCGAGCCGCCACCCCGCTTCAGCGAGGCGACCCTGGTCAAGGCATTGGAAGAGTTCGGTATCGGCCGCCCATCCACCTATGCCTCCATCATCTCCACCCTGCAGGAGCGGGAATACGTGGTACTGGACAAGAAGCGCTTCCTTCCCACGGACGTGGGCCGGGTGGTGAATAAGTTCCTTACCGAGTACTTCAGCACCTATGTCGATTACGACTTCACCGCTCGCCTGGAGGACGACCTGGATGCAGTCTCTCGCGGCGAGGGCGAGTGGGTACCCCTACTCGAGCAGTTCTGGGGACCTTTCAAAGAGCGCATCGACCACACCCAGGAGCATGTGAAGCGCAGCGACGTCACCCAGGAGCCGATCGCCGAGATCTGCCCGAAGTGCGGCGGGCCACTCTCCATCCGGCTCGGGCGCAATGGCCGCTTCATCGGCTGCACCCACTACCCGGAATGCGATTACACGCGGGATCTGAATGCCGACAACGCCGCGGCGGAGCCCAAAGAAGTCATTGAAGGGCGGGGCTGCCCCGACTGCGGCTCCCCGCTGGAGGTCAAGAACGGGCGCTACGGTAAGTTCATCGGCTGCAGCGGCTACCCGAAGTGCAAACACATCGAACCACTGGAGCGTCCGGAAGACACCGGCATCACCTGCCCGAAATGCAGCAAGGGCACGCTGCAGAAGAAAAAATCCCGACGCGGTAAATTCTTTTTCTCCTGTTCTACCTACCCGAAGTGCGATTACGCGGTGTGGAATGAACCCATCGCCGGACCTTGCCCGCGCTGCGGCTGGCCCGTACTGACGATCAAGACCACCAAACGCAACGGTACCGAAAAAGTCTGCCCCCAAAAGGACTGCACCTTCGGCGAACCTTGCGAGGGGGAGGCAGCTAGCGAGGCGGCGGAGGGCTGAGCACCGAAAGACCGTCGGTCCACGACTGTAACCAGCGGTTCCAGCCAGCAACCGCTGGTTGCTTGTTCTTCTCTTCCGGTTAGGCGGTAGCGCTAGGGCGGAAGGCCTCGCAACAATTATTATTTTCCGATACAGAAGCTCGCGAAGATACGGCCGAGAAGATCGTCGGGAGTAAACTCCCCGGTAATCTCTCCAAAGGCATGCTGTGCTTCGAGCAACTCCAACGCGATCACCTCGAGGCCAAGCCCGACCTCCAGAACCGACCTTGCTGCGTTGAGGCAAATCAGCCCACGCTGCAATGCGTCAAGATGCCGCCGTCGAGCGACGAAGGAGCCCTCACCGAGCCCCTCAATATGCACCCGCGATTTGATGTGTTGGCGCAGTTCCTTAATGCCGAGACCGGTGAGTGCCGATAGGCGAAGCGGCACTATCCCATCCGGCAGTATGTCCCCCGGAACGTGCAGATCGAGGTCTATCTTGTTCTGCACCAGGGTCATTGGGACATTGGGAGGGAGCCCCGAAATTTCAGCTGCCTCTACACCCTGCCGATGGTCATATACCCAGAGGATCAAGTCCGCAAGTTCTAACTGACCGCGCGCACGGCGCACCCCTTCCTGTTCGACCGGCTCCACGGCCTCACGCAGCCCAGCGGTATCGATGAGTTTGACGGGCAAACCATCGATCTGCAGTTCGCAACGCAGCAGATCCCGGGTGGTGCCAGGGATAGGCGTCACGATAGCCGCGTCGACTTCAAGCAAAGCATTAAGGAGGCTTGACTTGCCTACGTTCGGCCGGCCGGCAATGACCACGGTCAGACCATCTCGGACGCGCTCTCCCTGGCGGGCCTGGGACAAGGTCTGCTGGGCGCTGTCTACCAACCTCTCGAGCTCGAACCGAAATCGTACGAGCGACTGCGGGTCAATAATGTCTTCCGGGAAATCCAGCGTTGCCTCGATAGCAGTGCGTAGACGAACCAGGTCATCGACCAGAACACGGATACGGCGGGAGAAGAGCCCTTGTAGGCTGCGCATTGCCAGCCGTGCCGCCAGGGAGGTCGAACTCTCGATAAGGTCGGCAGTGGCCTCGGCCTGAACTAAATCAAGCTTACCGTTAAGGTAGGCCCGTTCCGTAAACTCCCCGGGGCGTGCCAGACGCGCGCCAAGCTCGAGACAACGCGCCAATAGTAAGTCCATCACTACCGGCCCACCATGGCCTTGGAGCTCAAGCACGTCCTCGCCGGTGAAAGAGTGCGGACCGCGGAAAAATATCGCAATCCCCTGATCGATCACGTCACCGGAACCATCGCGAAAGGAGCAAAGCGAGGCGAGCCGCGGTTTGAGATTGCGCCCGAGTATTGCCCGGGCGATTCTTGCGACGCCCGGACCGCTGACACGGACTACCCCAAGACCACCGACACCTGGCGGGGTGGCAACGGCAACGATGGCGTTAGTAACCACTAGCCGGGCAGGATTCAAACCAGCTTGAACTCACCGCTTGCGTCTGGCCGCGGCCTTGTCGGCATTGCGCGTGATGTGCCATTGTTGCGCAATGGACAGGATGTTATTCACCGTCCAGTAAAGGACCAAGCCGGATGGGAAGAACGCAAAGAACACGGTAAAAACCACCGGCAAGCTCATCATGATCTTGGCTTGCATCGGATCCGGCGGGGCAGGATTGAGCTTTGACTGCAGGAACATGGATACGCCCATGATCAGTGGCAGTACGTAGTATTTGTCGGGAACGGAGAGATTATCAATCCAGAGAATGAACGGGGCCTGACGTAGTTCGACACTTTCCAACAAGACCCAATAGAGCGCGATGAAGACCGGAATCTGTACGACGATCGGTAGGCATCCGCCAAGTGGGTTGATCTTCTCGGTCTTATAAAGTTCCATCATGGCCTGATTCAGTCGCTCCTTGTCATCCCCATAGCGGTCCTTCAGGGCCTGCATACGGGGCGTCATCTGGCGCATGTTGGCCATCGACTTATAGCTGGCTTCTGAGAGCTTGTAGAAGGCGAGCTTAATCAGAATCGTGAGCACAATAATCGCCCAACCCCAGTTTCCGACCACACTATAGATCTTATCCAAGAGCCAGTGGATCGGTTGAGCGATA
The DNA here is from genome assembly GCA_903837595.1 of uncultured Thiodictyon sp. GTDB lineage: Bacteria > Pseudomonadota > Gammaproteobacteria > Chromatiales > Chromatiaceae > Thiodictyon. Next base: position 15,783 of record CAILVI010000145.1, read on the forward strand.
ACGGTCAACCAACCGTAGTCCACCGTCAGCTCGAGTCCTGGCGAAATAGCGGCGAGGGCGTCCTGGAGTTTAGGCCCAACAAAAATCGCATTGTTAAACGAATGGCTGGCGCCAACCGGCACGCTCACGGCAGGGGAGAACTGGCCAATGATGAAACGGTTGCCATCCAACACATTAGTATAGAATGTCTCTTCGGCGCCCCGCGGAGGAATCCAGGCTGCTAGGAAATAGTGCTGAGTCATCGCTATCCAACCGTCGGTTACCTGACGATCGAGCTTTTGCTTCTGCATATCCGTAAAGGCTATTTTCTTGTATTTGTCCTGCGGGCTATAATAAACGCCGCCGGTATAGGTACTCACGAACCGCGAGGCGTTGGGGTCCTGCAGATCAGTACGCTGCAACTGGGTATAATCCCTCACCACCAGCGCTTGCGAGGTTCCATTAGTGACTTCCTGGCTCGTCTCTACCAGATAGCTGCCACGGGTGAAGCGCAGCGTCTTCTTTACCTTAACCCCGGCGGAATCAGTCCATGTCAACTCGACCGGCAGCGATGATTGACCCTGGCCGAGGGTGTAATGCAAAGACGCACTGGAAAAGATTGCGTCATGAGTCGGCAAGACGCTCGGAGTTTGGCCGATCAAACCTGACTGAGCAACAAAATAATTTGGCGCATCCGGCTTCAGGAGACGGAACTTCTCATTGCGCTGCTCCGGAGCGATTGGATAATCGAGCAGCCAGGCACTCGAGATCGTCCCGCCCTTTGCAGATATTTCAACCCGCAGGACGTCTGTTTCAACCGTGATCACGGACCCTTGCGCTGAAGCAGCGGGCTCGGCCAAGCCTTGGCCACCGAGCATAGGAGTTGCAGCGGAAGCAGGTACTACCGGAACTTCCGCGGTACGCACTGGCGCCAAGGTACTGACAGGGTCAGATCGATTAACCGCCGTCTCTTTAGGCATCTGACCGTAATCATGCACCCATGCCTGATAGATCAGCAGCAAGACGACGGCCAGCGAGACGACCAGGACTAAGCGGATATTTTCCATGGGTATTAGCGCTTCTTTGGAGGGACCGGGTCAAGCCCGCCGGGGTGCCAAGGGTGGCATCGGGATAACCGGCGCAACGCCAGATAAACTCCCTTTAGCAACCCATGGGATTCAATGGCCTCAATCGCATATTGGGAGCAGCTCGGGTAGAAACGGCAGTGCGGGCCGATCATCGGGCTGATCACCAACTGATAGAGGCGGACGAGCCAAATCAAGATTCGACCCATGTCTTACCGATGACCTTGCGCCACACGCGATCCAAGCCGTCAAACAAATCGCGATTGCTGAGGTGTCTGGCCTTTGGTGCGCAGAGCACCACGATGTCAACCGCAGGTAAGGTATTGGCGTTCAGGCGGAAGCTCGCGCGCGCGATGCGCTTGAGTCTGTTCCGATCGACGGCCCGGGGACAGCTCCTCTTTGAGATCGCTAGTCCCAGCCGTGCCTTGGGCTGCTTGTTGATCCTCGCGAGGAGGAAAAAACCGTTTCCGTCAAAACGTGCGGAGTACTCAAACACTTGCTTGAACTGATCGGCCTGCACGAGCCGACGCGAACGAGGGAAGCGCTCCGTCAGATCTGTGGAGTCGAGGATGGTAGCCAAGAGCCCAAATGCAAATAACGATTTAGCCGCAGTATTAAGGCGCTAAGCGCACGCGACCTTTCGACCGGCGGGCGCTCAATACCTTGCGCCCGCTGCGTGTTGCGCTACGGGCCCGAAAACCGTGTGTACGGGCGCGCTTAATCAGGCTCGGTTGGAAGGTGCGTTTCATGACAACTATCTCTAAGATTCGGGTGTTTAGAGCGCCGCGGGGCAGGCGCCCGGAAAAAAAGAGTGACATTAGTCGGTTTCCCTCGTATTGTCAACATCCGAGCAGCACCTACGAGTTCCGCTGCGGCAACTTTTGCCGAGTACAGCCGACCGGACCACGTAAAAGTTTACCTCAAGCGCGGTCATTTCCCCAGTTGAAGGGAGGGAATCCCGTATCGTCGGCATGGTAGCGACGCGCCGAATCCAGGCTGGCAACCTCAATCCGCACCTCTCCTCACCGGCCAGGCGGACGTGGACCAACGCTTGCGCTTATACTGTTCGGCTAAACCTTTGAGCCCCCATCCCGGACCCCGGGGCAGCGCCGCCACCAGCCACCGTGCGACCCCCCCGCCCACCCCGTCGGAGCATTCCCCTGTGATCGAGAACCTTCGCAATATTGCCATCATCGCCCATGTCGACCATGGCAAAACCACACTAGTAGACAAGCTGCTCCAACAATCGGGCACCCTCGGCGAGCGCTTCGGACCGGTGGAGCGAGTAATGGACAGCAACGATCTGGAGAAGGAGCGGGGCATCACCATCCTGTCCAAAAACACCGCGCTGCGCTGGAAGGATTATCGAATCAACATTGTCGACACTCCTGGCCACGCGGACTTCGGCGGCGAGGTAGAGCGGGTACTGTCCATGGTGGACTCGGTGCTCCTCCTCGTGGACGCTCAGGAGGGCCCAATGCCCCAGACCCGATTTGTCACCAGCAAGGCCTTCCAGCACGGGCTGCGCCCGATCGTGGTCATCAACAAAATCGACCGGCCCGGCGCCCGCCCCGACTGGGTCATCGATCAAGTCTTCGAACTCTTCGACCGGCTCGGGGCCACCGACGAACAACTCGACTTCCCCATCGTTTATGCTTCCGCGATCAATGGTTATGCCGGCCTGACCGACGACGTGCACGAGGGGGACATGACCCCAATCTTCGAGGCAATCATCAAGCACTGCCCGCAGCCGCCGGTCGACCCGGACTCACCTTTCCAGATGCAGATATCGACTCTGGACTACTCAAGCTTCGTCGGCGCCATCGCCCTTGGACGGATCCGTCATGGCAGCGTGCGACCGAACCAGCAGGTAGTCGTCGTTAAGCCGGACGGCGTCCGCTATAAAGCCAAGATCGGCCTAGTCTACGGCTATATGGGACTCAATCGCTCTGAGGTGCCTTCAGCCTCAGCCGGCGACATCGTCGCCTTGACTGGCATTGAGGCACCCAACGTTTCCGATACCCTGTGCGATCCGGACCACGTCGAGGCCATGCCGCAGCTAACCGTCGATGAGCCCACGGTCACCATGACTTTCCAGGTCAACACCTCCCCCTTCGCAGGGCGTGAAGGCAAATACCTGACATCACGCCAGCTCAAGGAACGGTTGGAGCGAGAGCTGATCCACAACGTGGCACTGCGCGTCGAGGAAGGCACTGACCCGGAGAAGTTCCGTGTCTCCGGACGCGGCGAACTGCACCTGTCCATTCTGCTCGAAACCATGCGCCGCGAGGGCTATGAACTGGCAGTGTCACGTCCAGAAGTTATATTCCGCGAAATCGACGGCGTCATCTGCGAGCCCTATGAGCAACTCACGGTGGATGTGGACGATCAGTACCAAGGGGCCATCATGCAGGCCCTCGGGGAACGCAAGGGTGAGCTGAAGGACATGGTCCCCGACGGCCAGGGCCGCGTGCGACTTGACTACGAGATCCCGTCACGCGGACTCATCGGCTTCCAGACCGAGTTTATGACCCTCTCCTCCGGGAGTGGACTGAAGTACCACAACTTCGACCATTACGGTCCCGCCAACCAGGGCGGCATCTCACCGCGGCGCAATGGAGCACTAATCGCCAACGGTCAGGGCAAGGTGCTGGGCTACTCGCTGTTCAACCTGCAGGACCGCGGCCGCTTGATGGTCTCCCCTGGCATGGAGGTCTACGAGGGCCAGGTGATCGGCATCCATAGCCGCGACAATGACCTCGTCGTGAACCCACTCAAGGGTAAACAGCTGACCAACATCCGGGCCTCCGGCTCGGACGAAAACATTATCCTAACCCCGGCCATCCGCTTCACCCTGGAACAAGCGCTGGAGTTTATCGAAGACGACGAACTAGTCGAGATCACACCTGGAGCCATCCGAATCCGCAAGCGTTATCTCACCGAAATCGAGCGCAAACGTCATTCGCGAGGCCCTAAGGTAGACTGATCAGACAATCCCCGAGAGATCTTGGCGCCGAGGCTGCGCGGACACGTGCTTTTAGCGGGAGAGCGGGCACAACAATACTACTCTCGCGTTATAGGTCTCCCCCTTCAGC
>CAILVI010000146.1 GCA_903837595.1 uncultured Thiodictyon sp.
GCAAGACCTCGTGGTCGGAGTTATGATCAAGGCCGCCGGAACCACTCGCCACTATCCCCTGAACACCACCCCACGTTTAGAAGAGCACCGCCACGGCCGAACTCTCACTCGAACGCGTCCAGATCGACGGCTTTCGCGGTCTGCGTGGTCTCGACCTCGACGGCCTCGGGCGGGTCAACATCCTGATCGGGGCGAATGATTCGGGCAAGACCAGCGTGCTGGAGGCGCTGTCGATATTGTGTAAACCATACGACCCCGGAGAACGGGCAGCCATGATCCGGCGGCGGGATTTTGGCGGCCTTGGCGAGACAATAACTGATTCGCTGCGCTGGTGCTTCACCCAAATCAGCGGACTGTGTGAACCTGATGAATTGTTTTCGGGGCGATGCGAGCTGCAATGCGAAGGAAGGTTTCCATTGCGAAAACTCACAGCCGCCTATAGCGAGCATTTCGAGCAACGAGCACGTGTCTTCCCGCCGCGCCTGGTACGGAACTCTTTTGCCGAGGCGCCACAGATCATGCGCGAGCCGACTTGGTGCATGAGGTCACATGGGATGAACATGGGGAGCTTGGATCGTTTCGCGGGAACCGACCATCAGGTGACCTATCAGTCACATTGCCTGTGCGCGAAGAAACGTTTCGTTTCTCGATAAATCGCAAGCGCTCTTTGGCGTCACTTGCCTGCGAGACCCTCACTCCCTATTCATATCAGACCAACCGTCTACAGGTTAGATCCCATTCCAAGCTACGCATTCTTTCAGACTCAGATCAGGGGTTGAAAATGCTCCAAGGTTTTGACCCAGAAGTACTAGATGTCGAAGTTCTCTCGTTGCGTGGTGATCGCCCGGCCATCTATGTGCAGCATCGCCGTCTCGGCTGGGCGCCGCTGTCGGTGTTCGGCGACGCGATGCGCCGCTGCGTTCTGCTCGCAGCGACGCTGCCCGGATTGAAGGACGGCGGGGTGCTGCTCATTGACGAGGTCGAGACCGGTATACACGTCAAGGCCCTGGGGCGCGTCTTCCAATGGCTGATCGAGTCCGCGCGGCAACTGAACGTGCAGGTCTTTGTCACCACACATAGTCTGGAGGCGCTCGACGCCCTCATCCTTGCCCCGTCTGCACACCAAGGCGATGTCGTCGCCTTCCAACTCTCGCGCTCGGACGCTCTCACCACCACTAAGCGATTCGCCGGTGATCTCCTGTTGCGGCTGCGCCAAGAGCGCGGTTTGGACCTGAGATAGGCCATGCGCTGCGGCTATGTGGTCGTCGAGGGTCCGCACGATGTCGAGCTGGTCTATCGGCTTCTGAGTCCCTATGGCTTGAAGCGGGTACGTTATCTCAGCGACCTGGACCCGCTGTTCGCTCCCCTCGTTCCCCGGGACTACCCGCCGGACGACGACCTCCAGAAACGCATGCCGGTGCCCCTGTTCCTTCAGAGCGGCACCGATGCCATCGCCGTGCATTCCGCGTTTGGGGATTCGCGGTTGATCGAGATTGTCGAGGAAAATGCGGCGATGCTCGGTCGGGGAGCGATGAGCGGTGTCGGGCTATTGCTCGATGCCGACCGACAGACTTCCGCTACCCGCTATGCGAAGCTTAGGTCCGACATGGCTGCAAAAGGCTTTGCGCTCGATCCCATACCCGGGCAGGTGGCCCCCGGCAAGCCCCGGTTGGGGGCCTTCGTTCTGCCCGATAATCGGACCACGGGCACCCTCGAAGACCTCTTGTTGGAGAGTGCCCAAGCGATCTATCCGGCCCTGCTCGCCAGCGCGCAGGAGCACGTCGATCGGGCCGCCCAGGACAGCGGTTTGACCCGAAACGACCTCGCCGACTTCAAACAACCGGCGGGTCGCAACAAGGCCATCATCCACCGCGCCCCGCGCCGAAATCGGCCGCTGGTCGACGGCGCGGAGGCAACTGGCCGCCGGTCGCTTGAAAATCGCCGGCTCGGCCGCCAGGACCGGTTATAGTGCCGCGCTCAAGTCTGACGGCCACCAGCGAGCGCGGCGGCCAATCCCCGACGGCCCATCAGACAGCGTGCTGGCCTTGGTCGTGATTCCCCGGCGCAGAGCGCCTGACACAGGCGTGACACCGCGGCAGCGGTGTCACGAGTCGGGACTGGGGGGCCGCAACCATGATCACCGCCGGCACGCTCGCCCGCCCCTTACCCCCGGATGACCACGTGAAGAAACCGCTGAAGGCGAAGAACCTGCTGACACGGATCAGCCAGCTGAATGTGAGGAAGCTGCTGAAACGGATCATGCCCCACCCAAGTGTCATCCTGGACAACCGCTACATGGCCGTGTTCGGCAAGCGCATCCACGACCCGAACCTGTGGTATCTGAATCGGCGCTCGGCCTCGGGTGCGGTTGCGGTGGCCTGCTTCATCTGCTACATGCCGCCCGCCGGGCACATGCTCTCGGCGGTGGCGCTGTCGATGGTGTTCCGGGTCAACCTGCCGCTCGCGGTCGCCATGGTGTGGATCAGCAATCCGGTGACCATCCCGCCGATGTTTTACTTCGCCTATGCGGTCGGCTCCTGGATGACCGGTGTCGCCCCGAAGGGCTTCGACCTGGACTTCTGGACGACTCCGCACAACTGGTTGGGGGTGCTCACACCGCTGGGGATCGGCATGGTGGTGTGCGCTTTTGCCTTTGCGGCGGTGGGCTATTACGCGACCCAGGCGCTGTGGCGCTGGAGCCTGCGGCGCGAGATTGCGCAGCGGCGCAGCCGCTATCTGGAGATGCGCACTCAGGCGGTGGCCGCAGCCCTGGTGTCGGAATCGGTGGTCAGTACCCCGTCGTCCAGCCGCCAGACCTGATCCATGCGCGCGGCGAGCGTCGGGTCATGGGTGACGATGACGAGCGCGGTGCCGATGTCGGCGTTGAGCTCCAACATCAGTTCATAGACCTGGCCGGCGGTGTTGCGGTCCAGGTTGCCGGTGGGCTCGTCCGCCAGCAGACAGGCCGGGCGGGTCACCAGCGCGCGGGCGATGGCCGCCCGCTGGCGCTCGCCGCCGGAGAGCTCCGAGGGCTTGTGGGTGCCGCGGTGTCCTAACCCCACCCGCTCCAGGATCGCCTCGGCCTTGGCTTGCGCCGACTTGGCCGATTCACCGCCGATCAGCAGTGGCATGGCCACGTTCTCGATGGCGGTGAACTCAGGCAACAGGTGGTGGAACTGGTAGACGAAGCCCAGTTGGCGGTTGCGCAGCCGCCCGCGCCGCGCCTCCGAGAGCCCTCTCACGTCCTCGCCCGACCAGCACACGCGC
>CAILVI010000147.1 GCA_903837595.1 uncultured Thiodictyon sp.
ATATTTCCTATTACAGCTCCCGTGCCAACTTACCGGGCTCGTCCAACCACAAGGATAAGTCGTGGCTCGCTCTGCTCGCACGACTCATCCTTCTCGTTGGGGTGAGGAACGAACCCCAACATTTCAGCGCCTTGCATGCGGACGCACGTTGGGCTTCGTTCCTCAGCCCAACCTACGGGGAATACTTGCCCAATCTCTCCCGCGGTGTCACGCGTGTACTGGGCGCTATGCGCCCCGAGGCCGTCGGCCGGAGTTACGATCAAGGCCGGTTAAGCGATAGACGTGACACTGTAGCCTCAGTCAGGCCGGCAGTTCGATGTCGTCGACCGCGCTGGTTGGCTCCGGGATGGGTAGTGCATCCTCACGAAGTCCATCAATGTGAAAAACAATGGCCCCCGCTTCTTTCTGCTCGAACTTCCTCAGCCGTGGCACCGGTTGTGACACATCCGGGAAGATCCGGAACATCAGCCGAATAATTTCCTTACAGATCCGTTGGCTACTGAATTAAGTGAACTGTCACCCGAACTCGAACTCAGTCGATCAGAATAAGAAACCGTTGTCCGTCTCAGTTTTCCCCCGGCCGACCGGCTATTGACCTTGGAGCGAGCGCTTCACCGCCGCGGCCGAATGGATCGCGGTGGTATCGAGCGTCGGCACTGACACATCGCTCTGCTTAATCAAGAGCGGGATCTCGGTGCAGCCGAGGATCGCCGCCTGAGCGCCCTGGTCCTTCACCAGACGCTCGATGATGCGCACGAATCCGCGCCGCGACTCTTCTGTGATTTGGCCGGCACACAGTTCCTCGAATATCACGTGATTGATATAATCGCGCTCCTCCGCATTCGGTACCACGACCTTGAGCCCCTGCCGCTCCAGCCGCTCGCGATAGAATGGCTGCTCCATCGTGTACTTGGTGCCGAGCAGCGCTACGGTGCCGACGCCTTTCTCCTTCGCCGCTGCCGCCGTTGCGTCGGCGATATGGATCACCGGGATGCCGACCTTCTCTTCGATGAGGGGCGCCTGGGAATTAAGCGTATTGGAAGCGATGACGATGAAATCGGCGCCGCCGCGTTTCAGCCGCTCGGCCGCATCAAGCATGGTCGCAACGAGCGGTGCCCAATCCCCGCGATCGGCTAGGCGCTCCTGTTTGGAAAATTCCCCGAACTCGATCGAGTACATAAGGATCTTAGCGGAATGGAGGCCGCCGAGTCGCTCGCGCACCATCTCGTTCATCAGCCGATAATATTCGGCAGAGGACAACCAACTCACACCGCCGATGACGCCGATGGTCTTGGCGGACGTCTCGACGCTGGCCCTTGCGGGGTTCGGGTCTTGCGCGTATAGCGAAAAGCCCGGGGCGGCAAGCAGACCTATTGCGGCCACCACGGAAAGTATACCGATGTGTAGAATTCTGGCGCTGGCGTTCACGAGGCTTGACCTCTTCTTTGGGTTGTGGGTGTATCTCTACCGATCCCGGTTCACTGCCCTTTGGTTCATCTATCGGTAGTATAGCTCCGTAGAATGCGATGCGGAACGAACCGCATCCATACGCAAGAAAAGCTGAAACGGTCTATCAGGCGTGTGGGTTTACGCGATCAATGTGCTTCGCTATCGCTCTGCGCATGCTACGGCTCTACGGACCTGCGGCCAAAACGAAAAATGAGTGCAAACAGCATCCTCGCTTATCGACGTAGCTGCTCCAGATGCTCACGAGTCTAAAGCTGTGCGCTGTTGAGCTGGGTTAGGCGTATTCTTACTCAGAGTGAGCCGAGAAATCGTTGTCCGTCCCCGTTTCCGCTATTCTACTCGCATCGGCGGCGGGCGAAGCTCTATTCGGGCAGCTGCGCGATCCGAATACGCGGCTTTCTTCACTGCTGATACCACTACTATGGCATGCTTTAAAGCTGGCCAATTTGAAATCACGCTGTCTTATGGCTGCCGTGTCGTTCGCCAACGTTAAGGCCAAGGCGACACGCGGCACTTGGGACACTGCAAACTGGCTCAAACCCCGATGGCGCGCGCGCTCTTTGGCCTAGGTAGCACCTTTTCGCCGCTTGGGAGTCCCGAGCGAACGGCCGATGAGGGCAACAGCGGACATCTGCGATCTTCTGGCCCCGCCCGAGATCGGCGCCCGCGATAAGCCACCATTCTTCATCGCAGCAAGCGGCGACGCTGCGGGCAACCGCCATTCTTCATCGCGGCGAGCAGCGGCGCGTGCGCACAGCCACCATTCTTCATCGCAGTCGACTGCGGCGCGTTGAGGGAACTGGGATTCTTCATCGGCGACAGGCGCAAGGTCTCCCAAGTGCTACGTGTTCTACGACTAAGCATCTATACGTCGTGCGCGCCAGGCGTCGTGCCGCGACCGGGGGGCCGTGCGGCGCGCACGACGTATAAATGCTTAGTCGTCACCTTATTCCAGTAAGTCCACGCCCGCTCGTCGCGGACGCGATGGATGGCGGGATATCGCCGCAGCACCAAGGCGCGCCGGGGCGACGGTAAGGGTGTCCCGGCGATATCGTTGGCCGCGGTGCCGATGGTTAACAGCGAAAGTGGGCGTCACCGTGGTCCGCGCTCAAGTCCAGCGTAGCGGCATCGGCCGGCAAGGCGGCATCAATAGGTTGCATCAGGGCCAGCTTGCCCGAAGCCAGCCGAGGGATGACAGTTGAACCCGACACGATCCCCTCCTGTTGCATTCACAGAAAATTAACGCAAGCAGCATGTAGAATTTAGTTTACCTTCGGTTCTTTAACGGGTGCAACGGATTTTTTTGTGGGCCGGTGGGGCCCCGCGAGTCGGTGGCAGCGCTGGGTACGGCGCTGAGGCCTGACCCCGGCTAAGCGTGGCGACTTGGCGTGATGGCTGCCCTTTATCCCTGCGGCTCGCCCGCGCCGCCGAAATCCAATTGTCGCCAGGCCTCAAAGAGGACCACCGCGGCTGCGTTGGAGAGGTTCAGGCTGCGGTTGTCGGGCCTCATGGGTAGCCGCAGGCGCTGCTCGGCGGGCAGCCCGTCGAGCAGTTCGCGGGGCAGGCCGCGGGTCTCTGGTCCGAACAGGAAGCCGTCCCCCGGCTGAAAGCGCGGCGTGTCGTAGCGGACCCGGCCATGGGTGCTGAGCGCATAGACCCGGGCCTGCGGGAGGCCGGCAAGACAGTTCGACAGTGAAGGATGCACCAGCACCTCCACCCACTCACGGTAATCCAGCCCCGCGCGGCGTAACAGCCGATCCTCCAGGGTGAAGCCCAGCGGCTCGATCAGATGCAGCCGCGCGCCCACGTTGGCACACAAACGCATGATGTTGCCGGTGTTTGGCGGGATTTCCGGCTGGAAAAGGATAAGGTGGAACATCTCTTGACAGCTTCTCCGCGTGCCGGGCCGCGCTCGGGGTGTGGGGGCGACCAGACAGATCCAGGGCTAGTGCCGCGAAGCGCAACTCCCGATGCCACTTGGACAGTCGAGCCCGCGGCGGGAAATTGGACAGGATTAACAGGATTGCGCAGGATTAACAGGATTCTTGACTGGGGCGCGTAGCAACAAAACTTCCTGTAAATCTTGAGAAATCCTGTTAATCCTGTCCATTTCTTGGGCTCACGCTGGTTCTCAAGTGGTAGCGGGATCTTAGGCTTGTCTCGACTAGGGCGCACCGGCTTGACCCGGGCGGCCTATCAGGTGGTATATTAAGACTTCTGCAAATACTAACGCAGCGGACCCCGTTCAATGACCCCCTGCCGGAGGCTTTCGTGACCGACATCAGCGCGTTGAAACAACAGAAGCAGGCCCTGATCGAGCAGATGCTCGGGCTGCAAAGACGGTTCATCGAACACGAACATCAGCACGGCGTCAGTGGCAAGGACTACTGGGCGCCGAGCGAGGGATTGTTGCTGAACTATCGCCAGGAATATATGGCGATGGCCAACCGGGTGGTCGACCTCGCCCACCAGATCGTTGGCTCATCGCGGGTCTAAGGCGTCAACTCTCCTCCGGGTCACGCGCAAGCTCAAGTTGAAGCTCTTTAATCTTGCGCGTCAGGGTGTTGCGACCCCAGCCCAAGAGCCGCGCCGCGTCCTGACGACGGCCACCGGTGTGTTCCAGTGCCGTTTGAATCAGAATGGTTTCGAAGGCGGGGAGGGCCTGATCGAGCAGGGCACCTTGGCCGCGCTTGAGGCTTTGGCGCGCCCACCGTCGGAGCACCGTCTCCCAGGGTTCGTCGGCGGCGTCTTGCGCGCTCGCCGTGTTGATCTCCGGCGGCAGGTCTTCGGCGTGGACTTCCTTGCTGGATGCCATGACCGTCAACCAGCGGGCCGTGTTTTCGAGTTGGCGGACATTGCCCGGCCAATCCAGGCGCTTGAGTTGATCGATGGCGCTCGGTAACAGGACCTTCGCCTCACAGCCAAGTTCCTGTGCCGCCTGGACGAGGAAATGACGCATCAGCAGCGGGATGTCCTCACGGCGGTCACGCAGGGCCGGGAGCTGGATACGGATCACGTTCAGGCGGTGGAACAGGTCCTCGCGGAAGCGCCCCTGACGCGCCAATTCATCCAGGTTCTGATGGGTCGCCGCGATAATGCGCACGTCCACCCGGATCGGAGCGGTCCCGCCGACGCGATAAAACTCACCGGCGGACAGCACCCGGAGCAGCCGGGTCTGAAGTTCGGCAGGCATATCGCCGATTTCATCCAGAAAGAGTGTCCCGCGGTCCGCTTGCTCGAAGCGGCCCTCGCGTTTCGCCTGGGCCCCGGTGAAGGCGCCGCGCTCATGCCCGAACAGTTCGGACTCCAACAGGTCATGGGGGATCGCCGCCATGTTCAGGGCAATGAACGGGCGCTCGGCGCGTGGACTGTGGCGGTGCAGGGCGCGGGCGACCAGTTCTTTGCCGGTGCCGGACTCCCCATTGATCAAGACGGTGATGTTGGAGCGCGCCAGCCGGCCGACCGCGCGAAACACATCCTGCATGGCCGGCGCCTCGCCGAGAATCTCCGGTCGATCGAGCACCGGTGGCTCCTCGACGCTATCACTACGCACGCGCCGACAGGCCCTGGCGACCTGAGCGACGGCCTCATCAATGTCGAAGGGCTTGGGCAGGTACTCGAAGGCCCCGCCGTGAAAGGCGGAGACGGCGCTGTCGAGGTCGGAGTGGGCGGTCATGATGATCACCGGCAGGCCCGAATAGCGCGCGGTGACCTGCCGCAGCAGGTCCAAGCCATTGATCCCCGGCATGCGGATATCGGACAGGATAGCATCCGGTTGCTCCCGCTCCAAGGCCTCCATGACGCCGACCCCGTTGGAGAAGCAGGTCACGTGCATTTCGGCCTTGCGCAGCGCACGCTCCAGGACCCAGCGGATCGATCGGTCGTCGTCGATCACCCATACCCTGGGTTCTCTAATCATGTTCTGCCTCCAGCGGCAAGTAGACGTAAAACCGGGTTTCGCCGGGGCGACTATCACATTCAATCAGCCCGCCATGCTGGTTGATGAGTTCCTGCGCGATCGGCAGCCCCAGCCCGGTGCCGCCGGGGTGCCCGGACACCATCGGAAAGAAGATCTGGTCCTTAATCTCCTCGGGTATCCCCGGCCCGTCGTCACTCACCTCGGTGAGTAGCACCAGGCGATGACGCCGGCTGCCGATGGTGAATTGGCGCAGCACGCGGGTGCGCAATGCGACGTTACCGGCCTTGCCGGCCGCTGCGGCGGCATTGCGCGCGATGTTCAATAACGCCTGAATCAGACGGTCCTGGTCGGCGGTAAACTCCGGGATGCTTGGGTCATAGTCCCGCTGGACGGCTGGGCCCAATGGATTTTCGGCGAGAATCAGGCCGCGCACGTGCTCGAGCACCGTATGAATGTTGAGCCGTGTGCGAATCGGCATGCGGTTCGGCCCGATCATGCGATTCATCAGGGCCTGCAGCCGATCGGCCTCTTCGATGATGATGCGGGTATATTCGCGCAGTCCCGGGTCGGGGAGTTCCCGTTCCAGCAGTTGGGCCGCGCCCCGCAAGCCACCGAGCGGATTCTTGATCTCATGGGCGAGCCCCTTGATCAGTGCTTGCGTGGCCTGATGCTGAGACAGCAGATGTTCCTCGCGGGTGATGCGCAGCTGCCGGTCCACCTGACGCAGTTCGACCAGTAATTCGGCCGCTGCATCAAAATGATGCAGCGGCAGTACCGTACAATTTACCGTGATGGTGTGTCCATCCAAGAGCGTGACGTTGAGCTCCCGATCGGTAAAGGGGTGTTGCGAACGCAAGGCCTCGGTGAGACGCCCTTCCACCTTGATATCCGGGCAGGTCAGGACGTTGACCGCGTGCAGACCGACCACATGGCGGGAGCTGAATTGGAATAGCATCTCCGCCGCCGGGTTCAGATACTTAAGGCACAGGTCTGCGCCGAACAGCATCACCGCCGTATTCAAGTGATCGAGAACCGTTTGTTCGAGGGGTGAGGTGGCCACGTTGCTGATATTCCTGTCGTGGCGACGGCGCTATTGCAGCACGCCAGGCGGGGTGGGCTTGCGCAGTTGAAAGGGTACCGCGGGCGTGCGCGCCACGATCGTACCCAGGATGTTGCGAATCTGGGCCACGACCTCGTGGCTGCCGAAGGTCAGGCCGGTCAGAGTGAATTGCGTATCAGTCGCCTTTTCCGTTCGGACAGCGGCTCCATCCAGGACGAACTCCAGCTGCTGTCCAGTGATCACGGGGGGTTCGATGCGCAGGCGCACGGCCACGTTATTCTGTGGCTGGCGCAGCGTCTGATCTGGCCCAGGAGACCAGATATCAAACCTAGAATAGGGACCAAGGAGTGGCGCCGCCGGGGTATCTGCGTCCGCCTCAGCGACCGCCGTTGCCGACTGGTATTGCCGCTCAACGCTTGCCTGGGGCCGATCGGCGAACTGGGTTCGGCCCTCGGCATCGACCCACTGAAAAACCTGCGCGGAAGTAACCTGCGCAATGGTCAGAAAAAGGACAAGAACGACCCGCATCACGGACACAGGATAGTCGAGTTTCATTCCCGACTCAACCTAGGCCCGGCGCCCCACGAGGGGGCGCCGCCGACGCGTTGAAGTCGGTGGGCCGAGACCTTACAGGCTGTAGTAGAGGTCGAACTCGATCGGGTGCGTGGTCATGCGCAGGCGCGTGACCTCCTGCATCTTCAGGTCGATATACGCATCGATCAGATCGTCGGTAAAGACGCCGCCGGCCGTCAGGAACTCCCGGTCCTTATCCAGTGCCTCGAGCGCCATATCCAGCGAGTGGCACACGGTCGGGATGGCCTTCGACTCCTCGGGGGGCAGGTCGTAGAGGTCTTTATCCATCGCGTCGCCGGGATGGATCTTGTTTTGAATGCCGTCGAGTCCGGCCAGCAACATGGCGGCGAACGAGAGGTAGGGGTTGCCGGTGCAATCCGGGAAACGGACCTCGATGCGACGGGCCTTGGGGCTCGACACATGCGGGATGCGGATCGACGCGGAGCGGTTGCGCGCGGAATAAGCGAGCATCACCGGCGCTTCAAAACCCGGGACCAAGCGCTTATAAGAGTTGGTCGAGGCATTGGTGAAGGCGTTCAGCGCCCGGGCGTGCTTGATGATGCCCCCGATGTAATACAGCGCCGTCTCGGACAGACCGCCGTACTTGTCTCCGGCAAACAGGTTCACGCCGTCCTTGCTCAGTGATTGGTGGACGTGCATGCCGGTGCCGTTGTCGCCGACCATCGGCTTGGGCATGAAAGTCACGGTCTTGCCCCAACCGTGGGCGACATTCCAGACCGCGTATTTCTGAATCTGGTTCCAGTCCGCACGCTTCACGAGCGATGAGAACCCGGTGCCGATCTCGCACTGGCCGGCGGTGGCGACTTCGTGGTGATGCACCTCGACCGGTACACCCATCTCTTCCAGGGCCAGACACATGGCGGCCCGCAGGTCGTTCAATGAATCGACCGGGGGTACCGGAAAGTAGCCGCCCTTCACGCCCGGGCGATGTCCCATGTTGCCGTCTTCAAAGACGCGTTCGGAGTTCCACTCGGCCTCATCGGAGTCGAGCTTATAGAAACAGCCGCCCATGTTGGCGCCCCAACGGACGTCGTCGAACACGAAGAATTCGAGTTCTGGGCCGAAATACGCGGTATCGGCGATACCGGTCGACTTCAGGTAGGCCTCGGCGCGCTTGGCCAGCGAGCGCGGGTCGCGCTCATAGCCCTGCATTGTGTTCGGCTCGAGGATGTCGCAGCGGATAATCA
This sequence comes from uncultured Thiodictyon sp., assembly GCA_903837595.1. Taxonomy (GTDB): domain Bacteria; phylum Pseudomonadota; class Gammaproteobacteria; order Chromatiales; family Chromatiaceae; genus Thiodictyon. The sequence continues at coordinate 8,228 of CAILVI010000147.1, forward strand.
GCGTGTTTTCGTCGGCGAAGGGGTCGATAACGGCGGTGGCGCCTTCCGGCATCAGGACCATGTCCGACTCTTGGATACCCTTCCAGCCGGCGATCGATGAGCCATCGAACATCTTGCCATCCCTGAGCATGTCTTCGTCGACCAGTGCGGCCGGAATCGAAACATGCTGCTCCTTGCCCTTGGTATCCGTAAAGCGGAGATCAACGAACTTGACCTCGTGTTCTTTGATCATCTTCAGGACATCTGCCATCGAATCATCTCCAATGCTGACTTGATTAAGTGGTGCGGCACGCCGTGGGGGCGGCCCGGGGTCGTGTGGTGTTGCCGACTTCCGTATCCTTGGGCGCGAAGGGTAGCAGGTCAGGGGGGGCGCTGCACGCCCGGCCTGCGACGGCTGCCCGGCAACCGTCTGGAAAATCGCACAGGCGCGCGGCGGGGTTCTGGTTGCGATCATGGGCACGGTGGTCAGTCCCCCGCGCCATTGCATTTATCAGGCCAGGTGCCGGACCAGGTGGTCGTCCAGCACCCCCGGCGCGGTCCTCGCGGCGGCGTCGCTTAAGCGGGTTCGAGCAATCGGTGGGCTGCCACTGGTGCCCGGCGTGGGTGGCGCACTGAAATGGACTGGCTGCCAAGGGGTGCGCACCACGTTGGTGCGTGGTGCCTCGGTGCGCCAGGGGCTTCGCAACCCCGGCGCCAACCGGCTATCCGTCTCAAGCCGTTTCGTGAGCAGGCGGTGATGGGGCCAATGCCGCGGGTCTGGTGGCGGACCTGCAGGAGAATTGGACCGCGGCGGACCAGCTGCCGCTGGCGGCCTGTCTGGAGCGCGTGCGCGCGGCCGACGTGCTGGTCGTTATCCTCGCCCACCGCTATGGCGGGGTCCTCGTGGATGCGGCGCTCAATCCCGAGGGTAAGAGCATCACCTGGCTGGAGCGCGAGGCGGCGGTGGCCGCCGGCCGGCCGGTACTCGCCTTCGTGCTCGACGAAGGCGCGGACTGGCCGGCTGAGTATCGGCAGGACGCCGCGCTCAAGAGCGCCGCGGCGCTGGAGGACGACGACCAGGCCGAGGCCATGGTCCGGGACGCCCGCAAGGCCATCAGGGGGCTCAAGGCGTTCAAGGCCTGGATCGATGCCCGCGGCCTGCGGCGCACTTTCGGTACCCAGACCGAGCTCAAGCTGGAGGTGGCGCGGGCGCTGATGGACTGGCTGAGGCGCCAGACCGGCACGGGCGCCGGCGCTGAAACGCCGATCGACGGGCCACCGCCGATCTCTCCGGCCTATCTCGCATGGCTGCGCCAGGCCCACGAGTGCGTGGAGCTGCTGGGCCTGGAGGTCCAGGCACAACATCCCACCCAGCTCAGTCAGGTCTATGTCCTCGCCATCACGCCCGCCTGGAGCGCCGCGGCACGCCAGACCAGGGGGCGCCCGACGGGCGGCCGGACGACCGGCCACAACACGAACAGCTGCTCAGTCGCCTGGGTGATGAGTCACTCTATTGTCCCGGCGACCCCGGCGCCGGCAAGTCCACCTTCTGCCGCCGGCTTGCCCTGGTCACGGTCGGCGGCGCCTTGCCCGCCCACCCGATCGCCGAGCCGGACCAGTACCGCGAGACGTTCCCCGCGCCACTGCGCGAGCGCCTGCCGGTCCTGGTTCCGCTACGTGACTTCTGGTCCGCGCTGCCCCTGACACCGGGGGGCACCATCTGAGTCCGGACGCCTTGAGCACCGCCCTGGGCCAGTGGCTCGCCGAATGGGCCGGGGGGCGCCTGGACGCCGCGACCTTCACCGCACGGCTCGGCGCCGGCCGGTGCCTGCTCATCCTGGACGGTATCGATGAGGTCCCCATCGTCCATGGCGACGGGCACCGGCGGACCTGCCCGCGCGCCTGCCTGCTGGCCGCGCTCGCACACGGACTGGACGATTCGACCCAAGCCGGCAACCGCCTGCTGCTCACCAGCCGCCCCTATGGCCTGAGACCCGAGGACCTGCGGCGCCTGAACCTGCCCGAGGCGCCGCTGGCCGCGCTGGACGAGGGACTCCAGTCGCTCTTGATCTGCCGCTGGTAGGCCGCCGCCGATCCCTCCCAGGGCGAGGACAAGGCACGCGGCCTGATCGATCACCTGCCTGACCGCGCGGACCTGCAGGAGCTCAAGCGCAACCCGATGCTCCTCACCGCGCTGTGCGTGCGTTACGGCGAGGGTCGTCCTCTGCCCCAGGACCGGCACGACCTCTACGACAAGCTGGTCAACAACGTACTCTTCAACCGCTACCGGGACGCGGACAACGAGCGCGCCGCCGTGCGGGGGGGTCTGGATGCCATTGCGCTCGGCATGCACACCGGGTCCGGCATCCAACTGCAACGCGTAACGCCGGAGGCGGCCGTCAGCATGGAAGAGGTCGAGCGCCTCCTGACCGATTATGCCGACCTCAACCCGGCCACCGAGGCCGCCACCACCGCCGCCGCCGAGCGCCGCGACGAGCTGCTTGCGCGCTCCGGCCTGCTGCTCGGCCGCGGGGGCGGCAAAGCCGGCTTTCTATCACCTGAGCTTTCAGGAGTTCCTGGCCGCCGAGCACCTGGCGCGCACCCGCCGTGAACCCGACTGGTTCACGGCCGTCGTCGCCGTGCGCGCCCCGGTCGCCGAATGGCGGCTGACGCTCAGCTTTCTCTTCGGCCGCATGCTGGAGCGCAACGGCGAGCAGTGGGCGCTGGAGGCCACCCGCGACCTGCTCGCCACCCAGGACCGTGCCGCGGTCCGCGCCAATCCCGCACCCGCGGTGGTCTGCGCCGACTGGCTCGAGATGCTCAAGCGCAAGGGGGTCAACCTTTTTGATCTCAAGGACCGGTATGCGGCCCTGGCGCTCACGGCGATCGCGGATGAGGCCCCGGTCAAGGACCGGTTTCGGCTAGGGATAGTCCTGGGGTTGGTCGGTGACCCGCGGCTCGGCGACCCGCGTGACCCGCTCTAGCAAAAGACGGGTTTCGTCCTGGTCCCGGCCGGTCGCTATGCCTATCAGGACGGTCAGCAGGAGATCGCAGAACCCTTCCGGATCGGCCGCTACCCGGTCACCAACGGTCAATACGCCCTCTTCATCGCGGACGGCGGCTATCGCGAATAGCGCTGGCGGTCAGCGGGCGGGTGGGCCTGGCGTGAGTCCGAATCCGTGGCTCTGCCGGCGTATTGGCAGGACAGGTGGGTCGCGGCGCATGATGCGCGGCGGCGGGTCCTTCGGGGACCTGGTCTGGGAGCGGCGGGCCGCGACGCGGGGCATGAACTTGTCCTGGGCCCGGAAGCAGGGGATCGGGTTCCGTTGCGTCCTGGCCGTGCGCCGCCAGCCTTGACCCATTGATCCACGCCGGATCTCGCGCCCAAGCGGGGCTTGAGCATGAGTGGGAGTGATGTCAGGCCCCCGTGGCGCAACCGGGTTGGCAACGATAGACTCTTACCCGAGCCCCGGGATTTGGAACCCTTGCGTGCCGTTCCCGCAATTCCGGCGTCCGCGCACGCCAGCACAGGAGCCGCAGATGACCCAATTGACCCTGGACATACCCGAGTCGGCGTTTTCCAATACAGTACAGAAGACCTGATCGAGGAACTGCGCGAGGAGGAGCGATGCCCATGAAACCCTCGGTTGCACTTGAGTGCAAACGCAGCGCGGTCCGCGAGACGGCGCGTCGCTTCCGCACCGCCAATCCCCGCATCTTAGGATCGGTCCTTCACGGCACCGACCAGGGCGACAGCGATCTGGATCTGTTGGTCGATGCACTGCCAGGTACCACGCTGTTCGACCTGGGCGGTCTGCAAGTCGAACTGGAAGACCTCTTGGGCGTGCCGGTCGATCTGCTGACGCCCGGTGATCTGCCACCGAAATTCCCGGCTCGGATTTTGGCCGAGGCGCAGCCCGTATGAACGAGTTGCGCCTGTCTGACTTCGAGATCAATCTTGATGTCGTGTGGGACACGGTGCAGACGGCGCTACCGCAGTTACTGAAACAACTGCCTGCCGTTCTCGTGTCAGGCGACATGAAAAACTGACCCGGATGCGACACGCAAGACTGACCCGCCTCAGAACTGAACGGAGGGTGTCAGGGGGGTAGGGTCCGTTGCACGGAGCACCGCAAGGAAGTCCGCGGTCTGGTGGTTCATGTCGCGGGACCGGTCCGCGCAGTGGACCCTAGGGGCACGGCGCACGCCTTAGGGTCTGCTGTGCGGACCGATCGCCTAGCCGCGTGTCAGGATACGTGTCAGGGCCGCCGCCAGGTCGCGGCCAGTGTCCTCGACCGACACGCCTGACACCAGGTCGGCCATCTGGGTGACGGTGAGCCCCGGGTACCCGCAGGGATTGATGCGCGTGAAGGGCTCCAGGTCCATCGCCACGTTGAGCGCCAGCCCGTGATAGCTGCACCCCTGGCGCACGCGCAGCCCCAAGGACGCGATCTTGGCCCCGTTCACGTAGACCCCGGGTGCGTCCGGGCGGGCGGCGGCGGCGATCCCGCGGGCGGCGAGCAGCTCGATGACCGACTCTTCCAGGATGTGTACCAGGCGCTTGACCCCGATCCCGGCGCGGCGCAGATCAAAGAGCAGATAGGCGATGAGCTGGCCGGGTCCGTGGTAGGTCACTTGGCCGCCGCGGTCGGTCTGGATGACTGGGATGGCGCCGGGGTTGAGCAGGTGCTCGGGGCGTCCGGCCTGGCCCAGGGTGAAGACCGGCGGGTGCTCCAGGAGCCAGAGTGCGTCCGGGGTCGCGGCGTTGCGCGCGTGGGTGAAGGCGTGCATCGCCTCCCAGGTGGTCTGGTAGTCCTGCAGGCCGGGCAAGCGGTGCAGGACCAAGCCGGGGAGGGCGGGCACCGCGGCCGGTGGAGTCATCCCCCAGTCGCTGGGCTGGTCCACCCTCACAAGGCCCAAACCACCAGGTCATGGGCGGTCAGGTCCCGGTAGATGGCATTGAGCTGCTTGCGGTTCTGGACCTGCATGGTGACGGTCACCGCCAACCATTTGCCGCCGCTGCTCATGCGCGCGGTGGCGGCGGCGTCATCCAGCTGCGGGGCGTGCCGCCGAATGATCTCCAGTACCACCGAGCGGAAGTCCACGTCCGCCCGCCCCATGGCCTTGATCGCGTAGCGGCTGGGGAAGTTGGGCCGGGCCTTTTCCTTCGCGGCGTTGGGTGCCCAGAGTCGCTTGTTCATGGCATGCAGACTGGCCTCAGAACCACTGCCACACGGTGTCCCTGGTCCGCTGCCAGAGACTCCCCTCGCCCACGGCCTGGAGGGCGACCAGCGGCACCCGTGAGACCTCCTGGCCGGCGAGGAGGACGACGATATCGCCGACCCGCGCGCCCTTGGCGACCGGGGCGGTGACGTTCGGGCTCTTATCCAGGCGGGCACTGAGTTCCCCATAGCGCCCGCGCGGGATTGTCGCGTAGACATCCCAGGCCGGACCAACCGGCAGTTCTTGCAGGTCGCCCTTCCAGACCCGGAGGTTCTCCACCGGCTGTCCCCCCGGATAGAGCACCCGGCTCTCGTAGAAACGGAACCCGTAATTCAACAGTTCCAGGCTGGCGACGGCGCGCGCCTCCGGGTTCTTGGCGCCCAGGACCACCGAGATCAGGCGCATCGCCTCACGCTTGGCGGAGGCGACCAGGCAGTAGCCGGCGTTGTCCGTGAAGCCGGTCTTGACCCCGTCCACCGTGGGGTCGCGCCACAGCAGCTTGTTGCGGTTCTGCTGCTTGATGCCGTTGTATTCGTACTCTTTGGTGCCGTCCCACACGTAGAACTGGGGGAACTCGCGGATCAGGGCGGCGGTCACCTTGGCGATATCCCGGGCGGTGGTGAAGTGGTTGGTGTCCGGCAGGCCGGTGACGTTGACGAAGTGCGAGTTGGTCATGCCCAGGCGCTGGGCGTTGGTATTCATCAACTCAGCAAAGACCTGCTCGCTGCCGGCCACATGCTCGGCCAGCGCCACGCTCGCATCGTTGCCGGACTGGATGATCATGCCCTTGAGCAGTTCCTCCAGCACGACCTGCTTGCCGACCTCCACGAACATCTTGGAGCCGTCGGTCTTCCACGCCTTCTCACTGATCATGACCGGGTCGTTCAGATGGACATGCTCGGCCGCCAGCTCCCGATAGATCGTATAGCCGGTCATGATCTTGGTCAGGCTCGCCGGCTCCAGGCGCTCGTCCGCCCGGGATTCCGCCAGCACGGCCCCGGTGTTGAAATCGATCAGCAGGTAGCCCTTGGCGTCCACCTGGGGCGGGGCCGGCACCGCCTGGGTGGCGGTGGGGACGGCGGCGGCGGGTGGTGCCGACGCGGCGGGCGGTGGCGCCGCCACGGTCTGTGGCCGGGCCGCCGCGGCCGGCGCCCCCGTGGCGCGGAGGCTGAGTGGCAGCAGGGCGAACAGGCAAAGGATGAGCAGCGCGGGTTGCAACTTCATGGGGCGTAACCGGGGATCGGAGTGGCGGGCGAATAACTGCGCCAATTCTAACCCGAATCGTGCGTCGCGCAGATGTACGGGCGGCAAATGCGGGTCATCAGGGCGGGAACCACGCTGCCGCGCGGTTCCGCCCCACAGGCAGCCGCTTCCCCGTGGTGCCCGCCGGTGTCAGTTCCAGACCAGCCGCGGGGCTTCGCTCACGCCCAGGGCCGGGAGTTTGGCGGATAGCCGCCGCGCCTCGCCCTCGGAATCCAGGGGGCCGACCCGGACCTTGTACAGGCTGGAGCCGTCCGCCGTGGGGCGCTGGACGCGCACCTGCGCGGCCAGGTGGGGGCTCAAGCGATCACGCAGGCGTTCGGCATTGCGCGGATCACCGAAGGCGCCGACCTGGAGATAGATATCCTGCCCATCCGCCGCGGTGCTCGCCGCTCTGGGGTGCGGGACGCGTGCTGCAACCGTCGCCGGTGCGGTTTCCGGGGCGTCTTGCGGCCCGGCGACTGGGGGGCGGGCCGCGACCGTCGCCGGCCGAGTCTCTTCGACCGGCCGGGGTGCCGGCGGTGCGACAGGTGTCGGGGTTGGTTCGGTAGTCGGTTCGGCGTCCACCGCGGCGAATGCCGCGGCCATGGCCCGCTCACGCATGGGCGGCGCGGCGGCCGGCGCGCGTGCACGCGGCGCCGATCCGCGGGAGGCAATCGCCAGCGACTGGGTGATCGCCGCATCATCCACCTTGCCCCCTATTGTCTCTTGCCGATTCCCGGCGTCTGCCAGGAAGGGGCCGGAATCGGCTCCGGGGGCGGCGCCTGGTGCGCCGTGGGGCGCCGCCGGGTCGATTCCACGTATCTCGACGGTCGCCGTACCCTTGGGGAATACCCCGATCTTGGTCGCCGCCGCGTAAGACAGGTCGATGGCCCGGGTGGCATGGAAGGGCCCCCGGTCGTTGATGCGCACCACGGCGCTGCGTCCGTTCTCCAGATTGGTAATGCGGGCGTAACTGGGCAGTGGCAGCGTTTTGTGGGCCGCCGTCATGGCGTACATATCATAGGGCTCACCGGAACTGGTCCGGTGGCCATTAAACTGGTTGCCGTACCAGGAGGCCAGGCCATGCTCGACATGTCCCCGAGCGTCTTGTTTGGTGTAATACACCCGCCCGCGGACCCGGTAGCTGGCCATGTTCCCGTACTTGGACCTGGGTTCCACGCGCGGGACCGCGTCCGGGATCGCGTTCGGGTCCAGTTTACGGTAGGCCCCGTCGGCTTCGCGGCTCCCCTGGCCGGCGCAGCCGCCCAACAACAGGAGTAGTGCGGACAGGATCAGCGCCGACGCGGCCTGTTGCGGGCGCTCGGGCGGGGTCTGGTGAGGCTTGGTCTGCACGTTCATTGGTCGCTTACCCCATGCTGACATACTACCTTAAGCGTATCCTCAGGCGCGCTCAATTAAAAGCTATTTACGATGGGTCTGGACTGCCATGAGCATCCCGAAACCGACCATCAGGGTGACCATCGAGGTCCCGCCGTAGCTGACCAGTGGCAGCGGGACCCCCACCACCGGGAGCAGGCCCGTGACCATGCCGGTGTTGACAAAGACATAGACGAAGAACACCAGGGACAGACCGCCGGCGAGCACCTTGCCGTAGGTGTCCGGGGCGTTGACCGCGATGCTTAAGCCCCGGTAGATGATGAAGAGGTAGAGGCTGAGCAGCACCAGGATGCCGGTCAGTCCGAACTCCTCCCCGATCACCGCGAAGATGAAGTCAGTGTGGTGCTCCGGCAGAAACTCCAGGTGGGACTGGGTGCCAAGCAGCCATCCCTTGCCGTGCAGCCCCCCGGAGCCGATGGCGATCTGTGATTGAATGATGTGATAGCCGGTCCCCAGGGGGTCGGACGTCGGGTCGAGGAAGGTGAGCACACGCTGGCGCTGGTAATCGTGCATGCGGTACCAGAGCAGGGGGGCTAGGGCGGCCGCGGCTGCGGCGACCATCAGGATGATCCGCCAGCTCAAGCCCCCGATGAACAGGACCGTGACCCCTGCGGCGGCCACCAGGATCGCGGTGCCCAGGTCGGGCTGCTTGGCGATCAGGAGCACCGGGATCAACATCAGCACGGTCGCCGCGAACACCCGCCCCAGGCGCGGCGGCAGCGACCGGTCGGCCAGCACCCAGGCGATCGTCATCGGCACCGCGAGCTTGAGCATTTCCGAGGGCTGAAAGCGTACCACGCCCAGATCGAGCCAGCGTTGAGCACCCTTGCCGACGTCCCCGACCAGGAGTGTCGCCACCAGCATGAGGACGCCCAGGACATAGAGCGGGAGCGACCAGCGTCGCAGTTGGTAGGGGTGTACCTGGGCCACGGCGAACATCAGACCGAAGGCCAGGGTGAGCCGCACCAACTGACGCTCCACCGCGTCCAAGTCCTGGTCGGTCGCACTGAACAATACCACCAGGCCAAAGGCACATAGTAGGAGCAGCCCCAACAGCAGCGGGGCGTCGATATGCAGGCGCATGAGCAGCCCCGACTGTGTCGGGTCATTCAGCCGGTGCGATCCTGCGGCACCGGGCCTAATCGCCATCGGCGGCCTCGGGCTCGGCAATCAACGTGGAGCCGCCCAGATAGGCATCCATGACCTTACGGGCCACCGGTGCCGCCACCGTACCCCCGTGTCCGCCGTTCTCGACGATGACCGCCACGGCGATGCGCGGATCATCCGCCGGGGCGAAGGCAACAAACAGTGCGTGGTCGCGCATCTTCTCCTCGAGTTGGGAGGCGTTGTAGGCCTGATTGCGGCCCAGGGTGAAGACCTGGGCAGTTCCAGTCTTACCGGCGATGCGGTAGTCCCGGCTGCGAATGCCCTTGGCCGTCCCGCGGGGGCTCTCCACCACCTGGGTCATGGCATGAATGACCTGTTCCCAGCGATGCGGGTCACCCGCATCAATCACATGGGATACGGTCGGCAGGTCCTCTGCCTGGGGTGCCCCTGGCACCTGCGCGGCGCGGGCGACGCGGGGCTGAAAAAAGTGACCGTGATTGGCCATGGTGGCGGTGGCCACCGCGAGCTGCAGAGGGGTCGCCATAAAGGCGCCCTGGCCGATGCCGACGATGAGTGTTTCACCCGGAAACCACAGCTGTTTGCGCACCTTCTCCTTCCACTCCTTGGAGGGTACCAGCCCGCCCAACTCGCCGGCCAGGTCGATCCCGGTGCGGGCGCCGAAGCCGAACTCGCCCAGGACGTGCTTGAGACGCTCGATCCCCAGTTCGTGGGCCAGATCGTAAAAGTAGACGTCGCAGGATTGTATCAGGGCGGCCTCCAGGGCCACCCCGCCGTGCCCACTATGCCGCCAGCAGCGGTAATTGTGGCTCTGCCCGGGCAGCCGGTAGGCGCCGGAGCAATATTTGATCTTGCGGGTATCGACCACGCCCTCTGCCAGCCCGGCCAGGCCCACGAAGGGTTTCACCGTGGACCCCGGAGGGTATTGGCCGCGCACCGCCCGATTGAAGAGCGGCTTGTCTGGGGCATATAGCAGGGCATGATACTCCTGCCCACCGATGCCCTCGACGAATGGGTTGGGGTCGAAGCTCGGGTTACTCACCAGGGCCAGCACCCCGCCGGTGCGTGGATCGATGGCGACGACGGCACCGCGGTGCTCTCCCAGGGCGGCGGTCGCCGCACGCTGTAGGGTGATATCCAGATACAGGTGCAGGTCGCGGCCCGCGATCGGCGGCTTGGACTCCAGGGTCCGCAGGACCCGGCCGTGGGCATTGACCTCCACCTGCTGGTAGCCGGCCTGCCCGTGCAGGAGTCCCTCATGCGCCTTCTCCACCCCGCCCTTGCCGATGAAACGGGTCCCGGCATAGTCGCTCGAGTCGATGCGTCCGATTTCCTCCGTGTTGATGCGTCCCACATAGCCCAAAGCATGGGCGGTGAGTTCTCCCAAGGGATAGGTGCGGATTAACTCGGCCCGCACGTCCACCCCGGGGAAGCGGTAACTGTCCAGCGAGAAGCGGGCCACCTCTTCCGGGGTCAGATTCAGCCGCAGCGGTACGCCTTGGAAGCGCACCCGCTGAGCCTTCAGGTGCTCGAAGCGCTCCCGGTCCTTGTCATCCAGCCGAATGATCTGCGCCAGGGCCGCGATCGTGCCCGGGAGGTCATCCACCTTCTCGATGGTGATCTCCAGTGAGAAGGATGGATGATTGTCGGCCAGGAGCACGCCGCGGGCGTCATAGATCAGCCCGCGGCTGGGTGGGACCGGCTGGATCTTGACCCGGTTGTCCTGTGACAGCACGGAGAAATGCTCGTGGTCGGTGATCTGCAACCGGACCAGTCGCACGACGACCAGTGACAACGCCGCCAAGACCAGCACCCCGGCGACGATTGCCCTTGCCCCCACCAGGCGTTCCTCGCGTTGCCGGTCCTGAAGGTTCGAGTCCAGGCGCATCATTCAGAGTGCCCCGGCCCGCCGGGCCAGATCGCGCAACACCACGAAGACCCAGGGCCACAGCAGGGCACCGAGGAAGGTGGGTACCCAATAGACCAGGCTGGGCGTGGGTTGGCCAGTGGCGCCGAGTACCCACAGGTACAGCAGCCGTTCCGCCAGCAGCAGCAACCAGACGAACAGGGTCTGTTGCCACAGTGGAAAGGTGCGCACCCGCTGGTGCAGTTCCACCGCCAGGTAGGCGACCAGGGAAAACCCCAGTGCGTGGTGACCGAGCAGCGCGCCGGTGGTGACGTCGAGCGTCAACCCGGCGGCGAACGCAGAGAACACGCCCACCCGTTCCGGCAGGGTGAGTGACCAGAAAATCAAGGTCAGGACCACCCAGGGGGGGCGGAAGTCATCCATCCACGCGGGCATCGGCAGGATGGTTAAAAACAGTGCGATGAGCAGGCTGCCCCACACCGCCCAGGTGCCACGCCGGACCGTCTCACTCACGACGCGTGCCCCGTCGGGGCGCCGACTTGCCGGGACCGGTCGCGCTGCGGCTGCCGGCCGGGTTGCCGAAGGCGGGCTCGCTGCGGCTCAGGGCATCCTGATGGTGCTCAGGACTCAGGGTCCACACCAGCAGCACCTCGCGGCTGCGGTCGAGCCGGGCGCTGGGCTCCGCTTTCACGGTGGTAAAGGGGTTGTCCGGTACCTGTCCGACCGCGCTCACGCGTGCCACCGGATAGCCGGGCGGAAAGCGACCACCCAACCCGGAGCTCACCAGTAGGTCGCCGACCCGGATGTCCGCGTTCTTGGGGATGTGCAGAAGGTCCAGTTCACGGCCCGGCCCGGACCCCACCGCGATGCTGCGCAACCCGTTGCGAGTCACCTGCACCGGCAGGGCGTGGTCCGCGTCGGTAATCAGCAAAACGGTCGATGAAAAGGGGTTAGTGTGGATCACCTGGCCCATGACTGCGCTGGCATCCAGGACCGGCTGACCGACGAAGACACCGGAGTTGGTGCCCTTGTTGATCAAAATCTGCTGGCGCGAGTCGGCCAGGTCGACGGCCAGGATCTCCGCGATCAGGACCCGCTCACCGATCTTGAAGGAGGACCCGAGCAGGTCGCGCAGGCGCATGTTCTCCGCCTCCAAGGCCACGAGCTGCTGCGAGCGCGCGCTCAAGATCAGGTTGTCGCGCTTAAGCTCGGCGTTCTGGTTACGCAATTGTCCCTCGTCCGCCATGCGGTCCTGGGTTTGCCGGGCATAGCGGATCGGGAAATCAGCCAGCAATTGCAGCGGATACACCAGCACTGCCAAGGTCGAGCGCAGTGCCCCCAGGCGCTGGTCGCGATGGTCCGCCAGAATCAGCCCGATCGCCAGCATCACCGCCAGGATCACGCGCGAGGTCGGGGACGGTACATGGAGAAACAGGGGTTTGATGGCAATGCCTCTCGGGCAGGCGATGCGGACCCGGGCGCGTCGCGCGGACCCAGGTAATTTAACGCCACAAGGGGCAAAGGTGAGTAACGGACACCGGGATTGCCAGGGAGTAAACGGACAGAATTAACAGGATTTTGCAGGATTTACAAGATCATCGAAGAGCCGCACCCAGCCGTTTATCATCCCGTTAATCCTGAGCAATCCTGTTAATCCTGTCTATTTCCCAACCGCCGCGACCGGCGCCTGAACGACTGACTCGGACTGCCCGGTCGCGCGCTACTCCGTAGAGAAGAGGTCGAGCCCCCGGGTGTCGAGCATATCCAAGGCCTTGCCGCCGCCGCGGGCGACACAGGTCAGGGGGTCGCTGGCCACCACCACCGGCAGCCCGGTCTCCTCCTCGATCAGCCGGTCGAAGTCCCGCAGCAGGGCGCCGCCGCCGGTCAGCACGATACCGCGCTCCGCGACGTCCGAGCCCAACTCCGGCGGGGTCTGCTCCAAGGCTGACTTGACCGCACCGACGATGCCCGACAGCGGCTCCTGCAGCGACTCCAGGATCTCATTGCTGTTGAGTGTGAAGCTGCGCGGGATGCCCTCGGCGAGGTTGCGCCCGCGCACCTCGATCTCCAGCACCTCATTGCCCGGGAAGGCGGAGCCGATGGCGTGCTTGATGCGCTCGGCCGTCGCTACACCGATCAGTGTACCGTAGTTGCGGCGCACATAGTTGATGATCGCCTCGTCGAAGGTATCGCCGCCGATCCGCACCGAGTTGGAGTAGACGATCCCGTTGAGCGAGATCACCGCCACCTCGGAGGTTCCGCCGCCGATGTCAATCACCATGGAGCCGCGCGCCTCACCCACCGGCAGACCCGCGCCGATGGCCGCCGCCATCGGCTCCTCGATCAGATAGACCTCCCGGGCGCCGGCCCCGGAGGCGGACTCCTTGATCGCGCGCCGCTCCACCTGGGTCGAGCCGGAGGGTACACAGATCAGCACCCGCGGGCTGGGGCGGACCATGCGCGTCTCGTGTACCTTGTGGATAAAGAACTGGAGCATCTTCTCGGTGACGGTGAAGTCCGCGATGACCCCGTCCTTCATCGGTCGGATGGCGGTGATGTTCTGGGGCGTGCGCCCGAGCATCGCCTTGGCCTCTTCGCCCACCGCCACCACTGTCTTGGGTCCGCCCGCGCGTTCCTGACGGATCGCCACCACCGAGGGCTCGTTGAGCACGATACCCTGGCCGCGCACATGGATCAGGGTATTGGCCGTCCCCAGGTCGATCGCCAGATCGGTCGAGAAGATCCCACGAAAACGTCTGAAAAACATCAGGTATTTACCTTAAAAATGCGGCGCGTGGCGCCTGACCGACCCCGGGGCTGAGGGGTACCGAGGGGCACCCTTGGGGCGACCCGCTGGGGAGTCCAGGGCAAAGAGGCGGTAATCTAACAACGCATCTCGCCGTCGGCAAGGCGAGGCGCCGAAAGCAGTTCCGCGGCGGACCGCGTCGGCCCCCTGCGGCGCAGGTGCCGCCCTCCCCCAGCCTATGGTATTTTCTCCTGCTTACCGGTGCGGCCGACCGGCCACACCCCGCTTCAAGAGGACACGACAGCAATGGCTCTGGATCGATCAGACGTCGAGAAGATCGCCCATCTGGCGCGGCTCGCGGTCACGCCCGCGGACTGCGACCGCTATGCCCACGACCTTTCCAACATTTTAAGCCTGGTCGCCCGAATGGACGCGGTCGACACGACCGGCGTCGAGCCGATGGCCCATCCCCTGCACATGACCCAGCGGCTGCGCCCGGACCTGCCCACCGAGTCCGACCAGCGCGACCGCTTCCAGGCCATTGCACCCCAGACCGACGCGGGGCTCTATCTGGTTCCCAAGGTGATCGAATAATGCACGACAAGACCATTGCCGAACTGGTAGCTGGGCTGCGCGCCCGCACCTACTCCAGCGTCGAGCTGACCCGGCACTTCCTGGAGCGGATCGCGCGGCACAACCCGGATCTGAACGCCTTCATCACCGTTGCCGCTGAGCCTGCCCTGACCGCCGCCGGGCAGGCCGACGCGGCCCTGGCCGCCGGCACCGGCGGGCCCTTGACCGGCATCCCCATCGCGCATAAGGACATCTTCTGCACCGCCGGCTTGCGCACCAGTTGCGGCTCGCGGATGCTCGATAACTTCATCGCCCCCTACGACGCCACCGTGGTCGAGCGCCTCGCCGCCGCCGGGGCCGTGGTGCTTGGCAAGACCAACATGGACGAGTTCGCCATGGGCTCGTCCAATGAGACGAGCTGGTATGGCCCGGTGAAAAACCCCTGGGACCAGACCCGGGTCCCCGGCGGGTCGTCCGGTGGCTCCGCCGCCGCCGTCGCCGCCCGTCTGTGCGTGGCTGCTACCGGGACCGATACCGGGGGGTCGATCCGCCAACCTGCGGCACTGTGCGGCATCACCGGCATCAAACCCACCTACGGACGCTGCTCACGCTGGGGCATGATCGCCTTCGCCTCCAGCCTGGACCAAGCCGGTCCCATGGCCCGCTCGGCGGCGGATGCGGCGCTCCTGCTCCAGACCATGGCCGGCTTCGACCCGCGGGACTCCACCTCTCTGGATACCCCGGTGCCCGACTATGTCGCCGGGTTGGATGGGGATCTGACGGGGCTGCGCATCGGGCTGCCGAAGGAGTATTTCGGCGCCGGGTTGGATGAGCGGGTAGCCGCCGGCATCCAAGCCGCCATCCGCGAATACGAGCGCCAGGGCGCCACGGTCGTGGAGATCAGCTTGCCCAACAGCCCGCTCTCGGTACCCGTCTATTACGTGGTTGCCCCGGCCGAATGCTCATCAAACCTTGCCCGCTTCGACGGCGTGCGCTATGGCCACCGCTGCGAGCAGCCGAAAGACCTTGAAGACCTGTACAAGCGCAGTCGCGCCGAGGGGTTTGGGGCGGAGGTTCAGCGCCGCATCATGATCGGCACCTATGTCCTCTCCGCCGGCTATTACGATGCCTATTACCTCAAGGCCCAGAAGATCCGCCACCTGATCGCGGAGGACTTCCGTCGCGCTTTTGAGCAGGCCGACGTCATCATGGGTCCCACCAGCCCCACCACCGCCTTCCCCATCGGCGCCAAGATGGACGACCCGGTGGCCATGTATTTGAACGACATCTACACCATCGCCGCCAACCTGGCCGGCCTGCCCGGCATGTCCATTCCGGTCGCCCCGGTGGATGGGATGCCGGTGGGGCTGCAGATCGTCGGCAACTATTTCGACGAAGGGCGGCTGCTCAATGTCGCGCATCGGTTGCAGCGCGAGACGGATTGGCATTTGGGGGTGCCCGCGGGGTTTGATTGACTGCAATTGACGCCGGCTGGTCGCGAGGGCCTGCCCTATGTCACGCCCCTTCAGGGCTGGATATCCTGATGGACGCAACCCAGGGCGTTGCCCTGGGCTGGTATGTCACGCCCCTTCGGGGCTTTCCGTGTCTGGGCGTCGACGGCCAGAACGATGATCGCGCCCGTCCGATGCCGCTGGTCGCCGCGCCCAACTGGCGGTAACCGCGCACCAAAGCCCCGAAGGGGCGTGACATACCAGCCCAGGGCAACGCCCTGGGTGACGGTGATATTGGCGATCAGCCCTGAAAGGGCGTGACATAGACCTCGAAACAGCGAGCAAGAAAATGGACGCCAACAAGGACTATTACGCAACGCTGGGACTGACACCATCGGCCGACGCCGTCGTTGTACGCGCCGCCTACAAGGCCTTGGCGCAGCGTTATCACCCGGATAAGATGGGGGTGACGCCCGACACGGCCGGACTGCGCATGGCTGAATTAAACGAGGCGTACGGTGTCCTCAGCGACCCGGCTAAGCGCGTTGAATATGACAGGCTCCGGGAGAAGAAGACCCAAAGCGCTGACACGGCCTTTGCTGACGGCGATCCCGAACCAAGTGCGGGCAGTCCGCTCGATGCGGATTGGCAAACCGCGGTGCAGTATTACCCGGAACTTGAGGGGCTGCGAGCAAGGCTCGCAAAGATCTCGTGGAAATTGGCGGATGCCTTTTGTGCGAGGATCTTGAGAAACAAGGAGTTCGCTGACGCGAGCACGATTGCTGAGCAACTTGAGAACGAGTTTCTGCTTTTGTATTTCGGGTCGGAACCGATCATCGTCAAATTCGCCAAGACGCTGATCTTTACGGGGCACCGGGATGCGGCCCGGGATCTCAATCGAGCGATTGGGGTTATGGGGAATGGAGCAGAGCCAGGAAGCATTATCCAGGTTATCAGGCAAACGCACGGTATATCAGACCCCAAAGACTCTTGGTATTTCAACAAGGCAGGGAGGCGCGGAATCACTGCACAACGATACGCTCGCCAATACGGTAGATCCATGAGAGACGTGGTCGCGATGATTCAGCGCGATGATATCTCAGGATTCAAAGAACGCGGCGTTTTCTATGTAGAAATCGACGAGAATGGAGATATCCTGGCCTCGAATGCCAAGCCGAGCGCCAACGACGGATGCCTGTCCTTGGCGTTCGTACTCTTGGCCATAGGTATCCTTGTCGCGGTCCATTACGCGTAAGAGCGTCGAAATCAACGATGCCTTTGGCCGATGGCGGAATGTCACGCCCTTTCAGGGCTGATCGATGTTGTTGCCCGATCCCAGGGCGTTGCCCTGGGCTGGTATGTCTCGCCCCTTCGGGGCTGTTTTTCCGGGCAGATTTATTCCTCGGTATGGTCGATGGTAACCTGGCCGGTAACGGGAACAACTTGACGACCACGAGCGTACGCGATATGCATCAACTACATAGACCGAATCACAACCGGACGATGGACATCTATGAGGGCATTATCAAACATCACCGTATTGCACCCCAACGGGGTGCCGCATACCAGCCCAGGGCAACG